>METI01000020.1:9278-9642 GCA_001771285.1 candidate division NC10 bacterium RIFCSPLOWO2_12_FULL_66_18
TCCGGTCGGTCGAGAACCAGGTTCGCGTCTTCCGGGAATGGTAGATCCTCCCATGAGTGGTCACGTCCCATGACGAGGAACGGATGCGCATCCTGGTAACGGGCGGCAGCGGCAGCGTGGGGCGGGAGTTGATCCCGGCCCTCCTGGCACGAGGTCATCGCGTAGTCGTGCTGGACAAAGAAGTGGGGGCGCTGCAGCCCCTCATCCAGCCGCGGCTGGAGCTGGTGCCGGGTGCTGTCGAAGACCCAGCAGCAGTGGCCGAGGCTGCCCACGGCGCCGAGGTGATCATCCACCTCGCCTGGTCCTTCTCGGATGATATGCGGATTCTTCTTGAGCAGGATCTGCGGGGACACCTCCTGCTACT
>METI01000021.1 GCA_001771285.1 candidate division NC10 bacterium RIFCSPLOWO2_12_FULL_66_18
CGGACGTGATGATGTTCGCGAGTGCCATGGCGGAAAGCTCACAGGGGCAATTTTCCGCGCGCCGAAGCCATAAGTTCCCTTCAGTACTGTATGCCCTTGGCCGAACCTGGTCTGTCTCGGAAGTAACATAGGATTAGGATATTTCTGCTCCAGATAGGACACCGGCAGACCGCCGCCGACCTCACGACCTCTCCCCTCCCCCCTCCCAGTCAATCTTCGCTTGCCGCACTGGCTCCGGCCGCGACCCATCGGACCCCTCGACTACATCCTGGCACCCCCACCGGTCCCCCTCCTCTCCCCGCAATCAGGATGCCCCCGTGTCATTCCCCTTTTCGTCGTTGACAGCCCGGATCGGATTCAGTAGCGTGATCCTACCTTGTCGGGCCGCCCCGGTGGCCCCAGCGTCGGAGGAACGCGGACCTCATGGAGCAGCCACTCCAGCCGGTGCAGTTCCCCGGCAGGATCAGCCGCCGGCTGAGCCTGGCATTGACCGCCATCATCGCCATGGTGCTGCTGGTCGGGGGGATCTCCCTCGCCTTGGCCGTCAGAATCTTCCGGATCAACGAAGCCGTTGACCGGGAGAACTCCCACATCCAGATCACCGACCAGATCCAGACCACGTTCCAGCGGATCAGCTTCGAGCTCCACCAGATGCACGCCGCCGGGTGGTTCGATCGAAAGGAGGACGTTCAGAAACTGCACCAGGACCTGACGCGGCACCTGGAGACCTTCCGGGATCTGCACCGCGGACAGGAGAACTTCCCCGAAGAACAGCAGGAACTCGCCCTCTTCGCCGACCTACGCGAATCGGTGGCACAGTTGCGGGCGCTCACCGATCGCATGCTGGCCGGCCCGGGCCGCAGTTGGCGCCTCGGTCCCATGGACCTCGCCCAACTGAACGTCACGTCCCACCAGGTGGCCAGAAAAGCCGACGATCTCAACACCATCCATCGCCTCAAGGTGACCCGGCTGCTCCAGGCCAGCCAAAGCATGATGCGAGCCATCGTGGCGCTGTATCTGGCCTTCATCCTCGTGGGCGGCGCGCTCGTCGCGGTGGCCAGCGTGGCCTTCACCCGCGGAATCGCGGCCCCCCTGAGGACCCTGGCGGATGCCGCCCTGGGGATCGCCGAGGGCCACCTGGGGGAGCGGGTTGTGGTCCGCTCCCCCAACGAGATCGGCCAGCTCTCGCACGCCTTCAACGTCATGGCCGACCGGCTGCAGGGTCGAGAGCGAGACCTGCGGGCCGCCCACGATCAACTCGAACAGAAGGTGCGCGAGACGCAGACCCTCTACCGGATCGGCACCGAGATCCTCGGGCTCCACCAACTGGATCGGATTCTGCAGTCGGTGGTGGAGAAAGCCCGCGAACTCCTCCGCAGCGAGGCTGCCGCCCTCTGCATGTTCACCCAGGAGCAGGATGAACTGGTCGCCGTGGCGACCAGCGGCCCCGCCGATGCCTTCCGATCGGGGAGCCCGCCCGCCAGCCGCAATCTGCTGGGGGGACGGACCGCGGCAACTCCCGGCGATCTGGATGCCCACATCCCGCGGTGCACGATCATGCAGCCGGAATTCCTCCGGGCCCACCTCGCCGCGCCGGTGCGCCGGGGGGAGACGGTCATCGGGATGATCTGCGTCTGCAGCCGGGACCCCCGAACCTTCACGGCCGCCGAGCGAGATCTGCTCAGCGGCCTGGCGACCCAAGCGGGTATCGCTATCGAGAACGCCCGGCTCTACGAAGAGGTCCGCAGCCTGGCCACCCTCGAGGAACGGGAACGCATCGCCCGGGAGATGCACGACGGCCTGGCCCAGGCCCTGGGCCTCCTCCATATGAAGCTGCGCCGCGCCGAGGAGCAGTCCGCCGCGGCCGGGCCCTCACCGGCCGCCGACGGTCTCCGCGAGATGGCGGCCATCACGGCGGGCGCCTACGAAGAGGTGCGCCAGTCCATCTTCGGCCTCCGGACCATGGTCTCCCGGGGGCTGGGGCTAATTCCCACCCTGACCGAGTACCTCCACGAGTTCAGCGCGCAGAACGGGATCGCCGTGGAGCTCGAAGTGACCGACGGCCGGCCCATTCACCTCTCACCCGCATCCGAGGTGCAGCTCATCCGGATCATCCAGGAGGCCCTGACCAATGTCCGCAAGCACGCCGGGGCCGGCCACGCCTGGGTCCGCCTCCATCGCGAGGATCCCTGGGTGCAGGCGACTATCGAGGATGACGGTCGGGGCTTCGAGCCGGCGACCGTGACTTCGTCCGACCGGCTCCACTTCGGCCTCCAGACCATGCGCGAGCGGGCGGAGGGCCTGGGCGGGAAACTGGAGATTGACACGGCGCTGGGTCGTGGCACCCGCATCGTAGCCACCCTGCCCGGAGAGGCATAGGATGTCCAGCCCGCCGCCCATTCGCGTCCTGCTGGTAGACGACCACGCCTTGTTCCGCAGGGGGATCGCCAGCATCCTGGCCGCCGAGCGCGGCTTCGAGGTGGTGGGCGAAGCCGGCGACGGCCTGGAGGCCTTGGAGCGGGCCAGGGAACTCATGCCCGACGTCATCCTCATGGACATTTTCATGCCCGGCGCGAACGGGCTGGAGGCGACCCGGCGGATCAAGGAGGCCCTGCCGTATGTCAAGATCGTGATACTGACCGTCTCGGACGAGGATCAGAACCTCTTCGAGGCGATCAAGAGCGGCGCCCAGGGGTACCTGCTGAAGAAGATCGAGCCGCAGGAACTCTTCGCCATGCTGAAAGGGGTCGTCCAGGGGGACGCGCCCATCTCCCGTGCCATGGCCGCGAAGATCCTCGGGGAGTTCGCCCACCAGGCGCGGCGGACGGCCGAGCCGTCCTCGCCGGCTGCGAATCTCAGCCCGCGCGAGAAAGAGGTGCTGGACCTGGTCACCCAGGGCAAGAGCAACAAGGAGATCGCCGCGGCCCTGGCCATCGCCGAGAACACGGTCAAAAACCACCTCAAGAACATCCTGGAGAAGTTGCACCTGGAAAACCGCGTGCAAGCCGCCACGTACGCCCTGCGCGAGGGTCTGGTGGAGAAGACGCGGGTGAAGCCCGGCTGACCCCCCGCTTTTGGCCTCTCCCTGCGCTCCCCGGTCCCCGCCGCCAGTGATCCTCCTGCCCTGTTCCCGCGGCTCGCGCCCCGGCCAGACAGCCTGACGCTACTGCTCCGCGCGAGTCTCTCTGGCATGCGCAGAGGGCTGCGCAACCCGCGCATGGATTTGCGCGCCCGGCCAGATGCCCCTCCCGCCATGATCCGGCGCCCTGGCGCGAATTCACGAGCTTGCGAAGGCGCCGGGCCGCCCGGCACGCCTGGAATGGACCTTGCCTGTCCCATTGTGCGACGACGGTGCCCAGGTCGGGATAATCATCTGGCCGTCCGCCGCTGGCGGACAAGGAGGGGAAGTCATGACGTCGAAAGGTGCAGTCGCGGGACGCCCGGGGATCGTGGCATCCGCCCTCGCCGTGGTGGGGATGCTCACCCTCGTCCTGGTCCTTCCGCAGGTGGGAATGGGTCAGGCCGCCGACGAGCGGGTGGTCTACATGTCGTTGATCGAGCCGAAGGGCGGAGTCACGGTGGACAAAGAGCCGTTCCCGGGCACCCAAATGCCCAAGGGTGGGGGCTACGTGCTCAACCCACCAAACCCCCAGGGACGCTGGGAGGTGTCGGTCTACCAGTTCTCCCCCGCCACCGTCGTCGTGCGGCAGGGGGAGCGGGTAACGCTGGAGATGGTCGGGATCAATGGGGCGAAGCACAGCGTGCACATTGACAAATACGTGCCGAATCACGCCGTGGTGAAGCGTGGGGAGATCGGTCGCGTGAAGTTCACGGCGGACACGCCAGGGATCTACAAGATCCACTGCGAGGAGCACCAGCCGAGCATGGAGGGCACCCTCGTCGTGCTGCCCCGCTAAGCGGGTAGGGTGGGGGGGCGCCAGCCCATCGAGCGCGCCCCCCCCTCGCTGATGGAAGCGCGGGCAACTCATGGAAGATGATCTGGAGGCGGTGGTCCAGGCACGAGGGCGGCGGATGGCCACTCTTGCGGCCGCCCTGGCACTAACCACGACGATCGCCACGGTCGCGGGGACGACGGACCTACCGCCGGGCGACCCGTCGCAGGGTGAGGCCCTGTATCGGCAGTACTGTACGGTCTGCCACGGCGCGACTGGCGAGGGAGACGGGCCGAATGCGCCCTTCCTGGAGGATGATCGGCCCAGGGACCTGACCGACGCCCGGTACATGGCTCGCCTCACCGACCGAGACCTCACCGAGGTGATTCGCGGCGGGGGAGGAGGTGTCGGCCGGTCGCGGTTCATGCCGGCCTGGGGCAACACCCTCTCCCCGCAGGAGGTGGGGGACGTCGTCACGTACACCCGTGCGCTCTCACGCCAGCCGCAGCGGCCAATGGCTCTGCCCGCTGACCCGCCAGCGGCTGCCGGGGCGCGGCTGGTGGCGGAACTGGGCTGCACCGGGTGCCACCGGATCGGTGATCTTCCGTCCGCGCCCGTCGCGCCGGACCTGAGTCGCCTGGGTGCCAAGCTCCAACGTCCCTGGCTCGATGCGTACCTCCAGCAGCCGCACCGGGTCCGGCCCGCCGGGTACGTCCCATTGTCCCGCAGCCGAATGCCGGATTTCCGGCTGTCCCCTCAAGAGTCGAGACAAATGACAGCGTACCTCATCCGCCTGCGGCCGGAGGGGGTGCTGCCTGTCGGGAGTGTGCAGGCACCAGCGGAAGCTGACGGCAGTGCCCTCTTCCAGCGGCTGGCTTGCCGCGCCTGCCACATCTTTGCGGAACGCGGAGGGCAGGCGGCGCCGGATCTGTCGCTCGTTTCGCAGCGCCTCCAGGAGGCTTGGGTGGCGCTGTACCTCTTGGACCCCCAGGCCGCCGATCCCCGGAGCCCGATGCCGCGTCCGGGGATTGCTCCGGGTGAGGCGTCGGCCCTGTCGGCGTACCTCTACGCTGGATCGCTGTCGTCTCCCCCGGAGGGACCTGATGCGCGGGACGAGGAGGAGGCGACTCGGGGCGCTGCCCTGTTCCGCGACTTGGCGTGCCGGGCATGTCACCGCCGGCCCGACGAGGATGTGCCAGAACGAGTGGGTCCCGACCTCACGTTCGTCGGGGACAAGCTGCACTCAGAATGGCTGAAGGTGTTCCTCCGGAAGCCGCATCCGGTCCGCGCGTGGCTTCGTGCGCGAATGCCAACCTTCGGCCTCACCGACGCCGAGGTGGAGCAGGTGACGGCATTCCTGGCAACGCTCAGGGACCAGGGACTTCCCCCGCTCTCCCCACTCCTTCAGGCCGGAGGCGGTGCCTCACCGGACATCCTCCAGGCGGGGGCGAGGCTGGCATCGCGGGAATACCTCTCCTGCTCATCCTGCCATCTCGGAGGGGACCGGTCACCGGAGGGACCGGCGGACGAGTGGGCCCCGGATCTCCGCCTGGCTGCCAGGCGGCTCCGGCCTGAGTGGATCGTCCGCTGGCTCCTGGATCCGCAGCGGCTCCTCCAGGGGACCAAGATGCCCAGCTACTTTCCCGACGCGGACTCAGGCCCGAACGACATCCTGGATGGGGACGAGGAGCGGCAGATCCTCGTCCTCCGGGATTACCTTCTGGTGATTGGGGCAGCGCCCGCTGGCCTTGGCCCCTGAGGATCAGCGGTCAGCCACCCGCTCGGACTTTCCTCCTTGAGCGATGTACTCAGAAGTGACCATGCCTCCTCCCATCTGTTTCCCCTCACCTCCGCCTTT
Organism: candidate division NC10 bacterium RIFCSPLOWO2_12_FULL_66_18; assembly: GCA_001771285.1. Lineage (GTDB taxonomy): Bacteria > Methylomirabilota > Methylomirabilia > Methylomirabilales > 2-02-FULL-66-22 > 2-02-FULL-66-22. The sequence goes on from METI01000021.1 coordinate 5,752, forward strand.
GCCCCGCAGGGGTGGCGGACGGGGGTAGGGGGCGAATCGTACGCCCGGCTCGAGTGCAGCAAGTTTCAGGTACAAAGGCGGAATGGCCCGAAAGGGCCATCGCTCCATAGCCATTTTTTCCTGTGAAAATGGCACGCACGGGTCCTGGACAAGCCAGGGGATCTCGCCCATTCTCTGAGGCACAGGGTCTCACCATCCCTCAGCCCGCCGTGGAAGCACGCGCCGGCACAGGGGGAGAGAGACACGGAGGAGACGTGCGCACGCGATTTCTCAGACGCTTCTCGGTCATGAGCGCCGGGCTCTGGGTAGCGGCCGCGCTGCTCCTGGGCGTCGGCGTGACCTACGTCATTGAGCAGCGGATGCTCGAGCGGACCTCCATCGCCACACTGGATTACTACCAGAGCCTTACCCGCTATCTCGTCACCGATGAGGATTTCGTCCGACCGAAAACGGGAGAGGCCTACGAACGTTTCGACGCCACTATCCGGAGGAACTTCCTCACGCCGCGGGTGTTCTCGGTGAAGATCTATGATCGAGATGGCGTCCTAACCTACTATTCCCTGGATCGCGCCCAGGTGGGCCGGCGCTTTTTCGACAACCCGGATCTGCAGAAGGCGCTGGCCGGGCAGGTCGTGCTGGAACTTTCCGACCTGCGAAAAGGAGAGCACGCGGCCGAGCGCCAATCGGGACAGGGGCGCCTCCTGGAGGTCTACATCCCCATCCTTAGGAAAGGCTCCGACGAGATCATCGGCGCCTACGAGATCTACAGCTCGGTGGACCCCCTCTTCCAGGACATCCGGAGGATTCGGCTCTACGTCTGGGGCTCGATCCTCTTCGGCCTGCTCCTGCTGTACCTGGCCCTCTCCTGGTCGTTCCGCCGCGCCTCTCACACCATCCTCGACCAGAACCTTGCCCTGGCCCGACAGGCGGACGAGCTGCGTCAGGCCTACGACGAGCTGACGCGTGCCCAGTCCCATCTGGTGCAGAACGAGAAGCTCGCATCTGCGGGCCGCCTGGCCGCCGGGGTCGTCCACGAGATCGGGAATCCCCTGGCCTCGGTCCTCGGCCTGGTGGACCTGCTCCTCCGCTGCCGCGGGAGGCCGCAGGATCGCCTGGAGTGTCGGGAGAATCTCGGGCGCATCGCCTCGGAGATCACCCGCCTGCGGGGCATCCTGCAGGGTCTCCTGGACTACGCCCGGCCCGCGGGACGCGTCCTCCGCCCCTCGAACCTCAACGGCATCGTTGAACGCACGCTCCTCTTGGTGGCGACCCAGCCCAGCTTCCGGGACATCAAGGTCACTCAGCGCATGCAGGATCCCTCGCCGGTGGTCCGAACCGACGACCGGCTGCTGCAGCAAGTCCTGGTCAACATCCTGATGAACGCCGCTCAGGCCATGCCGGAGGGCGGCGAGCTGACCGTCGCCACCGGGCAGGGCCTCGCCCCCTGCGGTGAAGACGGGGTCACTGTAGGAAAGGTGTTCGCTCCTGGCGACCAGGCCGCGACCGTTATCGTGACCGATACCGGGCCGGGCATCGCCGAGGGAGATCTCCCACGAATCTTTGAGCCCTTTTTCTCCACCAAGGAGACAGGGAAAGGCGTGGGGCTCGGCCTGGCCATCTGCCACAGCATCGTCGAAGAACTCGGCGGGGCCATCAGCGTCCGGAGCCTGCCGGGCCTGGGAACCACGGCCTGCATCCTCTTGCCGGCCGACGGAGCGGCCGAAAGGGAAGCAAGCCACCATGCCGTCTGATTCGGGGCCGCGGGAGCGAATCCTGGTGGTCGACGACGAGGAGAACGTCCTCCATTTCCTCTCCCGGGTGCTGGAGGATGAGGGGTACGCGGTGGAGACAGCGCGACGGGCCGAGGAGGTGCGCAGTCGCGACTGGGAAGCCCCCCTGGATCTGGCCATCATTGATCTCCGCCTCCAGCCTGGGGAGGATGGGATCGCCCTCCTCCAGGTCATCCGTGAACGCGCCCCGGACACCAGCGCTATCCTCATGACTGCCTATGGCAGCATCGAGTCGGCGGTGGCCGCCATGCGGGCCGGTGCCTACGACTATGTCACCAAGCCGTTCCGCGCCGAGGAGATCCTCAAGGTGGTGACCAAGGCGCTGGAACAGCGCCGCCTCCAGCGGGAGGTGTGGCGCCTGCGCCGGGAGGTGGAGCGGCGCTACAGCTTTGCCAACCTCATCGGCAAGAGCCCGGCCATGCAGGAGCTCTTCCACCAGATCGAGCAGGTGGCTGTCTCCCGGGGAACCGTGCTCATCTCGGGGGAGAGCGGCACGGGCAAGGAGCTGGTGGCCAAGGCCATCCACTACAATTCGCTGCGGAGAAGCGCCCCTTTCGTCGTCATTGATTGCGCCGCCATTCCGGAGACGTTGCAGGAGAGCGAACTCTTCGGCCACGCCAAGGGGGCCTTCACCGGGGCGGTCACCGCCAAGCGCGGCCTCTTCGAGGAGGCGGACGGCGGGACCCTCTTCCTGGATGAGGTCGGCGAGCTCCGGCCACCCACCCAGGCCACGCTCTTGCGGGTTCTCCAGGACGGGACCTTCCGCCGCGTCGGTGACACCCGCACCCTGCGAGTGGACGTGCGGGTGATCGCCGCCACAAACAAAGACCTGGCCGAAGGGATCCGGACCGGCCGATTCCGAGAGGACCTGTACTACCGCCTGAAAGTGGTGCCCATCCACCTGCCACCCTTGCGTGAGCGGCGAGAGGACATCCCGCTCCTGGCCGACCACTTTCTCCAGCGCTCCACGGCGCGGAAACACAGTGAGATTCACCGCCTCACCCCCGAGGCCCTCGACCTGCTCCTCCGCTACACCTGGCCGGGGAACGTCCGGGAGCTGGAAAACACCATCGAGCGCGCCCTATTATTCTGCGAGGGTGAAGCCATCGGCCCGACCCACCTGCCAGCGGAGATCCGCGATCGTGCCGAGACCATCCGCGTGGGTCTCCCCTCCGATTCCTTGTGTCTCCGGGAGGCTCTGGACCAGATGACCCGGGACACGGAGCGCGGCCTTATCCGCCGTGCCCTGGATCGCACCCGGGGTAACCGGACCCAGGCGGCCCGCCTCCTCGGGATCAGCCGTCGCGCCCTGCTGTACAAGCTGAAGGGAATGACAGAGAAAGACCAGAGCTGACCCGATTACCCAGGTGAGTCAATCCCCCTCTCCTTCCCGCAGGGTCGGCGGTGCGGCCGACGTGCCCCCCAGTTCTGTCAGCGTCACAAGGCAACCCCCAGGTCAGAGGGGCGGCAGGCGCCCCGGAGACACCCGTGTCTGACCGGCACCACCCGAACGGGCTATGCCTGCATAGCCCTTCTTTTCTCCGAAACCGTGCCGGACGGGGGATAGACACCGCGGAGGGGCAGGACTACCTTTCCCTGCAAATGGAAGGATGGGACCTCGTCATGGGCGCCCCACCGG
>METI01000022.1 GCA_001771285.1 candidate division NC10 bacterium RIFCSPLOWO2_12_FULL_66_18
GACGGCCCGTCAGCGGGGCAAATTGCACAGCGCGGCGGTGAACAGGATCGTGACCAGCAGGGCGAATCCCAGGACCAGGTGCCGGACCGCGGTGGCCCGCGAGGGCGCTGCCCGGGCGCCATCCGGCTGGGCGTCCGGACCGGCCTCCGGCTCCGTCATTTCACCTGGGGCTCGAGGACCCGGATGTTGTGGGTGGCGGCCGCGGCCTTGGGATCCTGGGGCGCGGATTGCTGGAACAGCCGGAACTCCTCCAGGGCGAGCTGGAGCAGGGCGCGCTTCTCCTCCACCCGGCTGAGCTGGGCCTTCTGGACGTACGCCACACCCAGGTGGTAATGGGCGTCCGCCTGGGTCGGGCGAAGCTCCACGGCCCTGCGGTAGGCCGCCACCTTCTCATCCACCAGGGCCCGGATCTTCTCCCCCACCATCACCCCCAGGTTGTAGGAGGCGTCGGCGTCGTCGGGGTGCAGGCCGATGGCCTCGCGGAACGCCTCGATGGCCTGGTCGGTCTCGCCGGCGTCGGCATGGGCCAGCCCCAACTGGAAGCGGATCGAGGCGTCCCCGGGGGCCAGGCGGACCGCCTCGCGGAAATGGGTCGCGGAGGTCTGGGGCTGCCTGGCCTTCCGGTACAGATCGCCCAGGGCCACGTGGAGCTGGGGATCGTCCGGCTTTTTGGGGAGGACCTGGGTCAGCTCGGCGATGGCGCGGGGCAGGTCCCCGGTGGCCCGATAGGCCAGTCCGAGACCCAGGCGCGCCTCCAGGTGCTCCGGCGAAAGCTCCAGTGCGCGCGTGAACGCCTCCACGGCCTGCGCGGGCTGGCGGAGTTCGAGGAGCGTGATCCCCAGGTTATGGTGGGCCTCGGTGAGGGCTGGGTTCAACCGGATCGCCTGGCGGAACTGGTAGAGGGCGTATTCCAGGTCCCGCCGCTGGAGCGCGCCGACTCCCGCGTTATAGCGCTGGAGCGCCTCCTGCGTGCGGGGGTCCGGTGCCGGCGCCGTGGTTGACGGCGGGACCGGTGCCGTCGGCGACGCCGGCGAATCGGCCGCCGCCGCGGCCAGGAGCGCGGCCAGGACGATCGCGGCCGTCATGGCCGGCCGTCCCGCGGCGGCCGGACGAAGGCCTTCTCCGTCGCCAGGATGGGCACGTTCTCGCGGAGCGCGAGGGCGATGGCGTCGCTGGGGCGCGAGTCGAGGATCACCTCCTGCCCCTGGGCGTCCAGGATCAGGCTGGCGAAGTAGGTGTTGTCGCGCATCTCCGTGATGATCACGCGCTTGACCTTGGCCTTGAGGCGGTGGATCGTCTCCAGCATCAGGTCGTGGGTGTAGGGGCGGGGCAGGCGCATCCCCTGGAGGGGGAGGATGATTCCCTGGGCCTCGAAGGGCCCGATGAACATGGAGAGCTCGCGCTTGTCCTGCTTGCCCCGGAGGTAGACGAGCGGTTGGCCGGAGGCCGGATCGGGGGCGACGCCCATCACCTCCATCTCATAGAGGGTCCCGCCCCCCGCCTGCGGCTCGGCCGCCCATCCCGGCGTGGAGGAAATCAGAATGCTTGCGAGCAGCGCCGCCGCCAGAACTTCCCCCGCGCGAACCATCATTCGACTCCTCATTCGACTCCTCAGGCGACTCCTCGGGCCATCGCCTCGGCCTCACTCCGCACTGTTCCCGATGGAGAGCAGATTAGCCCTGATCCGAGAAAAACCTTGAACCGCCATCACGCCAAGGTCGCCAAGAATCCCAGTTTCGATCCTTCAATCGAGAAATGCGACAACCCTTCTTGGGGCCTTCAGGAGTTTCGTTCGTTCTCCCCCAATGAGGCATTTCTTCTTGGCGTTCTTGGCGCCTTGGCGAGTGGTTATTTCGGATTGAGGTTAGAAGAACTTCACCTGGACCGGCTCCCCCTTTTCCACCAGGTCCACGTTGGCCGGGATCTCGATGTAGCCCTCGGCGTCGGCCATGGAGGTGATGGCCCCCGATTCCTTGAAGGCCGGGACCACCTCGCCCCCCTCGACCCGCACGGGCAGGTACTGGTGCCGCCCGATGGTGGAGGTGTAGCGGCGCGACATGGGGAGCTGCACCCCGCTCGTCCGCGACTCGGGGAGGCGCGCCAGCTTTCGCAGGACCGGGACCAAGAGGCCGTACCCGTTGGTGAGACACGAGGTGGGGTAGCCGGGCATCCCCAGGATCAGCTTCCCCTGGATGACGCCGCACAGGGTCGGCTTCCCTGGTTTCACCGCGATGCCGTGAAACTTCACCTCCCCCAGGCTCTCCACCGCTTCCACCATCACGTCCCGCTCGCCCACCGAACTCCCGCCGGAGAGGACGGTCAGGTCGCAGGCCAGCGCCTCGCAGAGGGTGCGGCGCACGTCCTCCAGCGTGTCCTTCATGATGGGGAAGAGAAGCGGGATGCCCCCCCTCTCCTGGATCAGGGCGGCCAACGTGTAGGAGTTGATGTCGTAGACCTTCCCCGGCTCCAGGGGATCGCCGGGAGTCACGATCTCGTTTCCCGAGGGGATCACCGCCACGGTGGGCCTGGCGAATACGGGGACCTGAGTGATGCCCAGGGCGGCCAGGACGCCGATCTTGCTGGGGTCCAAGCGGGTTCCGGCCGACAGGACCTCCCGCCCGGCCTGTATGTCCTCGCCCTGGGGCGAGACGTTCTGGCGGGGGTAGACCGGCTTGTAGATCTTCACCTTCTCGGCCTGGCCCGGGTCGCCCTCCAGCTCCGTGTCCTCGACCTGGACCACCGCATCCACCCCCTTGGGGATGGGCGAGCCCGTGGCCACCTGGATGCAGGTCCCCCGGGTGACCTCGCGCTCTGCGATGTCGGCGGCGTGGATCACCTCGACCAGGTGGAGCCGGACCGGGGTGAAGTTCCCCGCCCCGAAGGTGTCCTCGGCGATCACGGCGTAGCCGTCCATGGCCGCCCGCGGGAACGGCGGGACGGACATGCTCGCCAGGATGGGCTCGGCCAGGACCCGACCCGTGGCCTCCAGCAGGCCGACCTGTTCCCGGCGAGTGATGGGCGTCACGCAGTCCAGCAGGATGCGCATCCCATCCTCCAGGGAGATGAAGGCCTTCATGGGCTTCATGGCCATGGCACGTCTCCGAAAGACACAACGGCCCCGGGCACATGCGCCCGGGGCCAGGTCGGGACTTCCCGTCGCGGGCCCGCCGCCCTCGCGGGCGTCCTGCCGTTCCGCCGGGCGGGCTCGGTCGGCTACTGCGGATTGATGCAGCGGACCAGCCGCCAGCCGTTCATCAGGTTGACCCGGTACAGTTGCTCCGGGGCCAGGGACACCCGCTCCAGGAGCGGCTTCAGCTTCAGGTCGGTCTTGAACCCGATCCGGGTGCAGACCGGGGCCAGCATCTCCTCCACGGCGCCGATGACCGGGTTCTCGCTCTTGAAGTGATTGAGGATCACCAGGTGCCCGCTGGGCTTGCACACGCGGCGCATCTCCATGAGGGTCTTCACCGGGTCCGGCACGGCGCTGATCACGTACGTCGCCACGACGTGGTCGAAGCTGTCGTTGGGAAACTCGAGGTTGGAACCGTCCATCACCCCCAGGGACACGTGGGTGAGCCCCAGCGCCTGGACGCGCTCCCTGGCCTTCCGGAGCATCTCCTCGGAAATGTCGATGCCCGTCACCTTGCAGTGGCTTGGGTACAGGGGCAGGTTCAGCCCCGTTCCGACGCCGACTTCCAGCACGTGGTCGCCTGGGTTGATCTCCAGCAGATTGATGGCTGCCACCCGACCGGAATGAAAGATCTTATCAAACAGGAAGTCGTACACCGGCGACAGGATGGCGTAGGCCCGCTTGATCGTCCGGTAATCCATTGCGCGTGAATCGCCTCCTTCCCCTGCGTGGATCCTGCCCTTTTCTCAGCCTCCGGCCCGACCACCTTCCGGAGAAAGGGAATTATATCCCAATCCTCTGTCATACAATAGGATTTTTTCCTCGAAGCGGACGGGCATCCTCACGGCCCGGCCCTGGTAGTCGCGGTACAGGAGATACCCGTGCATCCGCCCGAATTCAAAGAGGCGGCGCGTCAGGTCCACATCCGATTTGCAGTACTCGATGATCCGGCCCACCTCGCCGGCCTTCCACCAGCGGAGGCTCTGCAGGCCGTCCGCCAGCTTGGGCGCGCCCAGGGTCTCCTGCGCCAGGTGGTTCAGGCTCAGGCGGAAGCCCAGGCTGGCCTGGACCTCCTCCAGGATGTCCAGGGCCGGCAGCGCCCTGTAGTCCAGGTCGCGGTAGCCCCGCAGGACCCCGAAATCGAAGCGGCGCAGGTTGAAGCCGATGATGCAGGCCGCGGCGGTGAGGTCCGCCAGCAGGTCCTCCACGTCCGCCTCGGTGTAGACCCGTATCTCCCCGGTCTCGAGATCTTGGGTCACGGCCACGGCCAGGCCCATCCGGTCACAGTTGTCCCAGCCCCCCACCTCCTCGGCGCTCCGCTGCGTTTCGATGTCGAGGACGAGGATTCTGGGAACTTTCACGGGGGACACGCCGGAGCCGACCCCATGCACGAGGGGCGTGGCGGAGGCCGGGGGCAGGGCCGGGCGCGCGGCGGTCGCGACCGCGACCTCCTCCGGAACCTCGATGAGGCCCAGGAGGCCCTGCAGGGTGAGCATGGCCGCCGCCTTGTCCAGCGGCTTGTTGCCCGAGCCGCACTTGGGCGAGTGGATGCAGGACGGGCAGCCGGCCTCGCACGGGCAGTCCTGGAGCAGGCGGAGGGTGTGGGCCATGAGATCCTCCAGCACCCGGTAGCACCGCTCCGCCAGGCCGATCCCCTCGGGATAGCCGTCATAGAGGAAGATGGCCGGCCGCCCCACCTGCGGGTGGAAGCTGTAGGAGATGCCGCCCACGTCGCCCCGGTCGCACAGGGCGAAGAGGGGGAAGAGGCCGATCATGGCATGCTCGACGGCGTGAATGCCGCCCATGAAGTGGAGTCCCCCGGGCGCCGCCTGTTTCACGTGATCGCGGAGCGGCTCGGGCACCTCGAACCAGAGCCCCTGGGTCTCGAAGGTGTTGGGCGGGAGGTCGAGAGGATAGCTGCCGATCCGGTCCTGGCCGAAGACCCGCCGCTTCTCGAAGCCGGTGACCCGCTCGGTCACCTTCAGCCGTCCGAGGCGCGCCACGGTCCGCCCGACCTGGCGGAACTCCTGGCAGTGCAGGATCTCCGTCTCCTTCTCGCCGGTGGTCTGGGTGTAGTAATCCACCTCCACCGGGCGGGCCCGCACTTTCCGCTGGGCCAGGTCCAGCGCGGTCACCTCGAACTGGCGCCCCTGATGCAGGTACACGGCGCCCGGGTGGCACTCGTGGACGGCGCGGAAGCCGTCCACGCTGCCGATGGTCTTCCCGGCCGGATCCAGGATGGCGAAGGGCTCCCCGACGGAGCGGATGTTGATCTCCCGCGCCGGGTTCCGGCGCCGGGCGTACCACTCGCGCCCGTCGGCGCTCTGCATCAGGCGGCGCTCGGCCTGGAGCTCGGCGATCCGTTCCGGCAGGCCGGCCCCGTACAGGGCCTGGTCGGCCGGCGTGAGGGGCGCCTCGGCCGCGGCCGCCACCAGGTGGTCCGAGAGGATCCGGCGGTTGCCGGGGTCAATGACGGCCGCCTCGGGGACGCGGGCGAAGAAGTCGCGGGGATGCCGCATGAAATACTGGTCCAGGGCGTCGGGCAGGGCGATGAGGATGATGAGGGCCTCCTGGTCGGCGCGCCCCACGCGGCCGCCGCGCTGCCAGGTGCTGGCGATGCTGCCGGGATAGCCGACCAGCAGGCACGCGTCCAGTCCCCCGACGTCGATCCCCAGCTCCAGGGCCGACGTGGACACCACGCCCAGCAACCGTTCCTGGAACAGGCCCCGCTCGATGGCCCGCCGCTCCTCGGGCCGGTAGCCGGCGCGGTAGGTGCGGATCCGGTCCTTGAGGTGGGGCGCGGCCTGGTGGGCCCACATGGTGATCAGCTCGGCGATCTTGCGCGCCTTGGTGAACGCGATGGTCTTGAGTCCGCCCTGGATGCAGTGGAGGAGCAGGTCGGTGGCCTCGCCGTAGGGGCTCCCGGTCGGATTCACGAAGACGAAGCGCTTGCGCCGGGCCGGGGAGCCGTCGTCGTCCACCCGGACGAAGTCGCGCAGGGCCAGGGTGCCGGCGAACTCCGCCGGGTTGCTGATGGTGGCGGAGCAGGCGACGAAGCGCGGCCGGCTCCCGTAGAAGGCGGTCACGCGATGCAGCCGGCGCAGCACGTGGGCGATGTGGGAGCCGAAGACGCCCTTGTAGGTGTGCAGCTCGTCCAGGACCACGAATCGGAGCTGTTCCCAGAAGCGCTTCCAGCCGGCATGATGGGGGAGCAGGGACAGATGCAGCATGTCCGGGTTGCTGATCAGGATGTGGGGGACCTGCTCCCGCAGTTGGGCGCGGCGGTGGGCCGGCGTGTCGCCGTCCAGGATCTCGGCCCGGATGCCCGAGCCCCAGGGGATCAGTTGCTGGAGCGACTTCAGCTGGTCCTGCTCCAGCGCCTTGGTGGGAAACAGGAAGAGGGCGCGCGCCTCGGGATCGGCGAGGAGCGTCTCCAGGACCGGCAACTGGTAGGCGAGGCTCTTGCCGGACGCGGTCCCGGTGACGACCAGGACGTCCCGGCCGGCCCGGGCGTGCCTACGCGCCTCGACCTGGTGGGTGTACAGCCGGCCGATGCGCTGGGCGTTGAGGGCGTCCTGGACCATTGGGGGGAGCGGCGGGTCAGGATCGGCGTACCGGGGCTGCCGGGCGGGGACCACCTCGACGTGGACCAGGTGCCCGCGGCGGGCCTGGCGCGGGAGGAGGTTCCGGAGGAAGTCGTCCAGCGCCTCCACGTTCCCGGCGTCGGGCCCGGCCTCGGGGGCGAGGCGCGCCGGCGGGTGCGTCACGCCCGCTCCAGGCGCACCCGCGTCCCGGAGGCGACACTCTTGTAGGCGGTGGCGTCCCCCTGGATCCGGCCGATGATGTTCACGGCGCTGGCGGCGCGGGGTCGATCGTCGGTGCTGGCCGGGGTCCGGCCGAAGAAGATGCAGAAGGCGGTCCCCGGCGGCCAGTAGCCCAGCTCGCCCACGGCCACGATCTCGCGCGCGTCACGCTCCGGCTTGGCCTCCACCGGGATGGAGAAGTAGATCTCCTCGCCCCAGGTGTTGCCGCGGCCCTCGATGGGGAGGGCCTCCCAGATCTTGGTGGCGGTCGGCGAGTCGTTCAGGACCGCCTCGGCACTGACCTCCCCGGCCGTGATCCGGATCTTGCGTTCCGTCGTCATGGATGAGTCCTCCCGGAAAAGTTCCGGACGCAATCTAACGCAATCGCGAGTGGGGGTCAAGCCGTAGGCAAAGACGGGGGCGAAGTGGGGATCATATCCGGCCGGAGGCGTGCACTATAGAAAACCCTCGACGACACCGCCGCGCTGCGAGTATACTTTCAGCGGAGTGCAGGTTGGTTCGGAAGGAGTCTGGGTCGAGGGGACGGCGATGGAAGTCTCGTGGGAAAAGGCCGAGGTGAGTTGTCCAAACTGCCTGGAGATCCTCGTGTTGCGGCCGGGGCTGGAGGAGATCTGGTGCCAGCGATGCGAGGTGGGCTACGACGTGAGGGAGAGCCGCAACCCCAAGAACCCGGAGCGGACCGTCCTGGTTCTCTCGAAGAAGCGGGGGACACCGGGACGAACGTAGAACCGTTCGCCGCCGCGCCCATGACCCCGGCCCTCCGCCGGGGTCTCGTGTTCCTACACGAAATGTAACCACAGATTTCGCAGATTACGCAGATTATCCACGGAAGGACCTATTCAGAAGAATCTGTGAAATCTGCGTAATCTGTGGTTAAAGGTGGTCTCCCAGGCGGTTAGCGTTTCTTCTGGCCGCCGAGGAGCTGCTGCAAGGCGCTTCCCACGCCCCTGGCGGCCTCGCCCGCCGCCTCCAATCCTTTCTGCCCGAGGGTCCCCACGCCCTCGGCCACCCCCCGGATGCTCACCCCGAGATTTTCCGCCAGGCCGGTCGCCAGGCGCGTGGCAAAGGCCTCGTTGAGGGCGAACCGCGGGTTGTTGATGTCCCCCTCGAGGATGAAGTTGATGGCGATCTTGTTCTCCCGGTTCTTCAGGAAGTTGACCACGGCCGCGCGGGGCACGCCCATGAACGTGTCCAGGACGCCCCTGGTGGGGGTGAATTCCAGATCCGAAATGACGACCTTCCCCGGTGCGCGCAGCCGGTTCTGTTTCACCTCCGAGTCCAGGTCGAGGTCCAGGGCCCCCCTCTGGACGCGCGTCTCGGTGGCCTGGGTGAGGTACGGCTGCAGCAGGACCAGGTCCACGGAGCGGAGCTGGAGCTTCACCGCGGAGTCCTTGCTGGCCACCTCGACCCACCCCGAGACGGTGGCGCGCCCGTCGCGCTGGAGGCCTTTCACCAGGGCGGCGAGGTCGAATCGGCTCTTGCCGGTGAGCGCCGGGGCCACCACGTCGCGCATGGCGGCCTGGATCTTCTCCAGGCGGATTTTCAACGGCGGCTGGGCCACCGTGGCGTCGAACAGCTCCACCACGCCGTCTTCCAGCGTGATGCGCGAGATGGTGACGCTCTGGGCCGGCGGGCCGGCCGCCGCCTTCCCCTCGGACGCTGCTCCGGCCAGCAAGCTGGGGACGACCTGGAGCTTTCCGTCCCGAGTCCTGAGCGCCGAGAGGTAGGGCCGGACGACGGTGATAGAGCTCACCTGGATCCGGCCGGAGAGGAGGCTTCTCAGGCTGGGGACGATCACCACGCGGTCGGCGCGCAGGGTGTCGGCCGTCGGCCACCCCTGGCGCGCCTTGATGCGGAGCCCGTCGAGTTCCACCGCCGACCAGCGGACCCGGAGTTCCTTGACCTCGCTGTCCGGCCCCAGGGCCTCCACCACCTTGCCCTTGAGGAGGCCCACCGCCGCCTGGAATCCGACGATGGCGCCCACGACCAGGAGGACGATCGCGGCGAGGATGATGAGGGCCCACTTTTTTGTCTTGGTGCTGGCCATGAAGCCCTCATGAGTTAGCAATCAGCGGTCAGCTATCAGCTTCAAGCTGACGGCCACCCAGGGGGTGCCCGGCGGATGGCTGATGGCTATCTGGTCAGGCTTGGGGAGGGTTGAGCGCTAACGCCAGCGCCTGCTGGAGTTGCTCCATGGGGA
>METI01000023.1 GCA_001771285.1 candidate division NC10 bacterium RIFCSPLOWO2_12_FULL_66_18
TTTCTGCCAAATGGCGAGTTGTAACCTATTGATTCTGCTGAGCAGCTTTCGGACAATTGCGACGATTGGGCGATTTTTTCACAGGCTCTCAGCACTGAACCAGTTGGGGGTGCACCCGAGGTGAGTGCAGATGGCCAGCAGGGCATAAAAGGCCCCATCGTCGCGGCGGACCAATCCAGACGTGCTCACCCTTCTTCCAGCGTTCATCTACGGCCCCCGGAGCGAAGTTCTCCGGGCGGTCGGCAGCGAAGACCGGGCTGGGCTCGAAGAGCACCCGCGGGAACATGAACCGGGTGAAGGCCAGGAGCGAGGCCCCGATTACCCCGGCCACTCCCGCCCAGCCGGCGAGGGAGAAGAGGTCCCGGCGGGACCAGATGGTGGCATCCAGACTGGGAGCCTCGCCGCCATGTGCACCCTTCGCAGCTTTCTCCTCAGCCATACGATCCTCCGCGATCCTGCATCTTGTCTCTGGATGCGCGCAGTACTCGCTGCGCGTCTATTGGCATCGCGGCCGTTCCCACTACCAAACGGCCACGCCGTGTAGCCCGCGTCCGGCTGGGATCTGGCCGACGACCCGCCTGGTGGCCACGTCAATGACCGTGACGTCTCCGGAGATGTTGTTGGCCACATAGGCCCGGCGCCCATCCCGGGAAAAGGCGATATGATGGGGGCCCTTCCCCGCCGGGATCCGAGCTGCCTCCTCACGATCTGCCGTGGTGACGACGGTCACGTCTCCAGAGCGATGATTCGTGATCCAGACCTCTTTCCCGTCAGGTCTCACGGCCAGGTGATGGGGGCTCTTCCCGCCGGTCGGTACGACCATCACCCGCCGGGACCCAAGGTCCAACCGGAAGATGAGGGAGGACTCCCAGTTCGTGATCCAGGCGACCTGCCCTCTGGGCTCGAAGGCGACGTCGTGCGGGCTGCCTGCGGTTTGAATCTTGTCCGTCACCTCGTCGCGCTGGATGTTTATCAACCAGATCCGACTCGATCCCAGGCTGGTGAGGAGCGCTACCTGGCCGTCCGGGCTCACGGCGATGTTGTGCGGAGGCTCCAAGAGGGAGATGGTCGCTCTCACGGATAGAGACATCGGGTCCACCCGGCGGAGCATTGGGATCCCCTCGTAGGCCACATACGCCGTTCCGTCCGGGAGGAAAGCCGCGCCGTGCGGCTTCGGACCAAAGGTGAGGCGGCCACGAATTCTAGGCCCCTGGAGGTCGAGCACCACGACCTCGCCCGCCGCTGGGGCCGTGGCCAGGAGCAGCTTGCCATCGGCTCGGAGAGCAAGGTTGTGGGGTGCCACACCGGATGGGACCCTCGCCTGAATCTGGCGACTTGTGCCGTCCAGGAAGACGATCTCGTGAGAGCCTTCTGCCGTGACGATTACGAGATCGCCAGCTTGTCCTGCCTGAACCCCCGAGCCTCCGGTCAGCAGGATTAGGCTCGCCAGCAAAGCGCTGAGAAGCGACTGGCCTCCCCGCCCCTGGCGCCTCACTGGGCCGAGGAGGACTCCCGAGGGACTCGCGCTGTCCGCCTTAGAAGCGGTGATTGAAGTCCACACGTTTCACGATCCCCGACGCATCCATCACCACGCGGAGCACCATATCGTTGGCCGTATGTTCGGCCCCGAAGCGGAGGTCACGGTATTCCACGATGTGGTCCTCGCCGCGCTGAAGGTGGCGGGTCCAGGGAAAGCGGGCGAACCCGAGGAAGAGGCGTACTGACTCCACCGCATCGCTCCGCGCGACGAAGCTGTTCCGGGGCGCCTGGTTGTAGAAGCGGAGGTCTGTGGGAGAACCAGGCCAGGGGGTCACCACGGCCTGATACAGGCGGCCGGGCGCCTCGGCCACCGCCATCCACCGGAATGGGCTGAAAAGGCGGGGGACCACCGTGATCCGGTCGGCAGGGACCCTCCGCCTATTCAACTCCGCAGCGAATTGCGCCTCAGCCACGGCCCTGGCCCCGGCGGCCAGGGTGAGGTAGAGGATCACGGCCGCCAGACCGATCCGAACCGCGCGGCTGGCGAGGTGCGGCCGCCGCCATGCTACCACCAGGGGGACGGCGAAGGCGGCGGTGAGGATGGGATCCGCAATGAAAACCAAGTCCAGGGTGAATCGGCTAGAGCTCAGCGGGTATAGGACCATTGTGCCAAAGGACGTGATGAGGTCCAAGCCGATGTGGACCAGGATTCCAAGGTAAACCAGGCCCACGAGGTCTCGGTACCGCTTGTAGCTGCCCCACCGGTAGATCGGCCAGGCGACCAGCAGGGCCAGGAGCACCCCTCCAAACACCGAGTGCGTCAGGCCGCGATGGTACTTGATGGCCGCGAGCTGGTCCCAGAGGGCCATGACGCTATCCAGGTCCGGCGCCAGGGCCCCCGCAGTCACCGCCAGGACCGCGGGCCGACCGATCCGCTGGCGGAAGCCCGCGTGGGATATCGCGAGGCCGGAGAGGGTGTGAGTCAGAGGGTCCATGGCCGATTCACGAAGGATTCCCTTCCAATGGAAAATGTAAAACCGACAACTGACAACTGACAATGAGGAGCCACCCGCCCCACGCAAACCAGTTGCCAATTTCGCTGTCACCCCTTTGTCGGTTTTTCATTGTCGGTTTGAGATTTTGCCTTGAGCCAAAAGATTGAACAGCGCTCAACGTCTCAGGGGCTATGGCGTCTCCTCCCGCAGGCCAGACTCAACTCCCAAACCCTCCGTAGCGCGAGTGATGGTCAATTCCGCGATGCGCCTCGATGAACCGGAGGATGCGCGGCTCGTCGAACTGATCGAAAGCGTCGATGTAGGACCATGCGGTAAGGCCAATCCGACTCTTCATCCCAGGATACGGTGCGAGGATGACCTTGTCCGGATAGCGCCGCACGATGTCCTTGAGCCTGAAGATGAGGTCATTGCAGTCGAAGCAGTTGTACTGGACCAGCACGCCGCCATCCTCCAGGTTGTGGATCTGGAGAGCCTTGGGGATGGGTTGCTCATGAACGCCCCAGGCCGCCGTTCCCGCGAAGTGCGGCCCCGATGTCGGCGGATCGCTGGAATAGCGAAACGAGGTTGCCTCGCCAGCCACATGGGCGTTGCCCTGCGAGGCCACGTAGGTGCCGGGCTTGGGCTGGAAGATCCACCAACCAAGACCGCCCGCCAGGCCAGCGAGGATGAGGACGCAGGCGCTACGGACCGCTACACGCTGGATGCTGTGCTTGCGCGCCTGCCGCGTCCTTTCAGCCTGCCGGGCCTCCTTCGCCGCCTGGCGCCGTTGGAGCTTTGTCATCTCCGGGGTCGCTGCCTGCTCAGGCGCCATGCACCCAGCTCCTCCTCTGCCTGGGGCTCAACTCCATGACGAGCGGGGCGAGGAATTTCCGACTACTGGAGCAGCCCCTGGCCGATTCCCACGGAAAACGTGATCCAGATCCCGTAAACCACACAGGCTGCCCCGGCCGCGATCCGGAGCCCCCGGTGGATCCCCACATGCCGTTCGGCTGTTAGCATGAAGGGGAGGCCCAGTAGGCTGCTGATGCCCAGCATGCCCAGGATGGATCCGGCGCCGAAGACCAGGATATACACGAGTCCGAGCATCGGCGTCCGGATGGTGGCCAGAACCAAGAGCATCAACGCCGCGCTGCCCGCCAGGCCGTGGAGCATCCCGACCAGGAGTGAACGCCGATAGTTCGGGGACGGGTGCTTATGGTCATGCTCCTCACCGGCAGCGTGAGAGTGGAAGTGGACGTGGATCTCGCCCCCGTGCCGGTGAGCGTGGGCGTGGACCCTCCTCCCCAGGAACCCCCAGACGACCGACGCGCCCAAGGCCACGAGAACGATTCCCACGGCAAACTCCATGGACAGTGCCAGGCGATCCGAGATCCTCACCTTGAAGAGGATGACCGCCACACCGACCAGAAACAGGGTCGTCGTGTGCCCCAGGCCCCAGAAGATCCCCACCACGGAGGAACGCCGGAGGGTGCGGTGCCGGCTGACCATGGTCGAGACGGCTATTACATGATCCGCATCGAGGGCGTGCCCCATGCCCAGGAGAAAGCCCAGGGCCAGGGTGGTGACTGGGCTTGGTTCCATGCGTTGACCCTCCCGCAACCGTGACGACGAGCAAATTCTCTCACACCCGCAGCAGCATGTCGGGGTGAAGGATCAGGAAAAAGGCGATTGTGTACGCCACGGCGAGCCCCACGTACGGAAGACTGGCGTAGCGCGGGCACCCGCCCTCCCGCTTGACCCGGCAGATCCGGGCAATGAGCCACAGGGTCATGGCGGTACCCACGAGGATGATGCTGGCATGAAGGATGTGCCATGCGCCCGGACTCAGTAGAGTGCTGAGGTGGTCCGGCTCGATCTGGTAGCCAACGAGGCCGGCAACCGCGGGCAGGATCAGATGGGTCTGGTGGGTCATCATCCCCAGGTTGTGGGAGATGTGGCTCATGAGCACCAGGGGGAGGAAGGTGAAACCGAACAGGGACAGGTTCTGGCGGATCGGCTCACCCGTGATCCGGCTGTGGACCAGGGCTGCCAGGAAGAACAACCCCATGGAGGCCAGGACCATGCCGACGATGGCGGTCCCATAGACCAGGGGGCTGCTGCCGAACAGCGCTGTGTCCTTCCACTCCGAACGGACGAAGTGCCAGAAGTCCAGCATCACGAGACCCTGAAAGGCCACGACCCCGATGGCCGCCACACCGCTCATGGCGTCCTCGAAGTTCTCCTTCCGGCTAAACTCCACCTCCTTCGTGGGGGGCCGCAGTCGGAGTGAGAGGGAGCCATGGGGGCACGCCTTGAAGCAGTCCCCGCATATGGAGCAGTACCGGTTGCTGGTCATGGTCCTGGGGGTGTTGATCCAGGCGCAGCCCCGCTGGCCGTCCCGGCCCGAGTAGCAGTAGATCCCCTTGCACTTCGCCGACTCGCATACCCGCTTGTCCGCGCGGACCTCCATGATGGAGGACATGGAGAAGACGCCGATCCAGGCCCCCAGGGGGCAAAGGTACCTGCACCAGACGTGTCGCTCGAAGAGCAGATCCGACATGACGGCCCCAGCAGTGAAGCTTAGCAGGATGAGGCCGGTGACCATGGGGGAGTACGATGCCCCCGTGACCTCCTCGACCCAGGCCTGATAGAGGATGGCGAGCAAGAGGACAACCGCGCCGAGATATCGCTTCTTGAGGAAGTTCGGCGCCTTCCACCGAAGGCTGAAATGCTTCTGGAGGAAATCCCCGATCGTGATCATGGGGCAGGCCGCACACCATATCCGGCCGAAGACGAAGTACGTCACCGCCAGCAGCGGCCACCAGACGATCCAGCTCAGGACCGTGGCGAAGTTCCGCCGGGGATCGGCGGGCCCGAAGAAGGCCGCGTAGAAGATCACCAGGAACACGAGCAGCGTGGGAACCTGGATGATCCCGGGCCACCAGCGGCTCTGGAGAAGGCGGGTCCCTTGATGAGAAAAGGCGGCAGTCGCCCTCTCGTGCCATCGGCGCTCGTCTTCGTGAGTCGCCTTTCGCTCTTGGATCTGGAGCAATTCGGTCATTGCCAGCCCCGTTCATCGCATCCGCGGAACTTTTTCAGCCGGCCCGCGAAGATCCCAGCGGAAGGCCCGCTCCTGGACCCCGGCAACATCACGCCAAGCGAGGCCAGCAGTCCCCCACGCTGTTGAGGACGAAACGGGATCACCACGCTTGCCTCTTGGCCCGGGCCAATATCACTGGCTGGGCCATCGAAACACCCGTTCCTGAGCGTCTGCGACGCCCTTCACGACCAGTTCAAGGCTTTTCGGCTTTGGCTCCGGCCAGGCGAAGCGGACCGTCGCCTCGCGGTGGTGTCCGCTCCCCTTGGCCCCCTCCACCGCAACCGGCGCGATCTCCCCGCCCCTCCCATCCCGCAATCGCACGATCTCCTCAAACCGGTAGCCATCCAGGTTCAGGGAATGGGTGTCCAGGACCACCTGGAACGTCGGCGCGTCACTGCGTTCCTTCAGGAGTGTGACGTCCACCGTGACCCCACCTCCCTGGACCGATTGCTTTGCGCCGGACGGGGCCTCTCCCGCGAGCGGATGTCCCGCCCCCACGAAGACCAGCGCGCCCATCAGCAGGATCCCCGCCAGCAACCGTGCCACGCTCATTGACATGCCTCCTCCATTAGTCCAGCTCCGCCCCAGCCTCATTCATGCAGGGCCTCCCGGGACGAGAGTTACTTGGTCCCCAGCATCTCGGACATGCGCTTCTGCATCTCCGCCATGCGCTCCATCATTCCCGACATCAGCTTCATCATGTCGGCGCCCATCATCCCGCCACCCTGGCCAGCACCGCCCATCATGCCCCCCATCATTCCCGACATTCCACTCATCATCTCTCCCATCTCGCCCATCATTTGACCCATCTGTTTCATCCGATCGGGGCCCATTTGCCCGCCCATCATCATCTCGGACATCTGCTTCATCATCCCGCCCATCTGCTGCATCATTCCCATCATCTGCATCATGCCGCCCTGTCCCATCCCTCCGGGACCGGCGGGCGCCTGGGCCAGGGCCATAGAAGAGCTGAGGAGCAACACGGTGAGGCTAAGGGTCAATGCGAGGAGTCCTGACTTCATGTGACACCTCCAGTGGCGAAAGCACGCATACGGGCTCCGCCCGGAAACGAGATGAGCTTATGGACGATCAGCGATCGCTGGGGCGGATCAGGCAGGCTGTTCGGGAGGGTGGTCTACGGATTGAGCGAGTGACCAGAGTGGATAGACTGCCGGGATCGGCCTGGTGGTCTGGTGCGCAGACGGTTGTGGCATAGGGTTGGCTGCCGGAGCGATCTCCACGGAGGCAGCATCCAAGATGGCGCAGAACCCACTGTCCTCTTGAACAGGGGATCGCGTTGAAGCCTGGGCTCCTGGGCCGTCAAAGGCGCACTGGATAGCCAACGCGACAAAGAGCAAAACAAGGGTCTTGGTACCCACGGACATCACGCGTGTCTTCCAATCACGGCGACGAGGTTCAACATCGAGGCGATGCTATTGGGGGTACCCATCAAAGTCAAGCCATTAGTTTGCAGCCCGATCATGGCCTTTGGCTATTCTCTCGGCACTTTCGGATTCATCGACCAATTCGGACGAGGACCGGCGACCTCACCGGCAAAGCTGGAGACCCCGGACGACCGGCCGGGCCGCAACCGGGGCACGAAGCGGGGGACTCGGGCGGCGTAGGCCCGGTAGGCGTCACCGAATTGCGCTTCCATGTCGGCCTCCTCCCGGCGGGCCAGCCGGATGTACATGGCCAGAAGGATGGGCCACGTCAACGCCGTGACGATGGTCGGCCACTGGATCAGCAACCCGATGGTGATGAGGAACAGGCCGCTGTACTGTGGGTGGCGGACCCAGCGGTAGAGGCCGTTGGTCACGAGGGCCCCCTGGCCGCGATGGACCTGGCGCCAGCCCCGGTGGATGATGAGGAGCCCGCCGAACATCAGCGCGTTGCTGACGATGTGGATAGCCGTCATCATCGCGGCCCCGCCCCCGAGGAGGGTCACCCACAGATGCCCGCTGGCATGGGAGAAGGGGTTCAGCGCGGGATAGCGGCTGCCCAGGATGCTCGTGAGGACGTAGATGGTCAGCGGAAACCCGTACATCTCCGTGAACAGGGCCACGATGAACGCGCTGTACACACCGAAGGATCGCCAGTCGCGGCGCCGGAGCGGGGTCAGGAAGCTCAGGACGAAAATCACGAAGAAGGCCGCATTGAAGACGACCAGCGACCAGAAGCCGTACCCGTAGGGGATGTTCTCGCCGTGCATGTGCTTCTCCCTGGATCGCGCGAATCGCGAAAGTCTAGTCGAGAGATCCTACGATTGGCAATAGTGAACTATGTCCCTCGACCCGCGGCTGCCTCACCACCGCAGGTCGCCCGCGGGCCGATCAGACCACTGCCTCCAGGACACCGCCGAGGCAGAGCTTTCCCCCCACGTGCTCGGAGAGCCCTTCTACCCCGAAGCGGACGCCGCGATTCCGCAGCGCCTTGAGCCCTCGGGCCAGGACGCGCGCACCGAACACGTCAATCGCCTCGACCCGGGAGAAGTCCAGACTGCACTCACGCAGGCCGAGCGTCTCGATCCGGTAGCACACCTCAGCCGCGGAGGAGCCGTCAACCTCCCCGGCCAACTCCAGGGTGACCCTGCCCTCCCGGCCGGAAATGACGCTACGAAAGTTTCTCGCCAAGGACGCCTCCCAAGCAGATACGCGATCACGATCCGGGGGGATTCAGCAGTCACCGTCGCGGATGCTTCCCCGAACCGTCTTTTTCTCTTCCTAGCGGGACGCGGATGGCCGTTGGTTTCGCCTGGTAGCGGGCGGCGGGCGCCCCGCCAGCGGCAGGACACCCGCCTGGTGATGAACCTTCACGCCTTGGCTGGCACCTGGCTCGTCCAGCGGCTCAGGCCGTTGTACAGCGGGACGAAGACCGCTGCGGCATAGATCCCGTAGAGGAAAGTCTCCACGAGACCCAGGAGATAGCTCCCCCAGCTCAGCCACGTGAACCACGGTAGGGCGGCCTCCATGGCCCGTTGCATGAGCCCCGTCCCCGGGAAGATCAACCCCCAAATCACGCAGAGCGTGAAGGTGATGGCCAGGAACAGTCCGAGGGAAAGGGCCACCGGTGTGAAGCGAAGTGGCGTCATGACGATCACCTCCTTCCAAGATCTTGGGCAGCCGGCCCTGACCGGCCAGCTTTGGATGTGCTCTGATGCGCCGGCAGGTCGTCGTCCCCCTCGACAGCTTCGTGGTGTCCGGCGGTCTTGAGCTTGGCCGAGGTCTGAAAGATGTTCAGCAATTCCCGAAGGGCCTGCTCACGATCCTGCTGGCTGTCGCCCCGGACGGCAGAGACGAAGCAGGTCTCCAGGTGGTGCTGCAACAGCTCAAAGCTGAACCGGTCTATGGCCCTCTGCACCGCCAATGCCTGCGCGAGAATCTCGGGACAGTAAGCATCCGCTTCGACCATTCGGAGGATGCCCCGGACGTGGCCCTCAATCGTTCTCAGACGGGACAGCAGGATGGTCTTTTTGCAGGAAGTCAGAGAAACTGACTCATGGTTTGCGCCCCGTATACAACGAGATGGTGCCGAATACCGTCGTACGTCGTTCGGGCTCATCTACCTGGTGAAAGCCAGCATCGCGGATCATGTCCGGCAATCGACCCTGGAGGTTATCGAGCGTTTCCTCAAATCGGCGCAGGATTCGGGATATCAAGACCGCATAGGCACCATGTGGCCTGCCCAAATCCAAGAACCTCAACTGCCCGCCCGGCTGGAGGACTCGATAATCCTCTTTGAACGTGCGGGCCTTGTTCTCTGTGGTCAGATGGTGGAGGACAAAACTTGAAAGCACGTGGTCAAATATGTTGTCAGGATAGGGAAGTTCAATGGCCATTCCGAGATCGAAGGCGATGCGGACACGGGCTCTCTCAGCCTTCCCTCGGGCAATCTCGAGTATCTTCGGATCGCCGTCGAGGCCACCCACCCCTGACTGCGGGCACACCTGTTTCACGAGAATCGCAAGCGTGCCGGTGCCACAGCCCAGGTCAAGTACTCGGTGCCCCGCCTCGATGTGCGCCTGGTCAACGAGGCGGGTCTTGAGCTTAGCTTCGGGAATCGCCCACCGGATCAGCGGGTCATACAGTGGAGTCAACCATTCCCGTCCGAGGGCTGGGATATACTTGTCGCTCTTTCGCATGGATTACTCGCTTGGCCGAGGATTGCGGCTGACGCCCGCCTCAACGCCTACACTGATGCTCGCCCTCCCGAGCCGGACGCACCTACTGATTTTCGCTGCTGGAGCCGGGATAAATTCTGGATCGGCGATGGGCCTGTTAATGCCCTACGTGGGTTCCGCTCTTGGCGATGAACTTCTCCGGGCTCTTCTCGAAGGCCACCTTGCACGCGGGGGCGCAGAAGTAGTACGTCGTCCCGTGGTAGACCGAGCTCGCCGCGGACTTTTTCTCGTCTACTTGCATCCCACAAACCGGATCCTTTGCCATTGCCTTGCCCTCCTTCGTGTCAGCCGGGAGCACAGGGGTCGGTGTTCCGACGGCTTCGTCCTTCGTTAATTCACCCCCGCCGGGGGAGGCAGTTTTGGGTCGTGCCCGGGACCCATGCGTGCCCGGAGCCGCAGTGGGCGACGCGGGGAACCGCAAACCGCTTCATCCACCTCACCTCCCCTCGGTTGTGTCTTCCGCGTCCAAACCTGGCGCTGTGGAGTCTCGAGGCTGCTGAAGGCGCCTATCCCTTCACAGGAGCGTGGCGCGCGACCCGGACATGCAGCCGGTCCACGGCAACGACCCGGACCCGCTCCCCACCCGGGATGGGTTCCTCGGCGGTCGCGGACCACACCTCACCCTGGCAGCGGATGACCCCGTGGGGATTCAACTCTGTAATGGCTTCTCCCCGGGCGCCAATCATCCCCTCCACTCCCGTGAGCTGCGGGCGCCGCATCGCGGTCAGAACCGGCCACGCGATCAGGGCCGTCGGCACGAGCACGGCCCCGTAGACCGGAAGGGCGACGGACAGTGGCAGCAGCCAGAACAGCGGC
>METI01000024.1 GCA_001771285.1 candidate division NC10 bacterium RIFCSPLOWO2_12_FULL_66_18
TGGTGGCCGACCTGCCCCCCGATCCCGGCGCCCCCATCCGCCTGCGGAGCCGGGCGAGCGACCTCAGCCCCGTGACGCTCCGGCCGGAGGAGATGCGGCTGGCCAAGAACGTGCTGGACAAGAAGGTGGTGGACACCGCGCGCAAGAAGGTGGTGCGGGTCAACGACATCGAGCTGGAGGAGCGGGAGGGGCGTCTCCAGGTGATCGGGGTCGAGGGCGGCCTGCGCGGCCTCCTGCGGCATCTCCGGTCAGAGCGCCTGGCCGAGCGCCTGGCCGCGCTCGTCGGGGCGGAGCTGCCCCGCGAGGTCGTCCCGTGGGAGGTCCTGGACACGCTGGAGACCGAGCTGACCCGCGCAAAGCGCCAGGCGGTCTACACCAAGCTGGCCAAGCTCCACCCGGCCGACATCGCCGACATCATGGAGGAGTTGAACCCGAGCGAGCGAGCCGCCATCCTGGCCGCCCTGGACGAGGCCACGGCCGCCGAGGCCATCACCGAGGCCGAGCCGGAAGTCCAGGCCTCCATGGTCCAGATGATGGAGCCGGAGAAGGCCGCCGACATCCTGGAGGAGATGGAGCCGGACGAGGCGGCCGACATCCTGAGCGACCTGCCCGAGGCCAAGGCCGAGGAGCTCTTGGAGAGCATGGCCCCGGAGGAGGCTCAGGAGGTCGAGGAGCTCTTGGAGCACGAGGAGGACACCGCGGGCGGCCTCATGACCACGGAGCACGTGGCCTTTGCCCCGAGCGTGACCGTCGCCGAGGCGATCCAGCGGATCCGGGACGAGGCGAAGGAAGCGGAGACCATCTACTACCTGTACGTGACGGACCCTCAGGAGCGGTTGCTGGGGGTCCTGAGCCTGCGCGAGCTGATCCTGGCCGATCCGGGCCGGCGCCTGGAGCAGATCATGCACACCGAGGTCATCAGCGTCCTGCCCGAGACCGGGCTGCGCGAGGTGGCGGAGCTCCAGACCAAGTACAACCTGCTGGCCCTGCCGGTGGTGAGCGGCGAGGGTGAGATGCTGGGCATCATCACGGTGGACGATGTCCTGAACCTCATCCTCCCGATGATATGGAAGAAGCGGGCCGTAAAAAGGTTCATCTAGCACCGGCCGTGCGGTCCCTGCGGGAACGACGGGGGACGCACCGAGCCTTCTGGCCGGGAATCCGGCTCGCCGGGACGGCTGCTCTGTGCCGCCTGGCCGGCTGTCCGGGGTGGTGGCCGACCCATGCCCATGCGCTGGCGCCGCATGCGACGCCGCCTGCTCTTGTTCCTCACGGTGATGGGCCCGGGCATCATCACCGCCAGCGTGGATCAGGACGCGGGCGGGATCACCACCTACTCGGTGGCAGGGGCGCAGTACGGCTACAGCCTGCTCTGGTCGCTGCCCTTCATCGTGCTGGCCCTGGCGGTGATCCAGGAGATGGGCACGCGGATGGGGGTGGTGACGGGCCGGGGCCTGGCCGACCTGATCCGCGAGCGCTTCGGCCTGCGCGTCACGCTCCTCTGCATGGCGGTCCTGGTGGTGGCGAACCTGGCCAACACCGCCTCGGAATTCGCGGGGGTCGCCGCCAGCCTTGAGATCTTCCGCATCAGCCGCCTCTGGTCGGTCCCCCTGACGGCCCTCCTCGTCTTCGGCCTGGTGGTCCAGGGGACCTACCGGGCCATCGAACGTATCTTCCTGGTCGCCAGCGCCCTCTACGTCGTCTACGTCGTCTCCGCGCTCCTGGCCCAGCCCCCCTGGGGGGAAATCCTGCGCCAGACGGTCCGCCCCTCCTTCTCGCTCCAGGGCGGGTACCTCATCACCCTCATCACCATCGTGGGGACCACCATTGCGCCCTGGATGCAGTTCTACCTCCAGTCCAGCATCGTGGACAAGGGCATCCGCCTCCGCGACCTGCGCTGGGCGCGGCTGGACGCCTACGTGGGGAGCCTGGTGGCCGGGCTGATCGCCTTCTTCATCATCGTGGCCTGCGGCGCCACGCTGTTCCCCAACGGCGTCCGGGTGGAGACGGCCAAGGACGCCGCGTTGGCGCTGGAACCATTCGCCGGGCATTACGCCACCATCCTGTTCGCCTTCGGCCTCTTGAACGCGTCCGTGTTCTCGGCGGCGATCGTGCCGCTGTCCACGGCCTACGCGGTGTGCGAGGCCCTGGGCTGGGAGACCGGCGTGGACCGGCGGCCGCGGGAGGCGCCGGGCTTCTTCATCATCTACACCCTCATGATCGTCCTGGGGGCCGCGCCGATCCTGCTGCCCCGGGCCCCCCTGGTGGCCATCATGTTCTGGTCCCAGACGTTGAACGGGCTGCTGCTGCCGCTCGTTCTCCTGGTGATGCTCAAGCTCATCAACGACCCGGAGATCATGGGCCGCCACGTCAACTCCGTCCCGTTCAACCTGGTCGCCTGGGGGACCGCGGCGGTCATGATCGCGCTGAGCCTGCTGCTTCTGCTGGCCAGCGTCGCCTGAGGCAGCGGGCATCGGTGACGCGTCACAGCGGCCAAAATTGGGTTGGACCCCTGGGCGAATCCTGGTATTCTCTGCCCCCAACTGCTGTTGATTCGTCGATGGGTCAATTGGTCAATTGGGAAGGATCGAGGAACTGGGGAACCCTCGCCACCAATTCCCTCGTCGACACATTGACCAATCGACGTTCCTGTTCGCCGGATTGCCAGGGTCCCTGATTGCCAGCATGAATGCGAAGCGGTACGCGATCCGGGATTGGCCCGAGGGGGAGCGACCCCGCGAGCGGCTGGTGGCCGAGGGGGCCCGCCGGCTCACGACCGCCGAGCTCCTGGCGATCGTCCTCCGCAGCGGGGCGCGGGGCCAGAGTGCCGTGGACCTGGGGCGGACGCTGCTGGGGGAATGGAAGGGCCTGGCTGGATTGGAATCCGCCGAGCCGGATGCCCTGGCGGAGACGATGGGGATGGGGCCGGCCAAGATCGCGCAGGTCAAGGCGGCCCTGGAGCTGGGCAGGCGGCTGCTGGCCGAGGTGGAGCGGGTCGCCCGCCCGCGTGTAACCAGCTCCAAGGATGTGATGGAGCTGATGGCCCCCAAGTTGCGCGGGTTGCAGCATGAGCGCTGTGAGGTGATCCTGCTGAACGGCGGCAACGAGGTGGTGGCGGTGGAGACGCTGAGCGAGGGATCCCTGACCGAGAGCCCGGTGTATCCGCGGGAGTTCCTGCAGCGGGCCAACCGACATCACGCGGCGGCGGTCATCCTGGTGCACAATCACCCCTCGGGCCACTCGCAGCCCAGCGCGGGCGACCGCGCGCTCACGGAGGAGCTGGTCCTGGCCGGCGACCTCCTCCGCATTCCGCTGGTGGATCACGTGATCATCGGGCGGCGGGACCATTACAGTTTCGCCGACCGCGGCCTGATCGAGGAATACAAGCGCCGGCCCCGGCGGCCCGCCTGAGCCGCCGGGAGGGGAGAGCACCCTTGGACGATCCGAAGACCCTCCTTGCCGTCGCGCTCCACCAGGCCCCCGCAGACCTCGTGGTCCGCGGTGGTATCCTGGCCAACGTTTATACCGGCGAGCTGCTGGAGGGCTGGGGGGTCGCCGTCGCAGGGACGCGCATTGCGACGATCGGGCCGGAGGTGGACCGGTGCATCGGCCCAGCCACCACGGTCATTGACGCGGGAGGGCAGATCATCGCCCCCGGCTTCATTGACGGCCACGCCCACCTGGACTGCATCCACCGGCTGGACCTGTATCTGGCCGCCGCGATTCCCACGGGCCTCACCACCCTGATCACCGAGACCAGCAACTTCAGCAGCGTGGGCGGCTACCCGGCGCTGGCCGCCTTCCTCGACACGCTGCCGCACATGCCGATCACGGTCCTGGCGACGGCGCCGGCGATCTCGTACCTGCTCTCGGATCGGGGGGATGGGCAGTCCATGATCTCGACGGAGGAGATGGCCCAGCTTCTCGAGGAGCCCTCCGTGGTCGGGCTGGGCGAGGTGTACTGGCCGACGATCCTGGAGGGACGGGCCCACCTCCCCCTGCTCGTCGCGAAGGCCGAGGCGCTGGGCAAGCGGGTGGAGGGACACACGGCAGGCGCCCGGGGGAGCAAGCTGGCTGCGTGCGTGGCCGCGGGGATCTCCTCGTGCCACGAGCCGATCACCGCCGAGGAGGTCCGGGAGCGTCTGCGCCTCGGGCTGACCACCATGGTCCGGGACGGCTCGGTGCGGCGCGACCTGGCTGCCTTGGACGGTGCCCTCAAGGGGATGGCGCCCCGCCGGCTGGTCCTGGTCTCGGACACGGTGTGGGCGCACCACCTGCTGGAGCGCGGGTACCTCGACGAGGTGGCGCGACAGGCGGTGGCCATCGGCATCGAGCCGATGCAGGCTCTGCAGGCCATCACACTGGCGCCCGCAGAGCATTTCCGGATCGAAGGGCTGGTGGGGGGCCTGGCGCCGGGACGGCAGGCGGATCTCGTCCTGCTCCCCGCGCTGCAGGAGTTCCGCCCCAGCCTGGTGATCGCCCACGGCCGGGTCGTGGCGAAGGATGGGCGCGTGGCGGTTCCGATTCCCCCGACGACGCTTCCGGCGGGCGTCTTTCCCAGCCCGCGGGTGTCCCGACCCCTCCACCTGGAGGACCTGAGGATCCCGGCGCCGCCCGGCCGGGACCGGGTGCAGGTCCGAGTCATCCACTACGCGGGGGACATCGTCACGCAGGCCGTCGTCCGGGAGCTTCCGGTCCGGGGCGGCACGCTCTCGGCCGACTCGGAGGCCGACCTGCTCAAGGTCGTGGTGATGGACCGTCGTGGACAGGGGCGGATCGCCCGGGGCTTTGTCTCCGGCTTCGGCCTGCGACGCGGCGCCCTAGCGGCAAGCCTCAGCTTCGACACCGCGAACCTGATCCTCCTGGGGGCGAACGAGACCGACATGCTGACGGCGGCCGAGCGCATGCTGGCCCTGGGGGGCGGCCTCGTCGCGGCGGCGGGCGGCGCCATCGTCGCAGAGGTTCCCTTGCCCCTGGGCGGGGTCACCTCCGATCAACCCATGGAGGTGCTGGCCGGACAGATTGCGCGGTTCCAGCGGGCGCTCGCCGAGTTGGGTTGCATCCGAGAGAACCCGTTCCTCAGCGCCCAGGTCGTCACCTTCATCGCGATCCCGGCCCTGCGGATCCGGGAAAGCGGCTTGTGGGATGTTCGGCGGAACCAGGCGGTCCCCCTGATCGTGGATGAGGGGAGCGGATAAGGAGGCGCATGGCCACTCGCGAGAAAGCCGTTCCCATTGACCAGGAGATCCTGGAGCGTTTGAACCGGGGGATCCTCCTTCGGACCGGTGCGTACCGGACCGACGACCACATCGTTTTGCGCTCGGGACGCCACACCTCCGAGTACGTGGCCAAGGCGCTGGTCACCACCGAGCCGACCTTCACCGAGGGCCTGGGCGACATCATCGCCGCCCACTTCAGCCGCTACCAGGTGGACCTGGTGCTGACGACGGGATACGGAGCGGGGCTGCTCGGTCACTGTGTCGCCCGCGCCCATCTGTCCCGCCCCCGATTCATATTCGCCACCAAGGGGAAGACCGCCGGAGGCCGGACCGAGGTCATTCTTCAGCCGGAATACCGGAAGTTCTTCGCGGAGGGCGGCCGGGTGCTGATCGTCGAGGACATCGTGACGACGGGGGAGACGGTCAAGCAACTGATCAAGTTGGTGGAGGGGATGGGCGGACAGGTCGTCGGCATCGGCGCCATCTGGCGCCGGAGCACCCGGGTGAAGTTTAAGTATCCTCTGTTCACCGTTGTGACGCGGGACTTCCCCACCTACGCCCCGTCAGAGTGTCCCTTGTGTCGCCAGGGCATCCCGATCAACCCGGACTTCGGGGGCGTCGGATCAGAGGGAGAGTCCGAGGAATAAAGGGTGCGGGGGGGTATCCGGGGAAATCGCCTCACCTAGTGGCCAATTGATTGACCTTGTCCTTTCGGAAAAGTCGAACCTTGGCTGATTTTTCAATCTAAACTTAACCTTTAGATTCATGTTGTTACGAGTTTGTCAGACCTCTCACGTTCCTTCAAGCCACAACTGAGGAGATCCGCCAACAAAAGGTCAGACCTCCCGGAAAATTCCTTCCCCATTCCTTCCATAATCCCCTGGACAGCCCCAGGCGCATTGACTATAGTTAGTCTCTCAGGCGCCTGCGGTCCCCCTCTGAGGCAGCGGACTCAGAAGCATGTGGGGGCCGGCCGGGCTCACGTTTGGTCGGGCCAGGTGGGGTGCCCCCGAGTTGCCTTCGGGTGAACGGGATCGAAGGAAGGCTGCCGAACGGGCGGTGCGGAACCGCTCGAGCGTGGAGGCCGGGCAAGGGGGGTTAGCTCAGTTGGGAGAGCGCCGCGTTCGCAACGCGGAGGTCGAGGGTTCGAATCCCTTACCCTCCACCAAGCGGTACGCTTGGCTGTGCGAATGCCTCCCGGTTGCCTGATCTCACAAGCCGACTAGCCTCGACCCTCAGGTCGGTGGAACGATCCCGGCGGATCGTCGCCCGGCCGCACATCTCGCTGACCTCCGGTCCCGCGAAACCTCGCTTCCTACCTCTATGGACGGCGCAGTCCGGCTCCGCCTGTTGCAGTCACTGGAGACCTGCCTGCAGGCGGTCCGGCGACTCCGGACGTGGCGGGAGACGGACCGACTCCTCGTGCTCCTGGGAGGGATCAGCGACCCGGAGCTACGCCTGCATCGCTTCGGAGAACACCTGAGAGGCCGGACCCCCGAGGACGCGGCCCGGACCGTCGCGGTCTTGTGGGATCGGGTGGCCGCCGGGGATCGCCGGGCATTGACGATTTGCCTGGGCCTTCTGGATTTCGGCCGGTTGGCGCGCGTCCTGGAAGCCGCGCACCTGGAGGCGGTCCAGAGGGTCCTGGAGACGGGCGTGGACGTCGGCGCATGGGTCGTCGCCCCGCCGGAACGGCGGCTGATTTCCCGAGACGACGAGACGGTGCCCCGCCCCAAGGAACCGGTGGGGTTCCGGATCTCCCTGGCACGGCGGCCAATTGCGAAACTGCTGGATCGGCTGCTTTTCGATCCCGATCCGCGGGTGGTCCGGACGATCCTGGGGAATCCCCGCCTGACCGAGGCCGAGGTGGTCAACCTGGCAGCCTCGCGGCGCGCCAGCCCGGAGGTCCTGGGGGTCATCGCCCAGGACGATGGCTGGATCGCCCGGTACTCGGTGAAGGTGGCGCTGGCGAATAATCCAGCCACGCCCCTGCGGGTGGTCCTGGGGTTGCTCCCCTACCTCTTGCACCAGGATCTGCGGGCGGTGGCCGCTGGGTCTCCCCGGGACGCGGTGCGCGACCAGGCGACGAGCCTCTTGGCCCGCCGCTCGGGCGCGTGAGGAAGGCCTGGCGGTCGGGAGCGGACGCGCGGGATCGGATGGCGGGTTTTCTCGCCGGGACCTCTGGGCGAGCCCGGGGGCGCGGCCTCGCGGATTCGGAAGCACGGCAGGGAATGGCGTGAGTGCGCACCGCGTGGGGTGAAGTTCCATGGAAGTCTATCTGAGTGAAAATGCCTTTGTCGGCCTCCTGGTCTCTACCATCGAGGTGTACCGGCGCGAGTGCTTGGGCATCCTGCTGGGACACCGCGAGCCTGACCGGATCATGGTGGACTTCGCCGTCCCCTACCAGGCGGCCCGGCGGAAGTTTCAGGAGGTGCACATGGACTGGCACCGCAGCCAGCGGGTGGAGGAAGCCGTGCACACGACCTCCCGGTGGGAGCTGGTCGGGGATTACCATTCCCACCCGATGTACGGCGACAAGAAGTCCACCACCAAGCTGTCCGGTGTGGACCAGAAGGATTTCCGCGACGAAGGCACCTCCATCATCGTGGCCATCAACGACGGGCACCGAAAACAGCGCTGGGGATACGTGAAAGGCGGGCTGATTTCGGGGGGCGTCAACGGCTATGCCATCCGCATGGCCGCCTATCACAAGGAGGGGGAGACCCTCGTCCGGGTGCCCCTGGTCTGTCCCTATGCCGTCGGCTTCATGGCCAAGACCAAAGGACCCACCCCGGTGGAGATCCGACCGGAGTAACGGCGGCGGCTGCCGCCCACCTTAAAATTTCACACTGACAATGGAGAACCGACAACGGTCGGACGATCAGCGCCACACGATTCCTGGTGAATCGCGTGGCTTTTCGATTTTGAATTGTCCGTTGTCGGTTTTCCATTTTCAATTGGGACCCGGTTCATGAACCGCGCGCCTGTCATCGCGGTCATCGGCGAGAATGATCCTCCGCCGGACGTGGCTGCTCTGGCCGAGGCGGTCGGCGCCGAGATCGCGTCGGCCGGCGCGACACTGGTGTGCGGCGGCCTGGGCGGCGTGATGGAGGCGGCCTGTCGCGGCGCCCGCGGGAAGGGCGGGGTCACCATCGGCATCCTGCCCGGCACGCGACCGACGGACGCGAACCCGCACGTCACCTATGCCATCCCGACCGGGTTGGGCCACGCGCGGAACATCCTGGTGGTGCGGGCCGCCCAGGCGGTGATCGCCATCGGCGGTCGCTACGGGACGCTGTCCGAGATCGCCTTCGCAACAATCGAGGGGATCCCCGTCATCGGACTGCGGACGTGGGAGCTGAAGCGCGAGGGGATGGGCGAAGATTCCATCCGGCGCGCCTCCGACGCGAAGGAGGCCGTGGCCCTGGCCCTGCAAGCGGCGCGGCCCCGCGCCCGATGAGGCAAGAACTCCTGGGGACCACATCATCCGCAGATTACGCAGATTGCGCAGATTTCGCGGGGGAAATCCTTCCGAACTAATCTGTGTAATCTGCGTAATCTGTGGATAAATTGGTTCTGGTGTGTCTTTCCGGATGGGGCGGGTGGTCGAGCCGGACAGCATGACCGCCTTCTGGGAGGCGCGGTACGCGCAGGGCCTGGTGTACGGGACCGAGCCGACGTCGGTCGGCCGCCGGCTCGTGGGGGTCTTTCGCGCCCACGGGGTGCGGACCGTCCTGGAGGCCGGGTGCGGCTCCGGCCGCGATGCCCTCCTGTATGCCCGGGAGGGTTTCGACGTCACGGGGACCGAGATCAGCGAGAATGCCCTGCGATGGGCCAGCGAGCGGGCGGAGGCCGAGGGCCTGCGCCTGATGCTGCTCCGGGATGACCTGGCCGCGACGAACCTGCCGCCGGGCTCCTTCGACGCCGTGGTCGCGATTCACCTGATTCACCTCCAGCCGGCCCCCGTCCGCCAGACCATGGTGAACCAACTGTGGCGCCTCACGCGGGACGGCGGGATCATCGCCATGGCCAACTACTCCACCGGCGAGGCGGGCTACACCACCTGGGAGGCCTGCCCGGAACCGGGCACGCGGGGGGATCCAAAGGGGAAGCTCATCCACTTCTTCGATAAGGCCGAGCTACGAGGCCTCCTGCCCCCCGACCGCTTCGACCTCCTCAGCCTGGAGG
>METI01000025.1 GCA_001771285.1 candidate division NC10 bacterium RIFCSPLOWO2_12_FULL_66_18
GAGGCGGCCGGGATCACCTTCCACCCAGCGCCCCTCCTGCGGCGGTTCAGCCCCCTGGCCGACCTCCGGGCCATCCTCAGCATGGCGCGGGTCTTCCGCCGGGAGCGCATAGACATCGTCCACACCCATGTGGCCAAGGCCGCCCTGCTGGGGCAGATCGCGGCGCGGCTGGCCCGGGTGCCGCTGACCGTGAACACCGTCCATGGGTTCCTCTTCACGGACTTCAGCAGCCGGCTGCGCCGCCTGGCCTTCCTCTGGCTGGAGCGGATCACGGCCGCCTTCGCCGACCTGGAGCTGTTCCAGAGCCAGGAGAAGCTCGAGCTGGCGGTGGAGGTGGGCGTCTGCCGCCGGGACCGGGCCCGGCACATCGGCAACGGCATCAACGTCGCCCTGTTCGACCCCACGCGGTTTGGACCCGAGGCGCGATTGCGGGCGCGCACGGCCCTCGGCCTCCCCCCGGAGGCCCTGGTCGTGGGGATGGCGGCCTCCTACAGCCGCGAGAAGGGGTACATGGAGTTCTTCGAGGCGGCCAGGACG
Source organism: candidate division NC10 bacterium RIFCSPLOWO2_12_FULL_66_18 (assembly GCA_001771285.1). Taxonomy (GTDB): domain Bacteria; phylum Methylomirabilota; class Methylomirabilia; order Methylomirabilales; family 2-02-FULL-66-22; genus 2-02-FULL-66-22. The sequence continues at coordinate 538 of METI01000025.1, forward strand.
CTGGCTGCGGAGTTCCCCACGATCCGCTTTCTGACCGTCGGCATCTCCCTCAGCCAGGGGATCCGGAACCCGATCCCGGAGGACATTTTGCAGCGCACGGGCCTGGCAGACCGGGTGGTTCGCCTCGAGGACCGGGAGGACATGCCAGACCTGTACGCGTGCATGGACATCGTCACCCTGCCGTCGTACCGCGAGGGCCTCCCCCGCTGCCTCATGGAGGCGGCCATGATGGGCAAGCCCATCGTGGCCTCGAACATCAGCGGCAACCGGGAGGTGGTCGAGGATGGCGTCAACGGATTCCTGGTGCCGGTGCGAGACGCCCCGGCGCTGGCCGAGGTCATCGGGCGCCTGGCTCGGGATCCCGGCCTGCGGCAGCGGATGGGGGAGGCGGGCCGGCGGAAGGCCCTCGCCGCCTTCGACGAGCGGCAGGTCTTTGAGGAGGTGGAGCAGGGCTACCGGGAGCTGCTGGCGAGGCGCCCCGTCCCGGCGGCCGCGCCGGGCCTGGAACCGCTACGGGTGCTCCACGTGTCGGTCATCGATGATTCTCTGAAGTTCCTGCTGAAGAACCAGCTTATCTACCTGCGCAGGAAGGGCTACGAGGTCCACGCGATGAGCAGCCCGGGACTCTGGCGTGCCGAGCTGGAGGCGGCGGGCCTCCGCTTCCACCCCGTGAGGCTCCTGCGCCGGTTCAGCCCTTTTTCGGACGTGCTCTCCCTTGTGGGGATGGTCCGGATCTTCCGCCGCGAGCGGGTCCACATCGTCCACACCCACATCGCCAAGGCGGCCCTGCTGGGCCAGGTGGCCGCCCGGATCGCTCGGGTCCCCCTCTCGATCAACACCATCCACGGCTTCGTGTTCACGGGCTTCAGGGGCGCCCTTCAGCGGTGGTTCTTCAGCAAGCTGGAGCGGCTGACGGCCCTGTTCGCGGCCGTGACCCTCTTCCAGAGCCGGGAGAACTACGAGGTAGCCTTGGCGGAGCGAATCTGCCGGCCGGACCGCGCCCGGCACATCGGCAACGGGATCGAGCTTGGCCTCTTCGTTCCCCAGGCCTTCTCCGCCGAGGACATCCGCCGCAAGCGCCGGGAGGTGGGCCTGCCGGAGGACGCGGTCGTGGTGGGCATCGTCGGCTCCTATACCCGGCGGAAGGGTTACTTCGAATTTTATACCGCCGCCCGGACCCTAAAGGACCAGTTCCCCCACGTGTGCTTCCTGACCGTCGGGGCATCCCTGAGCCAGGGGGCGCGCAACCCCATTCCCCCGGACCTGGTGGACCGGTATGGGCTGCGGCAGCGGATGGTGAACCTGGAGGACCGGGCGGATATGCCGGAGCTATACGCCTCCATGGACATCGTCGTCCTCCCCTCCTACTGGGAGGGGTTGCCCCGCTGCCTGATGGAGGCGGCGGCCATGGCGAAGCCCATCGTCGCCTCCGACATCAGCGGCAACCGGGAGGTGGTGGAGGACGGCGTGAACGGCGTCCTCGTCCCAGCCTGGGATGCGGGCGCCCTGGCCGAGGCCATCGCCCGGTTGGTCCGGGAGCCGGCGCTGCGCCTCGCCATGGGAGTCCAGAGTCGCCACAAAGCGGAGCGGCTGTTCGACGAGCGCAGGGTGTTCGCCACCATCGATGCCATCTACCGGGACCGGCTGGAAACGTTGCGCCCGGCGCCTGCCCCGGCGGAGGAGACGGCAACCCTGCCTGGGGGTCGCCGGTGACGGCCGTGCCGCTGGCGATCCTGGGGGCCGGTGGGCACGCCAAGGTCGTGATTGACATCGTGGAGCGGATGGGCGTGTATCGCATTGCCGGCGTGTTCGATGATGACCCCGCCAAGTGGGGAACGCAGGTATTGGGCTATGAGGTGCTGGGGGGGATGGATGAATTCTTGCTGCACTGGAGATCACGCTGCCCTCAGGTCGTGATTGGGATCGGCGGCAATCGGGTTCGGCAGAAGCTCTACCGCAGACTTTCCGAGGGGGCGTTTCTTGTGACGACCGCGATCCACCCCACCGCGGCTGTGGCGCGGGACGTGGAGATGGGGGAGGGCACCGTCGTCATGGCCCAGGTGGCGGTGAACCCGGGGTGTCGGATTGGCCCGTGCGCGGTCCTGAACACTTCCGCCAGCGTTGACCATGACTGTGTCCTGGGCGAATGCGTGTTCATTGCCCCGGGGGCGCGCCTGTGCGGAAACGTGCGAGTCGGTGACCTCTCGTTTATCGGGACGGGCGCATCCATCATCCCGGGTCGGACCATCGGCCGGAATGTGACCGTGGGGGCAGGCACGGTCGTGATCACCGACATCCCCGATGATGTGACCGTGGTTGGCATGCGGGCACGCGTGGTGACCCCAGCAGGGCGGACCCCTGGAGGCGAGAAGCGATGAAGGAATCTCATGAGGACGGTCAGGTGCCGATGCACGTCCCGCTCTCCCGGCCCTGGTTCGATGAGGAGGAGCCCCGCGCGGCGGCGGAGGTGGTGCGATCAGGCTGGCTCATCTCCGGCCCCGTGGTGGAGGAATTCGAACGCCGCTTTGGCAGCCGCCTGGGCGGGGTTGAGGCGGTGGCGGTGAACAGCGGCTCCAGTGCCCTGTTGGTGGCGCTGGCCGCCCTGGGGGTCGGGCCTGGCGACGAAGTCCTCGTGCCGGACATGACCTTCGTTTCCACGGCCACCGCGGCCATGTTTCTGGGCGCCAGGCCGGTGTTCGTTGACATCAACCTGCAGAACTACTGTCTCGACCCGAAGGACGCCGAGCGGAAGATCACGCCGCGGACGAAGGTCATCATCCCGGTGCACTATGCCGGCCACGCTGCCGACATGGACGAAATCATCGAGCTGGCCAGGCGAAACGGTCTGCGGGTCCTGGAGGACGCGGCAGAGTCCCACCTCGCCCTGTACCGGGGGGGCGCCTACACCGGGACCATCGGTGACGTGGGCATCTTCAGCTTCACCCCCTCCAAGCCAATGACCACCGGAGAAGGGGGCATGATCGTGACCCCGGACCCCGACCTGGCGGCACGCTGCCGCCTCCTGCGAAACTTTGGGGACACCGAGAAGTTTCGATGGGAGATGCTGGGCTTCAACTTCCGGATGCCGGAGGTGATGGGGGCCATCGGTCTGGCGCAACTCGACAAGCTGGACCGCGCGGTGACCCTGCGGCGCGCGGTGGCCGCCCGCTACACGGAGGCCCTCCGGGATGAGGAGGCGGTCATCCTGCCGACGCTCCGCACGCCGGATGACGGGAACTACCAGCTCTACACGATCCGTCTGCGGCTGGAGCGGTTGGCGCTGGACCGGGATGCTGTGATCCGAGCGCTCGAGGCGCGGGGGGTCGGTGCCCGGTTGTACTACCCGCCGCTTCACCTCCAGGGGGTGTTCGCGCGGGACGGGGACCGGCCGAGGGACGACGAGTTTCCGAACGCGATGACGTTCGACCGGACGGCGCTGTCGCTCCCCATCTTTCCGATGCTGAGCGCGGCGGAGCAGGAGTACGTCATCGCGGTCCTGCGGGACATCCTGCGGGCACACAGGCGGCAGCCATGAGCCGAGAGGGCGCAATGATCGAGGGCAAGCGCATTCTCATCACGGGCGGCGCGGGATTCATTGGCACGGGGCTGGCCGAACGGCTGGTCGAGAGGAACACGGTCGTCCTGTACGACTGTCAGCACGAGGGCATGCCGCTCACCTACAGCCCGATCGTCGGCCACCCCAACCTGCTCACCATTCGTGGCGACGTCCGGGACTATGAGGCTCTGGCGCGCGAGGTGGAGAAGGCCCACATCGTCGTCCACCTCGCCGCTATCGTGGGGGTCAGCGACGTCCTGCGGCGTGGTCGCGAAACCATCGAGGTCATCGTCCTCGGGACGTCCAACGTTCTGCGGGCCGCCGAGCGTAACCAAGTCCTGGAGCGCATGGTGTATCTTTCAACGAGCGAGGTCTTCGGCCCGAGCTCGTTTCGCGCCGACGAGAATTCACACCCGACAGTTGGCCCCGTCACCGAGGCCCGCTGGACATACTCCATCGCGAAGCTCGCCGGTGAACACCTGGTGCACTCGTACAAGATGGAGGCTGGGTTGCCCACGGTGATCATCCGGCCGTTCAATGTCTTCGGACCGAAGCGGCTGGGGGATCATGTCATAGTTCGATTCATCATCAATGCGCTGCTGAACAAAGATCTCGAGGTGCACGGTGACGGGTCGCAGATCCGATCGTGGTGTTATATTGAAGACTTCTTGGACGGCATGCTGGCCGCGCTGACCCGGAAGGAGGCCATCGGCGAGGACTTTAACCTCGGCTGTGCGGAGAACACGCTCACCATCTACGACCTGGCTCGGCGGGTCATCCGGCTGTGCAAATCGTCCTCTCAGATCCGGTTCGCTGAGGTTTCCTTCACGGATATCGATGTTCGTGTTCCTCGGCTTGACAAGGCAAGGCGCCTGCTGGGATACCAGCCCCGCCACGACCTGGAAGAGGCATTGGCCCACACCATCACCTGGTATCGGGATCACCTCGATGCACTGGCCCTTCGTTTTGCCAAATAGTGTGCTCCTTCTTCTCATGGCGTTTGTCGCGGCCGCCTTGCTGGCGGCAGGGTTGACCCGGGTACACCTGTGGTGTGGCCGCCGGCTGGGTCATTCGGCTTCGCGCGACTCCTTCCACCCCATTCCCGTGCCCCTCTCGGGAGGCGTCGGGATCTGGGTAGCCATCCTTGTGGCAACCGTCCTCGTGGGGGGCGGTGGCGCTGTTCACTGGTTAATCCTTGGCCCCAGCCTGGCCATGTTTGCGGTGGGCCTGTGGGACGATCTCAGGCCGCTGACACCCCAGGGCAAGCTTCTGCTCCAAATCTTCGTGAGCACCGGCGGTGTAGCCCTGGGCCTGCAGTTCCAGACGGCCGGCCTCGAAGTCGTCGGCGTTCCCGTGTCCATCCTCTGGTTGGTGGGCATGGCCAACGCGTTCAACCTGATTGACAACATGGACGGCCTGGCGGCGGGAGTGGCCGCCCTGTCGGGCGTTTTCCTCAGCTTCCACGCTCTCGGGCAGGGGTCTCCTGGCGTCGCCATTGCCGCCGCGGCGTTCGCAGGGGCCCACGCCGGGTTCCTCCCCTTCAACTTCAAGCCGGCTCGAATCTTCATGGGAGACTGCGGCTCGATGGCGGCTGGGTTTTTCCTGAGCGCCGCCAGCATGGCGGGAACCTGGCGGGGCGTGTCGAACCTGCTGTTCGTGGTCGTCATCCCGCTGCTGATCTTGGCAGTTCCGATTTTCAACATGGTGTTCATCATCATCACCCGGAAGCTGAGCGGCGTGCCGGTCTTTCACGGGAAGGCAGATCATATCAGCTACCGCCTCGTGGCCCATGGCCTTTCCGAGCGAAAATCTGTTGCCCTCATCTACGCCCTCTCGGCGGGGTGTGGCATGCTGGCCTTGGGGTTCAGCCGCCTCGGCAGCCTGGCCCTGATTGCCCTCATCAGCATCGTCACTCTCGCGCTTTTGTACTTCGGCGTTTTCCTCTACGAGGCGAGCGTCCGCAATTTTTACAGCGACTTCCGCGTGGAGTGGCGGGACTCGGTGGATCTGACGACACTGCCCTTTGCGCAGTACTGGTGGCGGCTGTTTCAGGTATTGGGTGATGTCATTCTCATCTCGGGGGGCTACTTCCTCGCATACCTGATGCGGTTTGAAGGGAGCCTGCCGGCAGCGCAGGAGCGGAATTTCATCCTTACGCTGCCCTACCTTATCCTCGGCAAGACGATGGTCTTTAATCTATTCAGGCTGTACGGCAGTCACTGGCGGTATGTGGGGGTCAACGACCTCCTGAAGATCCTTCAGGCAGCGGGGCTGAGCGCGCTGGCCTTGGCGGCGGGCGTGGCGTTGATCCGGCCGGAATCCTTCTCGCGCTCTGTCATTGTCATTGACGCCATTGTCACCGTGTTGCTGATCGGCGGGTCGCGGGTCCTGCTACGCCTCTTCAGGGAATTTATTCTGGAGAGCCGATCGGGGGTCAGCCTCGTTCGGACGGTAATCGTGGGAGCGGGCGACAGCGGCGAGCTGATGTTGCGGGAGGCGCGACACAACGGGAAACTCGGGCTGGACGTCGTGGGCTTTCTGGATGACGACCCCAGCAAGGCGGAGGGAACTATCCACGGCGTCCGGGTGCTGGGAGCAACCAGCGCCCTCCCACAAATCTGCCGCGACAGGCGGGTGGAGCTCGCCATCGTCGCGATGCCCTCTGCACCGCACACAAGGGTCAAGGAGATTGCTGGGCTTTGTCGAGAGGCTGGGATTCCGTGCAAGATCCTGTCGATTGAACTGCTTGATTGTGACACGCAAGGCGAAATCCCAGCTTCCAACAAGAATGGGCCTGTGCTATGGTAGGTCCTGACTCCGGAAGTTAAGGGAGAGGTTGAACGCTGTGGGCACGGTGGCTGTGCGCCGCTGGACGCGGCAGCAGTACGAGAAGATGGTCGAGGGGGGGATCTTTCCACCCGGTGAGCGGGCGGAACTGATTGACGGGGAGATTCTGGCGATGACCCCGCAGGGAAGTGCCCACGCTACCGCTGTCCGGCTGACCGAAGAGGCCTTGCGAAGTGCCTTTGGCCCCGGCTGTGACGTGCGCGTCCAGATGCCTCTGGCCCTCGACCCTTCCTCGGAGCCCGAACCGGATGTCACGGTGGTCCCCGGGTCCCCTCGAGACTACCGAGACGCGCATCCGGCCTCCGCCCTTTTGGTGGTGGAGGTTTCCGACACGACGCTTTCGTATGATCGCGCGCAAAAGGGAAGCCTTTATGCCCGGGCAGGTCTGAGGGAGTTCTGGGTGGTGAACCTCCTAGACCGGCGTCTGGAGGTGCACCGCGATCCCATCCGCCAGGCCGACGGCCACTATGGGTGGGGCTATCGAACCGTGGAACATTACGCCAGCGGGGATTCTCTCTTCCCCCTTGCCGCACCGCAATCCCGCGTAGCCGTCGCCGATCTGCTGCCCTAATCCCGCCGGTTTCTTGTCTGCCTCCCCACAGCGAGACTCCCTTTACGCCTACCGCCTTACGCCTCACGGGATTAGAATGGGATTCGGCATTCCACCTTCCGCATCGAGGAAAGCATGCGCATTCTGATCACGGGTGGAGCGGGATTCATCGGGTCACACGTGGTGGACGCCTCTCTGGCGGCCGGACACGAGGTCGGGGTGGTGGATGATCTGTCCACCGGAACCCGAGAGAACCTGGACCCCCGTGCATCCTTCTGGCAGGTGGACATTCGCAGCACGGATCTCGACGCGATCCTGACAAACTTCCGACCCGACGTCATCAACCATCACGCCGCGCAGATGAGCGTCACCGCCTCCGCGCGGGATCCGAGGCGGGATGCCGACATCAATATCCTGGGAACGCTGAACCTGTTGGAAGCGTCCGTCCGGCATGGCGTCCGGCGAGTGGTCTTTGCCTCGACGGGTGGCGCGATCTATGGGGACCAGGATTCCGTTCCGACGGCGGAGACGGTCTTTCCCAAACCGGTGAGTCCCTACGGGGTGGCGAAACTGGCGGTGGAGCGGTACCTGTACGCCTACCAGGCGATGCACGGCCTCCGGGCAATCGCCCTCCGATACAGCAATGTCTACGGCCCACGCCAGAATCCCCACGGGGAAGCGGGCGTCGTGGCCATCTTTTCCCGGGGGATCCTGGAGGGGCGAGAGCTGACGGTCAACGGGGACGGGGCCCAGACCCGCGACTACGTCTCCGTCGAGGATGTCGTGCGCGCCAACATGCTGGCGCTGGAGTGCCGAGAGCCGAGTGCCGAGAGCCGAGTTGATCCGCAGGCCACGCATGTTGACAGCCAGAGCCGCGATCCGCGAATCATGAGCCATGAGCCATCAGCCATAAGAAATGAGCGGCAGGCCGGAGGCCCACCGCTCGTTCTGAACATCGGGACCGGGAGAGAGACCTCCGTGAATGACCTCGTCCGACTCTTCCGCGAAGTTGCCGGGAAAGATGTCTCCTGCCGGCATGGATCTGCACGCCCAGGCGAACAGCGACGGAGCGTCCTGGATTGTGCCCTGGCCAAGCGGTTCCTCGGCTGGGAAGCGACGACGGACCTCCGGACGGGCCTGGCCCGGACCTTCCAATGGTTTCGATCTCGCTACCGCGGGCCCTGAGCCGTGAGGCGTGAAACGTGAGGCGTAAGGCGAGAGGCGTGAGGGGAGAGAACACGGAGCAGCCGCACAAGAAGCAAGAAAGAAATGTTTGACAAGATGACGGCTCTTGTGCTAGAAAGCCCTGCTTTCTCGTGGAACGCGAGGGCCGCGCACTCCTTTTAATTTCCCCTCCCCTGCCTGGTTAGGTCAGCCCGGCAGGATAGCGGCCCGCCTGACGATCCAACCCGAGAAACTTCATCGCATGAAAACATCCTATGACGTCCTCGTTATAGGCGCGGGACCGGCCGGGTCCACGGCCGCAGAGTGCCTGGCAGCCGAAGGGATCGAGGTCGCGGTCCTGGAGGAGCATGCCGTCATCGGTGAGCCGGTGGACTGCACCGGTGTTGTCGGGACCGAGGCCTTCGAGAGCTTCGACCTGCCCCGGAGTATCATCGTCGGGACCGTGGGCGCGGTAACGATCCACTCGCCCGCCGGGATTCCCGCCACGTATCAGGCGACCGAGCCGCTGGCCTACATCGTGGACCGTGCTGAACTGGATCGGTCCCTGGCGACACGGGCCCAGGACGCCGGCGCCACATTCCTGCTCAGCACCCAGGCCGTGGATGTGACCCGCGACGCCCGGGGAGTGGAGGTGACCTGTCGCTGTGCCGGGGGTGAACCGCAAAGGCTGTCTGCCAAAATGCTGATCCTGGCGGGCGGCCCTCGCTTTCCCTTCCACGGCCGGTTGGGGCTGGGGACCTCCTCCGTGCTGTGGCGAAGCGCCCATGCAGAACTTCCCGGCAACAGCTTGCCCCACGCGCAAGTCTATCTGGGCCGGGACGTTGCTCCCGGGGCCTTCGGGTGGGCGGTTCCTGTCACGCGCTCCGGGATCCCCCACATTCGCGTCGGCGTGAACAGCCACAGCGACGCCCCCCGGTACCTGCGAAAGCTGTGTGAAGAGAAGTTCCCCCACCTGATCCCCGATGAGGGGCAGATTCCGTTTCGATCCTGGGTCGTTCCGGTCTTGCCGCTCTCCCGGACGTACGCGGACCGGGCCCTGGCCGTGGGCGACGCCGCCGGCCAGGTGAAGCCCACGTCGGGCGGAGGGATCTACTACGGAATGCTCAGCGCGCGAGAGGCCGCCGACGCGGTGGCCGAAGCTTTCAAGCGCGGAACGTTCACCCGGGAGGGTCTCTCGACCTACGAGAAGCGGTGGCGGGCACGACTGGGCCTCGACCTCAAGATCGGCACGCTCTTCCGCCGTCTCTTCTCCCGGATGACGGACCGGGACGTGGATGATCTCTTCCGCACGCTGCACACGGACGGTCTCCTGGCCCGGATGACAGAGAAGGTCAGCTTCGACTGGCACCGGGACCTGATCCTCTTCCTCCTGAAGCATCCCAAGCTGGCCCGGATCTTCATGCGCCGCTGCCTGGACTGGCGGGCCGAGCCCGCCTTCTCGGACCTGTCTGCCCTGTAACGCGGGACTTCCGCAAGAACCCCACCACGGGTCAAACACTCCACCGTCTGCAGATTCAGGCTGCCCTCCTCGTGCGACTTCCGCTTGCGCATACGGTGATCTACCATCCCCTCCAGATTCTGCTCCCGAAGGCTCCGCTCCACCTGCTGACCGGCTGTGCAAGTGCGCGGGGACACGCGGAAAAAAGCCTTGACCGGTACACCAATCTGCGGTAGGCAGGACCGGGAGACGCGTTCGCAGAAGCAGCATCCGGACAGGCGGTATCGGGACCGGTTCGACACGAATCCCCGACAGCCTCCGAAGAGCTCCTCAATTTTATGCGATCCTTGACAGGCTCTTTCCGGGGGGTGGGCCCCTGGCTCTCAACGGCCAGTCCCGCCCTGCTGGCGCCCGGGTTCCAGGAAGCGCGACGCTCCCGAGTGGGGAACCGAATTTCTTCTCCACCTCGGGGGATCAGCGCCTTGGCGAGTGGCCGCGCGAGGTGGGTATGCGATTGACGGGTCAGGTCGCGCTGGTGACTGGAGGGGGGCGGGGGATCGGTCGTAGCACCGCCCTGGCCTTTGCGCGGGAGGGGGCGGACGTCGCGATGGCCGCTCGGACCGGGACCGAGGTGACGGCAGTTTCCAAAGAAATCGAAGGGCTCGGCCGTTCCGCGTTGGCCTGCCAGTGTGACGTGACCGACCGGGACCAGGTTGCGGGGCTGGTCCGGGAGGTCGAGAAGAATCTCGGCCCCATCACGATCCTGGTGAACAACGCGGGCATCGCCGCCAGCGCCAAGACCACGGAGATGGATGATGATCTCTGGGAACGAATCCTGCGGGTCAACCTGACCGGGACCTACCTGTGTACCAAGGCGGTCCTGCCCGGGATGTTGACCCGGGGTCACGGGCGGATCATCAACATCGCCTCCATAGGCGCGAAAGTCGGGCTGCTGTACTCCGCGGCCTACTGTGCCAGCAAACATGGGGTCCTGGGCCTCACGCGCTCTCTCGCCCTGGAGGTGGCCGGACGGGGCATCACCGTGAATGCCATCTGCCCTGGGTTCGTCGAGACGACCATGACCGAGGAGAGCATCCGTCGCATCGTCACGAAGACCGGCCGGACCCCGGACGCCGCCCGCCAAACGCTCGAGGCGCTCAGCCCCCAGCACCGGCTCATCCAGCCGGAAGAAGTGGCATTCGTCGCAGTCATGCTGGCCAGCCCGGAAGCCAGCGGAATTCACGGGCAGGCGATCAATGTGGATGGAGGGGCGGTGATGTTCTGAAACTGGAAACCGGAAACTGGAAGTTGGAAACTGGAAGTTGGGAAGAGGGAGGCCGGGAGGGTGACGACTCGAACGGGGGAAGGGTTACGGGAGCTTGGCGCGCCCCGCAGCGGTCCGATTACCGATTTTACCGATCTCGAGTGCTGGCAGCTTGCGAGAAAACTACGACACGAGGTCTATCGAATTACACGAACGTTCCCGAAGTCTGAAGAATTCAACCTCGTCAAGCAGCTCCGCGCGGCCTCCGTATCGGCCACCTCAAATATCGCCGAAGGATTTGGACGGTATCATTTCTCCTGAGATGTTCGAGGAGTTGCTGGCACTTCAAGGTCAAGCCGCGAGATCTCTCAACGGGTACATCCGATCAACGCGTCGGTGGATGGCCAATCAAGAAGGCTCATGAAGTGATCCGGGTAGCCCGTTCTCAGTTTCCATTTTCCGACTTCCAGTTTCCGGAGGATTAGGATGCTTGTTGAGCGCATCATCATCACCCCACCGGACATGGCGAAGCCGAGGGGATACAGCTATGGGGTCAAGGTCCTCGGGGGCGCCACGCTCTACATCGCCGGGCAGGTGGCCTTTGACGCCGCCGGAAAAGTGGTCGGGGCGGGGGACATCGTCACACAGTTCGAACAGGCGCTGGCGAATTTCCGCCGCGTCATCGAAGTGGGCGGGGCGACGCCGCAGGACGTCGTGAAGCTGAACATCTTCACCTCGGACAAGGCGGCGTACCAGGCCAACCTGAAGGCTATCGGGCGGGCGTATCGTGCGGTGTTCGGCCACCATTATCCGGCCATGACTCTCGTCGAGGTGAACAGCCTGTACGACGGGGGAATCCTCGTCGAAATCGAGGGGGTTGCCGTCACGGACGTGTCACAGGAACCGTAAGGCGTAAGGCGGGAGGCGTAAGGGGAGGGGAGGAGAGGAGATGGAGAAGCCGCATAAGAAACTCGACGTTTGGAAGCTGTCGATGGATCTCGCGTGCCGGATTTACAGAGCGACGGAGGCCTTTCCGAGGGGTGAGCAGTATTCCTTAACCGATCAGGTGCGAAGAGCGGCTGTGAGCATTCCAAGCAACATCGCGGAAGGGGCGGCACGCCAGACGAAGCGAGAATTTGCGAACTATCTGCACATAGCACAGGGGTCCCTCAGTGAGCTGGATACGCTGCTTGAGCTAGCAACACATCTCGAATACCTCAGACCTGATCGTTGGAATGCTTTGGACGAGCAGATGGTGCGCATAGACAAGATGCTGACCGGATTGATTCGGCGGCAAAAGACCAACGGACGTAAGGAGTAAGGCACGAGTCAGGACCGGTGAAGAGTAGGGCGTCTTCCCCTTCCGACTTCCGCCTTACGACTCACGGCATTTGTCCGCATTCGGCATTCCGCATTTGAAATGAGGGGCGAGGTGGGGCCCTTCGAGATTCACGTGTTTGTGTGCACCAGCGGAGGCACGTGCCCGCACCAGGGATCGGTGGCGGTACACGCCTACCTGAAAGAGGCCGTCGCCCGGGCGGGACTGAAGGGGAAGGTGCGGGTGAACAACTCCGGCTGCCTGGATCAATGCGGGCACGGGCCCACCCTGGTCATTTACCCCGAGAACGTCTGGTACTCGCACGTGACCCGGGAGGAGGCGGAGGTCATCTTCACCGAGCACATCCTGGGCGGGAGGCCGGTGGAACACCTGATGTTCCGGGCGCCCAAGCCGGGCGGGCACAAGCTGGCCCGGAACAGGGAGGGGAAACCCATCGAACGCTGCACCCTGTGTCGCGGCGGGCAGGCGATCACCCATGCCTTCGCGGGGAACGACCCCGCGTGAGGTTCGAGTGGACCCCGGCACGGGGGCGGTGCGGACAACGGCGCGCGTGAATGCGCGGACCTGGAGCGCCACAAGGGTCAAAATGATAGACCCGTATCCGCTTCAGAACGGCGAGACCAATTCGATGCACGTCTTCTACGAGCACGTGGCCCAGGGGCGGCTGACGACCACCCGGTGCAAGGGGTGCAATACCTTGTCCTGGCCCCCGCGGCGGTTCTGTGGCGAATGCTGTTCGGATCAATTCGATTGGGTGGACCTGCCCAACCACGGACGCATACATGGGTACAGCATCCAGGAGGCCGGGGTTCCCGCCGGGTTCCGGAAGCCCTTGATCTTCGCGGTGGTGGAGGTGGCCGGCCTGCGGATGTTCACGACCCTGGTCGAGGCGGATCCTCAGGCGGTAGGGGTGGGAAAGCCGGTGCGCTTCACGCCGATGGCCGTGACGGATGGTCCGGGTGGCGCGAAGCGATTCTTGCCCGCTTTCACGCTGGCATGAGGCTGAAGACCGATGACCCAACTGCTGGAAGGCGTGACCGTCCTGGATCTGACCCGCATGCTGGCCGGGCCGTACGGATCCATGCTCCTGGCGGACCTCGGCGCCGAGGTGATCAAGGTGGAGGACCCGGCCGGGGGGGATCCCGTCCGCGCCATGGGGCCACCCTTCCTCAACGGGGAAAGCGCGTACTTCATCAGCATCAACCGGAACAAGAAGAGCCTGACGCTGGACCTGACCCAGCCCCGTGGGCGGGAGGTGTTCCTCCGGCTGGTCCAGACGGCGGACGTGGTTCTGGACAACTTCCGACCGGGCATCCCGGAGAAGCTGGGCGTGGACTATCCAATGCTGCGCCGGGCCAATCCCAGGATCATCGCCTGTTCCATCTCGGCGTTCGGCCAGGATGGCCCGTACCGGTCGCTGCCGGCCTTCGATCTGATCCTCCAGGCCATGGGCGGCGCCATGAGCATCACCGGCGAACCCGACCGGGATCCGGTTCGCCTGGGCATCCCGATGGGGGACCTGGCCGGAGGGCTGTTCGGCGCCTTCGCCGTGGCGGGCGCCCTGTTCCAGCGCGAGCGGACGGGCGAGGGCCGGTACATTGACCTGAGCCTGCTGGACTGCCAGGTATCGCTGCTCACCTACGTGGCGCAGTACTTCCTGGTCAGCGGCGAGATCCCGGGACCGGTGGGTTCGGCCCATGCCTCTGCGGTTCCCTACCAGGCGTTCCGGACGAAGGACATGCACATCGTGATCGCCGTCTTCACGGAGAAGTTCTGGAGCAAGCTCTGCACCGTCATCGACCGGCCCGACCTGGTAGAGGACCCCCGCTTCGCGGTCAATGCCCGGCGCCACGCGCACCGGCACGAACTCGTCCCGATCCTGGAAGAGATTTTCGCCAGCCGCACTGGTGAAGAGTGGCTCGAGGCCCTGCGAGTGGAAGGGATCCCGTCGGGGCCGATCAATAGCGTGGATCGGGTGTTGTCGGACCCCCAGGTCCTGCACCGGGGCATGGTGACCGAGATGGAGCATCCGGTCTGCGGCCGGCTCAGGGTAGTCGGGAACCCAGTGAAGACGATCCCCGACGGTCCGCGGGTGTTCCGGTCGCCGCCGGCGCTGGGCCAGCATACCGAGGAGGTCTTGCAGCGGGTCGGGTATTCCGCCGAGGAAATCGCACGACTCCGGCGGGAGCGGATCATTTGACCGGGAGGAAAACGAAGGCGCCTCGTGAACAGACCACGCCTTGAGACCCTGGAGCGGGAGGAGTTGGAGCACCTCCAGGTGCAGGGACTGCGGCGGACGCTGGCCCGGATCGCGATCGAGAACCCGGGCTACCACGCACACCTCGGCCACATCCGGCCCCATGCCGTCGAGCGTGTGGCCGACATCCAGCAACTCCCGTTCCTGACGAAGGACATGTTGCGGGACGGCTACCCGTTCGGGTTCGCCTGCGGGTCCCCCCGGGACTTCCTGCGCATGCACATGAGTTCCGGCACGACCGGCAACCCCATCATCACCCCGTATACCCGAGCGGACGTGGACCAGTGGCGGGAGGTGATGGCGCGTTGCTACGTCGTGGCGGGCGTCAGCCGGGAGGACGTGATCCAGATCACGCCATCCTTCGGCCTGTTCACCGGCGGCTTCGGCTTCCACTATGGGGCCGAGGCCCTGGGGGCCATGGTGATCCCCATCGGAGCGGGGCGCACGCTCATGCAGCTCCAGCTCATGCGGGACCTGGGGACGACGGTCCTCACCGGGATCGCCACCTACCCGTTGCGGATCATGGAGGTGGCGGCGGAGGAGGGATTCGACCTGAAGTCCACGAAGCTCCGGGTGGGCATCTTTGGGTCGGAGATGTGGAGCGACCAGCTCCGCAAGCGGATCGAGGACGGGCTGGGCGTCCGGAGCTTCGACATCATCGGGATGACCGAGACGGGCGGTCCGGGCCTGGGCATCGACTGCGAGGTCCAGCAGGGCATCCACGTGTGGGAGGACCACTATCTGGTGGAGGTCATTCACCCGGAGACGGGACGCCCTGTCCCCGACGGCCAGGCAGGGGAGCTGGTCGTGACCACGCTGACGCGCGAGGGGCTGCCCCTGATCCGCTACCGCACCCGCGACCTCACCCGTGTCGTCTCCCGGGACCGGTGCGTCTGCGGACGGACGCACCTTCGCCTGGGGCGATTCACGGGACGCAGCGACGACATGATCGTCTATCGCGGCATCAACTTCTATCCCCAGCAGATCGAACGGCTCCTCCTCCAGCACGACGGCCTGGGCCACGAATACCAGATCCGGTTGGAGAGCGATGCAGGTGTCGGCGAGCGGCTGGTCCTCTTGGTGGAGGCGCGGCCGACCTTCGATGGCCAGGCCGAGGGACGGCTGCGCAGAGAACTGTACGACTTCCTGGGCCTCCGCCCCGAGCTCCGATTCGTGAAGGAAGGCGAGATCCAGCGGCCGGCCGGCAAGGCGGTCCGGGTGGTGGACAACCGGAACGACTAGCGCCTCGCGGCGCTAACGAAAAGCGTTCGGGGCACCCACGCCACGGCGGTGGGCCACACCGCGGTGCCGTGGGTCCTGGCTGTTCGGGCGTTCGAGATCCACCGAACCGCCGAACGCCCGAACTACCGAACGCTGTTGAGGAGATGTGTGATGCCCGAGACGAAGGTGGTGCTCACGGAGAAGGACCTGCCGACGCACTGGTACAACATCCAGGCGGATCTCCCGTCCCCCCTGCCTCCGGTCATCCACCCGGGAACCCGGCAGCCCATCGGGCCCGCCGACCTGGCCCCGCTGTTCCCGATGGAACTCATCAAGCAGGAGATGACCCAGGAGCGCTGGGTGGAGATCCCGGAGCCGGTCCGGGACATGTATCGCCTCTGGCGCCCCTCCCCGCTGTATCGGGCCCACCGGCTGGAGCGGGCGCTCCGGACCCCCGCGAGAATCTATTACAAGTGGGAGGGGGTGAGTCCCGCCGGGAGCCACAAGCCCAACACGGCCGTGGCCCAGGCCTATTACAACAAGCAGGAGGGGGTGAGGCGCATCACCACCGAGACCGGCGCCGGCCAGTGGGGCAGCGCCCTGGCCTTTGCCTGCAACGCCTTCGGCCTGGAGTCGAAGGTGTACATGGTGAAGGTGAGCTACGACCAGAAGCCTTACCGGCGGATCATGATGGAAACCTGGGGCGGGACGGTGGTGCCCAGCCCCAGCAGAGAGACCCGGGCGGGCCGGGCCATCCTGGCCAAGGACCCCGATTCCCCCGGCAGCCTGGGCATCGCCATCAGCGAGGCGGTGGAGGAGGCTGCCACCCGGGAGGACACGAAGTACTCCCTGGGCAGCGTCTTGAACCACGTGCTGATGCACCAGACGGTCATCGGCCTGGAGGCCAAGAAGCAGTTCGAGATCCTGGGCGAGTACCCGGACATCCTGGTGGGATGTGTCGGCGGGGGCAGCTCCTTCGCCGGGTTCACGTTTCCCTTCATCCAGGACAAGCTGTCGGGCAAGGCGAAGGGGCTGCGCATTGTCGCCGTGGAGCCCATGGCCTGCCCGACCCTGACGAAGGGGAAGTACCTGTACGATTTCGGCGATACGGCTGGCACGACCCCCCTGATCAAGATGTACACCCTGGGCCATTCCTTCATCCCGGCGCCGATTCACGCCGGGGGGCTTCGCTACCACGGGATGGGCCCGCTGGTGTGCGCCCTGTACGATCAGAAGGTCATCGAGGCCGTGGCGCTGCACCAGAATCCCGTCTTCGAGGCGGCCGTGCAGTTCGCGAGGAGCGAGGGGATCGTCCCGGCGCCGGAGCCGTCCCACGGCATCCGGGTCGTGATCGACGAGGCGATCCGCTGCCGCGAGCGGGGAGAACGGAAAATTATCGCCTTCGTCCTCTGCGGGCACGGGCACTTCGACCTGAGCTCCTATCAGCGATACCTGGCGGGACAGCTGGAGGATTTCGAACTCCCGCAGTCGGCCATTGACGAGGCGCTCAGCCTGGTGCCTAAAACACCGTAAGGCGGGAGGCGGGAGGCGTGAAAGGTGAGGGGTGAGGGGCGAGGCAGATTATCCCCTGACGCCTTCCGCCTGACGCCTCACGGGGTCAATCGAAGAAGCATGAGGCACGATAGTGAAACGGCGAATCCGACGGGTGCTGGAGGGACGGGTGGCGCTGGTGACCGGGGCCTCTAGCGGCATCGGCTGGGCGATGGCCCTGGGGTTCGCCGATGCGGGTGCCGACGTGGTCCTCGTGGCACGCCGGGCCCACCGGCTGGCCCGCCTGGCCCAGGCCATCCAGGCCAAGGGGCGACGGGCCCTCCTGGTCATCGCCGACGTGGCCGTCGAGCGGGCGGTGAAGCGGGTCGTTGACGAGGCCACGCAGGCCTTCCCGCGGGTGGATATCCTGGTCAACAACGCCGCCATGATCCTGCCGGAGCAACGGACGCACGAGACGTCGCTGGTGGATTGGGATCGCCTGCTGGCAGTCAACCTGCGCGGGCCATTCCTGCTGAGCCGCTTGCTCGTTCCCACCATGCTCCAGGCCGGCTACGGGCGGATCATCAATGTCACCAGCGGCTACAAGGCCGAGCCCGGGTTCGGCGCCTACAGCGTCTCGAAGGCCGCGCTGTATGCCCTCACCCGAGTCATGGCGCAGGAACTCCGGGGAACGGGCATCCTCGTGAACGCCCTGGATCCGGGGTGGGTCCGATCGGAGATGTCCCCCGAGGGCGGGAAGGCTCCCGACACGGTGGTGCCACTGGCGATCCGGCTTGCCAGCCTGCCGGCCCGGGGACCCTCGGGGAAGGAGTTCGTGGTGCGATGACGGGGGACCGGAATAGGCAACCGCAAATGAACGCAAATGAACGCAAATTGGTAACGCCTCGATACAGAACATTCAGATCCCTCGGCAACGTGGGATCGTCACCGGGGACTGAAGACGACAAGGCGTTGACGTCCGACGGACGAGGAGAAGGAAATGGCTGAGGCAGAGAACACCCTGGCGGTTTTCATCGATTTCGAGAACCTGGCCCTGGGCTTCAAGCACAGCAAGGAGGACTTCGACTTCCACCGGGTCCTGGAGCGACTGGTGGAGAAGGGCAAGGTGATCGTCAAGGTTGCCTATGCCGACTGGAGCCGCTACGCGAAGTACAAACAGCAGCTCCACGAGGCCGCCATCGAGCTGATCGAGATCCCCAAGCGGTCCATGACCGGCAAGAACTCCGCGGACATCCACCTCTCCGTGGACGCCATGGACCTGTGTTACTCCAAGGCCCACATCGACACGTTCGTGATCGTCTCCGGGGACAGCGACTTCTCTCCCCTGGTCTCCAAGCTGAAGGCCAACGGCAAGCGCGTCATCGGACTGGGGATGAAGGACTCGACTTCCACCCTGCTCAGCGACAACTGCGACGAGTTCATCTTCTACGAGACCCTGGGGAAGCAGGAGCGGATCACTGCGCCGGGCGTGCGGGACATCCCCAAGGAGAAACGGGAGGTCTTCGAGCTACTCTTCGACACCATCGCCGGGCTCATCCGGGAGAACAAGGAGATCCTCTGGTCCTCCATGGTGAAGGACACCATGAAGCGCAAGCGACCCGCCTTCTCCGAGCGCGCCTACGGCTACCGCACCTTCAGTGACCTCCTGGAGGACGCCCAGAAGCAGGGCTTCATTGACCTGCGGACCGATCCGACCAGCGGGACCTATGTTGTGGTGGGGTTCACGAAGGGAACCCGCGGGTAGCTCATGGCGCAATCATAAAGGGGGAGGCGGAAGGGGGAAGGCGTGAGGGGATGCGAACCGAGAGCTGTGAGGATCTTCCCCTTACGCCTTACGCCTATCGCCTCCCGATGTCGTCATCGGCCATCAGCCACGATCATCGCTCAGGGGGCCTGGCGGTCAGGCGGTTCGACTCTTCGGCGTGCTCGCGGAGAGTGGCCAGCAGTTCCTGGACCTTGTCCTCCAGCTGATGGATCAGCGCGCGGTTTCGAGTGGCCAGCCGCCGGCGCTGCAGGGCGCGGGAGACCGCAGACAGCATGACCTCGTTCTTGAATCCCTTCACGATGAAATCAAAGGCACCCAGGCGGAGGGCGGCGATGGCGTTGTCGGAGGTGGGGTTGGCCGTGACGATGATCACCGGGGAATCGGGAATCAGTTCCCCCAGCTTGGACAGGACCTCCAGGCCGGACATGCTGGGCATCATGATGTCCAGCAGGACGACATCCACGGTCTGCTGCCGGGTGGTCTCCAGCGCCTGGACCCCCCCCTCGGCCTCGAGGGCGACGTAGCCCGCCTCCCGGAGGACGTCGGCGTACAGTTGTCGGGGCAGCGGTTGATCGTCCACTACCAGGATCACCCCGGCGCCGGGCACGGGTGGCGCAGGCACCGGGCGCTGCTTGGGTCGATGGGCGTGTCGGGCCAGCTCCAGCTCATACAGGTAGGCCAGGGCCCGCTCCAGGTCGCGGTTCAGGTGGCGCACCTTCAGGAGGGCCTCGACGCGGGCGAGCAGTTCCGCCCGCTGGAACGGTTTGGTGAGGAAGTCGTCGCCGCCCGCGGCCAGGGCCCGCTCCTTGTCGCCGATCTGGCTCAGGGCCGTCACGAACAGGACGGGGATCCCGCCGGTCTTCGGATCCGTCTTGAGGCGGGCGCACACCTCGAAGCCCGAGAGGCCGGGCATCATGAGGTCCAGGATGATGAGGTCCGGCTTCTTGTCCTGCGCCGCGGCCCAGCCCTCCGCGCCGTCCTCGGCCAGGTAGACTTCGTACCCCGCGGGGAGGAGCATCGCCTCGACCAGTTCCCGGTTCTGTGACTCGTCGTCCACCACGAGGATCCGCGCGGGGGCCCCGGCGTCTGGTGTGGTCATATTCGTCTCCTCCCCGTTGGTATGCGCCTCGTCCGCCGGGGTCGGGCTGTCCGCCGCAACCCCCCATGCTTCTAACACAGACCCCGGACGGAGTAAAGCCCGTCCTGTCCCCTGGGCGGCAAAAGTCATTGACAGGCCTGGGCGCCTTTGTTAAGTAAGGGCCTCCCACGTCGAGAGCGTGTGAGGCCCGACTCGGGATCCCGCCTGACCCGGGGTGCCAACCGGCGGGGGGGCGAGGGGGGCATGGCGGCTGGTTACACGGCCGGCGAGTTGATGGTGGCCTGCGCCGCCCGGGAGATCCGGGACGGCGAGGTGGTCTTCGTCGGGATGCGGCTCCCCCTCCTGGCCTTCGCCCTGGCCAAGCGCACCCACGCGCCCGGAGCGGTCGGGCTCTTCGAGAACGGCATCGTCCGGGATCAGCCGGCTGCGACGCTCTTGTACACCATGGGCGACGGCGGCAACGTGGCCGGAGCGCTCTGGTGCACGCGGATGATGGATGTCATGGCCCTGCTGCACCAGGGGGCGGTAGATCTCGGATTCATCGGCGGCGCCCAGATGGACCGGTTCGGGAACCTCAACACTTCCTACATCGGTGTCGCCCCTCCGGGCCCGGTGTCGGGCGACCAGCCGAGTGACCAGCCGGAGGCGGGCCGGCCGGCGACCGGCGGTTCCGCCGGAAATCCATGGGCCACGCGCGGCCTCCCGCGCGGTTCCATCAAGCTGCCCGGCAGCGGGGGCGCGGCCGACATCGCCGCGCTGTCCGGACGCCTGCTGATCATCATGCAGCACGAGCGGCGCCGGTTCACTCCTCGCGTGGACTACGTGACCTCGCCGGGGTACGGCGAGGGGGGCGACTGGCGGGCGCGCGTGGGCCTGCCGCGGGGCGGGCCGGCCGCCGCCATCACGACCCTGGGCGTGCTGCGCTTCCGGCCGGACACCCGGGAGGCCTACCTGGATTCCTGCCACCCGGGGACCTCCGTGGCGGAGGTCCGAGCGAATACCGGATGGGACCTCAAGGTGGCGGAGGATGTGGGAGAGACGCCGCCGCCCACGGCCGACGAGTTGCAGATCATCCGGGAGGTCGACCCCGAGGGGTTCTGGACCCGCTGACGGTCTCGATGGGGCTGCGGACGGGTCCCCCGGGGGCTTCCTGGGAGCGAGCCCTGGGGCAGGACGGGGCGTCACCAGCCCGCCGTCGCGGCGGGCCAACGCGGGCGGTTTCGGGGAGGTGCCCGGGGAGGGCGCTGCTCCGGCGCCCACACGAGGAGGGGGACCGATGGATCAGTTGACGCGTCGGAGGTTTCTCCAGACCGCTTCGGTGGCGGCCGCGGGGGCAGCGGTCGGGCCCTGGGTGCTCCGGGCGCAGGCCCAGAGCAGCCCGGTCAAGATCGGGGTGGTGCTGCCCTACACGGGCGTCTACGCGGTCCTGGGCGAGAGCATCACCCAGGCCATGGAGTTGGTGTTCGCGCGGGAGAACTGGACGGTCGCGGGCCGCAAGATCGAGATGATCAAGGAAGACGACGAGATGAAGCCGCCGGTCGGCATCCGCAAGACCGAGAAGCTCATCGACTCGGACAAGGTGGACATCCTCACCGGCCCCGTGCACAGCGGCATCCTCATGGGCATGCGCGACAAGGTCCACAACTCCAAGACGATCCTGATCGTGTCGAACGCCGGCGCCGACGCGATCAGCCGCGAGCGCTGTTCGAAGTGGATCTTCCGCACGTCGTTCTCGAACTGGCAGCCCTGCCAGCCCATGGGCGGGTGGGTCGCCAAGAACGTGTCCAAGGAGGTCTTCCAGATTGCGCCCAATTACCAGGCCGGCAAGGACATGATGGCGGCCTTCCGGGAGACGTTCCTGCCGGCGGGGGGGAAGCTCGTCGCCGAGGACTACCCGAAGCTGGGCGAGACGGACTACGCGCCGTACATCACCAAGATCAAGCAGTCGGGGGCCAAGGCGGTCTTCGCCTTTTTCTCCGGCACCGACGCCGTGAACTTCGTGAAGCAGTTCGACCAGTTCGGCCTCAAGCAGACGGTCAAGCTGACCGGCGCCGGCTTCCTCACCGAGCCGGACGTGCTGCCCGCCCAGGGCAAGTCGGCGCTCGGCATTATCACCGGCCATTTCTACACGCCCGTGCTCGACAACCCGGTGAACAAGCAGTTCGTGAAGGACTTCAAGGCCAGGTACAACAACAAGACGCCGGACGGCTTCGCGGTCCAGGGCTACGACACGGCCGAGGTCATCCTGCGCGCGCTCAAGGCCGTCAACGGCAACACGCAGGACAAGGACAAGCTGGTGGACGCGATCGCCAAGGTCGAGTTCGACAGCCCGCGTGGTCGCTTCCGCTTCGACCCCAAGACCCACAACGTGATCCAGCCCTTCATCTATGTCCGCGAGGTGCGCGAGGTACCGGAGTTCGGCCTCACGAACGTCCCGATCGACAAGGTCGCGGACGTGCGAGACCCGGGGACCGGCTGCACCCTGCCGGCCTAAGGGAGATCGCGGGGGCCGGGCCGCCCGGCCCGGCCCCCGCCCTCATTTGCGAGCGTGAGCTTTGTCCCGGATTTCTTCGGCCAGGCCCTGAACGGCCTGTCGTACGGCGTCCTGCTGTTCCTCCTCTCCGTTGGGCTCACCCTGATCTTCGGCATGCTCGACGTCGTCAACCTGGCCCACGGCTCGTTCTACATGCTCGGCGCGTACGCCGGGCTGGCGACGATCGCCGTGACGGGCAACTACTGGCTGGCGATGCTGGTCGCGCCCGTCGCCGTCGGCGGAATCGGGGCCCTGCTGGAGCGGGCGTGCCTCCGGCCGCTGTACCGCCGGTCCCCGCTGGATCAGGTCCTCCTCACCTTCGGGTTCATCTACCTCTTCGAGGACCTGGTGAAGTGGATCTGGGGCGGTCGCATCCGCTCGATCCCCCCGCCGGAGGCCTTCTCGGGCTCGGTACAGTTCTTCGGCGCGACGGTGCCGTCCTACCGGCTGTTCGTGATCGTCTTCGGCCTCGTGATGGCAGTGGCCCTGTGGCTGCTCATCGAGCGGACGCGATTGGGGGCGATCATCCGCGCGGGGGTGTTCGACGCGGAGATGACGGCGGGCGTGGGCGTCAACATTGACCTGGTCTTCACCGGGGTCTTCGCCTTCGGCGCCGCCCTGGGCGGGCTGTCCGGGGTCATCGCGGGTCCGATCCAGTCGGCGTCTCCCCCCATGGGCGCCGGCATCCTGATTCCCGCCCTCATCGTGGTCGTGGTGGGCGGGCTGGGCAGCCTCAAGGGCTCCCTGGTGGGGAGTCTCATCATCGGCCAGGCCGAGACGTTCGGGAAGGCGTGGCTGCCGGGAGCCTCGATGGTGATCATCTACGTGGTCATGGCGCTGGTGGTCCTGCTCCGGCCGCAGGGGCTCTTCGGCCGGGCGCTGAAATGATCGTCCGGCTGCTCGGCGTCGGCGCGCTCGTGGCGGCGGCCGCCGTCTTCCCCGCCGTGGCAGGCGCGTATCCGGTCAAGCTGCTGCAGGAGATCCTCGTCTGGGGCGTCTTCGCCATGAGCCTCGACCTCCTCTTGGGCTACGCGGGCATGGTCTCCTTCGGCCACTCCGCGTTCTTCGGCATCGGCGGCTACGTCGCCGCCCTCGCGCTCAAGCAGTCCCCCCACGCGCTCTCGGCCCTCGTCCTCCCCGCGCTGGTCGCGGCGCTGGCCGCGCTCGTGATCGGCTTCTTCTCCATCCGAGTCAGCGGCGTCTACTTCATCATGCTGACGCTGGCCTTCTCCCAGATGTTCTACGCCTACGCCTTCCAGGTGGCGTGGCTCGGCGCCGAGGATGGGATCATCGGTGTGCCCCGCCCGCGGCTCCTGGGCCTCGATCTCGCCAACAGGACCGTGTTCCACCTCTACCTCGTCGTGCTTGTCGCCCTCGCCGCCCTCGTCCTCTGGCGGGTGGTGCGCTCGCCGTTCGGCCACGTGCTGCGCGGTATTCAGGAGAACGAGGGGCGCATGGAGGCGGTCGGCTACGCCGTCCAGCGATACAAGCTGCTCGCCTTCGTCATAGCCGGCACCGTCGCGGGTGTGGCCGGGTCGCTGTATACCCAGTTCGTGGGTTCCATCACGCCTGACGCCTTCTTCTGGACGACGTCGGGTGAGGCGCTCCTGATGGTCATCATCGGGGGGACGGGCACGCTGTGGGGCGCCGTGCTGGGCGCCGCCGCCTTCATCCTGCTCCAGAGCCTGGTGAGCTCCTATACGGAGCGGTGGATGCTCATTCTGGGCCTGACCTTCATCCTGTTCGTCCTGTTCGCCCCCGGTGGCATCGTGGGCGCGCTCCGCGGCCGCGTGGGGAGGAGGGCGTGACCCTGGCGAGCCCAGTGCTCCTCATCGAGGGGCTGACCCGCTACTTCGGCGCCCTCAGCGCCCTGAACGGTGTCTCCCTGATGATCGCCCCCCGGGAGCGCCGGGCGATCATCGGGCCGAATGGCGCGGGAAAGACGACGCTGTTCAACCTGATCACGGGTCACCTCGCACCCAGCACCGGCCGGATCCGCTTCGATGGCGCTCCCATCACGGGACTCCCGCCCCATGCCGTGGCGCGTCGGGGGATCTCCCGCTCCTTCCAGCGGACGAACCTCTTCCCGAAGCTCAGCATGCTGGAAAACCTGCGACTGGCCGCGGCGGCCGACGGGCGGGGGAGCTACGACCTCTTCGGCAGCATCGAGCGGTATCGGGCCCCCCTGGACCGGGCGCGCGCCGTGGCGGAGTCGGTGGGGCTCCTGGGGCGATTGGAGGAGGTGGCGGGCCGCCTGTCCTATGGGGAGCAGCGCCAGCTCGAGGTGGGGGTCGCGCTGGCGACGTCGCCCAAGCTCCTGCTGCTGGACGAACCCACGGCCGGGATGTCCCCCGAGGAGACCCAGCGCATGACCCGGATGCTGGAGGGGCTGCCGCGGGAGGTGACCCTGCTCATCATCGAGCATGACATGGACGTGGTGTCGTCCCTGGCGGACCGGGTCACCGTGCTCCATTACGGCGAGGTGCTGGCCGAGGGCACCTTCGACGAGGTCAAGGCCGACCCCCGGGTGTACGAGGTGTATCTGGGGGGCGCCGGATGAGCGTGCTGCAGGTGGACGGCATCCACACCTACTACGGGGAGAGCCACATCCTCCACGGCGTGTCCCTCCGCGTGGGCGCGGGAGAGATGGTGGCCCTCCTGGGCCGCAACGGGGCGGGCAAGACGACCATGATCCGCAGCATCGTCGGCTTCACGCCTTCCCGCGAGGGGCGCATCGTCTTCGAGGGAGACGAGATCCAGCGCTGGCCGGCCTATCGGATCGCCCGGCGCGGGGTGGCGCTGGTGCCCCAGGGCCGGCGGATCTTCGCGCCCCTCTCGGTGCGCGAGAACCTGCTGCTGGGCGCCCGCGCCGATGGCTGGACGCTGGAGCGCGTCTTCGGCCTCTTCCCGCCCCTCCGGGAGCGCGCGGAGCAGGCCGGGGGCACCCTGTCGGGCGGTGAGCAGCAGATGCTGGCCCTCGGCCGGGCGCTGCTCACCAACGGCCGGATGCTCCTCCTGGACGAGCCCTCGGAGGGGCTGGCGCCCCTCATCGTCCGCGAAATCGGCCGCATCCTGCAGGCGCTCAAAGGCGAGCGCCTGTCCGTCCTGCTGGTCGAGCAGAACTACCACCTGGCTCTTCGGGTGGCCGACCGGGTGTACGTGATGAACAAGGGGCAGATCGTCTACGAGGGGACGCCCGCCAGCCTGGAGGCCGACGAGGACGTGAAGCGGCGATACCTGGGGGTGGCCTAGAAGGAATGGAACCGCAGATGAACCGAAACGTTGCAGTTCTCTCGCCAAGCGCGCCAAGGACGCCAAGACCTGCTGGGCCTTTCGCACAAGAAACCGGGGGTCTGGCGGGAAGGGTTTGGCCCGGGCTCGCCGAGGAAGAGACCGATTCCTGCCTCTCTTTGCGTCCTTGGCGATCTTGGCGTGAAAAATCCGAGGCGCCCCAGGGCCGAACGGGGGAGGGCCGCGACGGATGAAGGCGCTGGCGGCGGTGCTCTGGGCAGTCGGAGAGCGGCTGGACATCCGGGAGGTGGAGGTCCAGGCGCCCCAGGCCGGCGAGGTG
>METI01000026.1 GCA_001771285.1 candidate division NC10 bacterium RIFCSPLOWO2_12_FULL_66_18
CCTCCGAGGGGACATGAACCTCGTGGGTCCCCGGCCGCACCCGGTGTCGAACTTCGACCTCTTCGTCTTGGTGTCGCGGAATGCGCCTGAGTGCGGCCAGCAGATTCCATACTACTCGTTCCGCTCAATGGTTCGGCCGGGACTGACCGGCTGGGCGCAGGTCCGCTACCGCTACGCAAACGACGTCGAGGAAGAGATCGAGAAGATGAAGTACGACCTGTACTACATCAAGCACATGTCGCTCCGGCTGGATCTCCGCATCCTCTTCGACACGGTCAGGGTCGTCCTCCTGGGTCGCGGCGCAGAAACTCCCGAGGTCTCCCCCGCCGTGGCCCCCATGGGCGTCCGCCGCCCATGGCCCCTTCCCACGAATGTCGATCGGCAGAAGGCGGCGTGATGGGAACACCGCGCCGCAGGAAAGCCGTACGGCGACCGGAGACCGATGGGTGGCGCACAATCCGATCCCCTGGCGAGCCAGACAAAACAGCCGAACACGTCGCGAGAATCCCATGAAACAGACGGCCTTGAAGTTTCTCGTCTGTCCGACCTGCAAAGACGAGCTGGACCTTCACGCGAGAGTGCAACACGGAGCGGAGATCGTGGAAGGATCCCTCTCCTGCCGGGAGTGCGGCGCGCGCTACCCCGTCCTCCGGGGGATCCCGAGGTTCGTCGGCCGGGACGCCTACGCCTCCAGCTTCGGGCGACAATGGAACTGGTTCAGGACCGTTCAGCTCGACTCGTTCAACGGGACCCACGAATCGGAGCAGACCCTGGAAGCGACCACGGGCTGGCAGGACGACGATTACTCCGGCCGATTCGTGCTGGACGCCGGCGTCGGGGCCGGCCGGTTTGCAGCGATCGTCGCGAAGAAGGGAGGCGAGGTCATCGGGATCGACCTGACCACTGCGGTTGACGCCGCATATCTCAACATCGGCCGACAGGAAAACGTCCACTTGGTTCAGGCCGACATCTTTGCCATGCCGTTCCGCGGGGGGGCCTTCGACCTTGCCTATTCGATCGGCGTGCTGCATCACACCCCGGATCCGCGTGGGGCCTTCGGCCACGTGGCCGCCGCGGTCAAGCAGGGAGGCGGATTTGCCGTCTATCTGTACGCAGCCTATGGGCCATCGCATTCCTGCTCCGACCTGATTCGGAAGATCACCACCCGCCTCCCCCTGCGGATGATGTTGGCGATCGCCGCGATCTCGATCCCCCTCTACTCCCTCTATCGCGTACCCGGAATCGGGAAGGTCCTGCAGCTTCTCTGCCCGATCTCGTTGCACCCGAACTGGCGCTGGCGATGGCTGGACACCTTCGACTGGTACACCCCCAGGTACCAGTGGAAGTTCCGCTATCCCGAGGTGTTCCGCTGGTTTCGGGCGAACGGATTCACCGACATCGAGGTCTTCGACGACCCAATCCGGATGCGCGGCGTGAGGACAGGGGAGCGGGCATAGCAAAACGACGCGCGACCAGCAAACGCTGGCCAGGGAGGAACGACCGGAGTGCATGACACAGAGCTGATCAACATCATCCGAAACCGCAGGGCCCACCTCACGTTCATCGGTCAGGGATACGTGGGGCTCCCCCTGGCGGTGGAGTTTGCTCGCGCGGGGTTTCCCGTGACTGGCCTTGATGCTAATGGTGAGCGGGTCGCAGCCCTGAATCGCGGCCAATCGCACACCCCCGATGTCGACGGCGAAGAGTTGATGGGGTTGCTCCGTCAGGGCCGCTACGAAGCGACGTCTGACTTCTCCGCTCTGGAGCGGAGCGACGTCGTCGTGATCTGCGTGCCCACACCGCTCCGGAAGTCCAAGGATCCGGACATCTCCTTCGTGGTCGCCGCGGCCGAACAGGTGGCCAACCGGTTCAGGCCCGGCCAACTGGTGATCCTGGAATCCACGACGTACCCGGGAACCACCGAGGAACTCCTCCTCCCGATGTTCGAGGCGCGCGGCGGCAAGGTCGGGGAGAACTTTTTCCTGGCCTTTTCTCCCGAGCGGATCGACCCGGGAAATCCGACCTTCAAGGTCCGGGACATCCCCAAGATCGTCGGAGGAGTCACGCCGACGTGCAGCCGGCTGGCAACTCTCCTCTACCGTCAGATCACCGGCAAGGTGATCCAGGTCTCCAGTCCGAAGGTGGCCGAGCTGGCCAAGCTCTACGAGAATGTCTTCAGGAACGTCAACATCGCACTGGCGAACGAGTTCGCCCTCATGTGCCGCCGCCTGGGCGTGAACACCCGCGAGGTGATCGACGCCGCTGCCACCAAGCCCTTCGGCTTCCTCCCCTTCTACCCGGGTCCGGGCATCGGCGGCCATTGTATCGCCGTCGATCCGTTCTATCTCTCCTGGAAGATGCGCCTGAACGGGTACGAACCCCGCTTCATCCACCTGGCCGACGAGGTCAACCGGTCCATGCCCGCCCACGTGGTGGGTCTGGTGACGGAGGCCCTGAACCAGCGGGGCCGATGCGTAAACGGGGCCAGGATTCTCGTGCTCGGGGTGGCCTACAAGCGCGGGGTCGGAGATACCCGGGAATCGCCGGCCCTGGAGATCCTCACGAGGCTCCGGGAAAAGAAGGCAGAGGTCTCCTATGCGGACCCCTACGTCCCCTCGGTCGAACTGGAAGGCATGGCCGTGAAGGCTGTGGAGCTCACGAATCAGGAGCTCAGCTTGGCCGACTGCGTGCTGATCCTCACCGACCACCCCGGGTTCGACTATCGTCTGGTCGTGGAGGTCGCTTCGCTCATCGTGGACGCGCGAAACGCCACCTGGGGGCTCCCGGCACCGGAGGGGCGGATTGTCACCCTGTAGGAGAGGAGGGCCTGCCGAGGTGGAATACCCTGAGCCGCACGCCATGCTGCAGACGCAAGAAATGCGACAGCGTCCTTTCGCGGAATGGTGGCGCCCCGATATCGCACGCCAACGCCGGGACCGGTCGGGGACGATCGCAGTGGAGGGATCCGGGCCACGGGAAAGCGCCCTGCCGTTTTGGGGCCTGATGACGTTTACCTTCATCTTATTGCTTGCGCCGCAGACATTCTTTCCCGTACTCGCCCCCGTCCGTATTGCCCTGTGCACGGCGGCAGTGGCAACAGCCGCGTATCTCTGCGATCGATTTATCCGCCGCCAACCCGTCACGATACTCACTCGGGAGATGCGGCTTACTGCAGGCCTGGCGGGGTGGGCGATCGTCACCCTGCCGCTCTCCTACTGGCCAGGCGGGAGCCTGGCGTTTCTTCTCGGGGTCTACGGCAAGACCCTTGTCGTCTTCTGGCTCCTTTGCAACACCGTGACCAGCCGGAGGCGGCTTCGCCAGGTGGCGTGGGGGCTGAGCCTGATGAGTGCGCCGCTGGCCGCAACCGGAGTGAAACACTTCCTTTCGGCGTCGTTTCTTTCGCCGGGAGACGCCGTGAAACGGATCGTGGGCTACGAGGCGCCGCTCACCGAGAATCCGAACGATCTCGCCCTGATGCTCAACCTGATCCTCCCCTTCAGCCTGGCGCTTTTTCTGATGCACCGGCAGCGCGGTGTGCGTGCACTCTTGCTCTCGATCATGCTGCTAAATGTGATGGCGGTGATCCTCACGTTCTCCCGCGCGGGCTTCTTGACCCTCGTGACGATTCTCGGAATGTGCCTGTGGAAGCTCCGCCGGCGCCCGGAACGCGTCTGGGCGGCGGCGGCGCTGGCACTGGGCATCCTCTGTGTTCCCTTCCTGCCGTCGGGCTACGTGGAGCGCGTCGGCACCATAATGGATATCAACGCGGATCCGACGGGATCGGCGCAGGCTCGATGGAACGACACGCTGGCGGCCCTACACTTCGTGGCCCGCAACCCCATCATCGGATCGGGGGTGGGGGCAAATGTGTTGGCCTTGAATGCGGAACGGGGGGAGGCGTGGAAGGCCGTCCACAACGCCTACCTGGAGTATGCTGTTGAGCTCGGCATTCCCGGTCTTGTGCTCTTCCTCCTCTTACTCGTGGGATGCATCACATCCGCCACGGGAGTCCGGCAGCGATCTGCCCCCCTGCCCGCTTTCCGGGACCTCTCCTGTCTTGCGGAGGGGATCCAGATCAGTCTCAGCGGGTTCGCCGTGGCTGCGCTCTTCCATCCGGTGGGCTATCAGTTCTACTTTTACTATCTGGCGGGATTTGCGGTGGCGACGCGTGCCGTGTTCCAGGCGGAAATGCGACAGGTCATCCCCTGTCAGAATCCCCTGGCCCCCGGGCGGGAGGGCTCCACGCCCAGGGACGGTGACTCGCGCATCCTGGATTGGCATGGGTGCGGGTCCCTGGGCGGGAGATTTGGCAGATGATCTGGCAGCGCTCGTCGGCCGCCCAGAGAGAGATGGGCATCCAGCCGGACCGGATTCGGCTCCTCAAGTTTGTCAACATTCTTGCCATAGGCGGGACCGAACGGCAGGCGGTCAGGTTGGCGCAGGCGCTTGATCCGTCGAGCTTCGAGCTGCACATAGCCTGCCTGAGGCGCGCGGGGCACTTCCTGGAAGCAATCCAGCGACTCCAAGTCCCGCTTGCCGAATACCGGATTCACAGCCTCTACAAGCCCAAGACCTTTCACGCCCAGTGGAAGTTCGTCGAGTACCTGAAGCGGAATCGCATTCAGATCGTCCATACCTACGGGTTTTACCCTAATGTCTTTGCCATACCGGCCGCCAGGCTGGCGCGCACCCCTGTCGTTGTGGCATCCATCCGGGATCTGGGAAATCTCGGCACGCCGATGCAAGAGCGCGTACAGAAGGTCATTTGCCGCCTGGCCGATTGTGTCGTGGTAAACGCCGAAGCCATCAGGCAACGGCTCATCGCGGAAGGATATACCCCGGAGAAGATCGCCGTCATTCGGAACGGCATCGTCGTGCCGGAGTCCGGAACCCGGCCGGGCGGCCCAGGACTGCGTCAGGGGCTCGGGCTGTCACCACACGGGCCGGTAATCGCCGTCCTCTGCGTATTGCGGCGCCTGAAAGGAATCGAGTACTTCCTGGCAGCGGCCACGAGCGTCTCCAGGCGCTTTCCCGAGGCTCACTTCCTGGTGGTAGGCGACAGCGTGCACAAAGAAAATGGTCGCGAGGTGGTCGGGGACAGCGGGTATCGGAAGGAGCTGGAGGACTATGCGCGCCGGTTGGGTCTCGACGGGCGCGTCACTTTTATGGGATTTAGGCTCGATGTGCCCGAACTTCTCTCGGAGGTCACTGTCTCCGTGCTCCCGACGCTCAGCGAAGGCCTGTCGAACACCCTCCTCGAGTCGGTGGCTGCGGGCGTGCCCGTGGTTGCAACCCGTGTGGGGGGAAATCCTGAGGTGGTCCAGGATGGGGTGACCGGTCTGCTGGTGCCGCCACGCGATGCTGGAGCGCTGGCGGACGCCATCTGCCGGCTGCTCGCGGACCCCGACCTCGCCTCACGCTTCGCCCAGGCGGGCAGGCGCCGCCTTGCCGAACGTTTTTCTCTCGATCGGATGGTGAATGAGACAGAGCGGCTCTACCTGACCCTGCTGGAGAAAGCCGGGCAGGCAGCGGGCGGCAGACAGACGGCCAAAGCCGTATGACCCGAGTGCCGGCTCCCGGCACTCCCCCGCAGTTCACACTGGACTCCCAGCACAATGGAAGCGTGCTTCCGCCATGCAATCGCCCCCGCGCGACCTGTCCGCCTCCTTGCGCAGGATAGCCGACATTCTCGCCGAGGGTGGGCTGCGTCACCTGCTGATACGATTGCTTCAGAGGCTGAGCTCACCCCTCGTAGAGTGTGGCAGTGTAATGTTTCTCATGCGCGGGTTGGACCAGGACTTGCCCGAGCCCGAGATTCCGCCCCCGCTTACGTTGCGCGAGGCCTCTCCCTCCGACCTCCCCCTCCTGCTGGGGGCATGTGACCCTTCGCGATCGTCTGAGATGCTGCTGGCGCGTTTTCGCCGAGGCGATTTCTGCTTCGTGGCCATGGACGCTGACGGGATGGTCGTACATTCGTGCTGGGCAACGACGGGTCCCGGGCGGATTCCCGAGCTTGCGATGGAGGTGCTTCCGGCTCCGAGAGAGGTATATCTGTACGACGGATACACGCGGCCCGACGTGCGACACCGGGGGATCTTCGCCCTCGCATTCCACTTCATGCTCACCAGTCTGCGTGCCGCCGGGTTCAACCGGGTCTGCTGCTATGTCCGGAGCGACAACCTCCTGAGCCTCCG
This sequence comes from candidate division NC10 bacterium RIFCSPLOWO2_12_FULL_66_18, assembly GCA_001771285.1. GTDB lineage: Bacteria > Methylomirabilota > Methylomirabilia > Methylomirabilales > 2-02-FULL-66-22 > 2-02-FULL-66-22. The sequence continues at coordinate 6,195 of METI01000026.1, forward strand.
CGTGGTGCAGCGTTGGCTACGGTCAACAGGAAGGGTGTGGTACCTGCGGCTGGGTAGCTTTCGACCCCTCGTTTTGGGTTGGCACAGCCTCCACCTGCCACATCTGACAAGGATCGCTGCAAGGGACGCTGGAGCCTTCTGAAGCGCATCCCCACGGGAGAGCGCTCACCTGCGGGAGAGTGAATCATGGGGCCAGCCACGGCGACAGCCACGCCGATCGGAACCGCCCGCGAGTTGAGGGTGGACACCGTCTCTGATCACCAGTCCTTCCTCGCGCTGGAACCGGTGTGGACCGCCCTGGTGGAGGCGGCGGGAATAGACCACCCCTTCCTGAGCCACGAGTGGGTCCGCACGTGGTGGGAATGCTTCGGCGCGGGCAAGCAGCTTCGCATTCTCACCGTGAGCGCCGGAGATGACGTCATCGCCATCGCGCCGCTTATGCTGAGCCACGGACGGATGAATGGTTTCAAGCTGCGCCGGCTGCAGTTCATCTACAATGATCATACGCCGCGTTTCGACTTCATCGTCGCCCACCGGCCAGAGGAAGCGTACCGCGCCATCTGGCAATACCTCTCGGACCAACGACCGCATTGGGACGTGATCGAGCTCGGCCAATTGCCGGCCGGCTCCAGGACCCTGAAGGAGCTGTCCCGCCTGGCGGCCGACGATGGGTTCCTCATCGGGTCGTGGCGATCCACGGCCTCGCCCTATCTGCCCGTGCGGGGCGCATGGGAGAGCTACCTTCAGGACCTCAGCGGTAAGCACCGCTCGAACCTTCGGAACCGGCTCAAGCGGCTCGGGCAACTTGGTCAGGTGCAACTGGAGGAGATCTGTTGCGGGGAGCAACTGGAAAGCGCCCTGGAGGAGGGATTGCGGATCGAGGCCGCGGCCTGGAAGGGCGAGGCGGGAACCGCTATTCTCTCCCGCCCCGATCTCTCCCGCTTCTATCGAATCCTTGCCGAGCATGCTGGGCAGCGCGGATGGCTGCGTTTGCACTTCCTCACCGTCAATCACCGCAGGATAGCCTTTGCCTACGCTCTTTGCTACAAGAACAGGCTCTATCTCCTCAAGGACGGCTACGACCCCGAATATGCCCGGTATTCGCCGTTCAACTTGCTTTGCTATACCGTGCTGCGCGAGGCGCACGCGCGTGGGTTGGTTGAATACGATTTCCTGGGTGCGCATGAAGCCTGGAAGCTCGACTGGACCCGGGAAACCCGCGACCACTACTGGTTGTTCGTCTTTCCGAATGTTCCGCGCACACGCCTGCTCCACTCCATCAAGTTCCGCCTCGTCCCACGACTCAAACAGTATCCGCTCTACCTGGCCCTGCGCGCTACGGTTCTGGGGTTGAGGAACGGGGTGAAGTCACACCAGAACCACGGGGCCTGCGGATAAGGAGGAGAAAGATGGCTCGAGCAGCGGCCACGCCAACCCAAGCGGCCGGGAAGACCGTGCGAGCAGCGGAGGCGATCGGGGCGGCCCCACCCATCCTGCGGAAGTCCCGCCCGGGAGACACGGCAGGAACGGTGCGTGATGATGCCCGGGTCGGGAACCGCCCTGGAGCGCCAGTGCCGGCGGGTGATCCCGAGGAGCGGCGCAGGGATATCTACCGTCTCTAGGAGCCTCCTTCGCGCCGGTCGCCTGCACCCGCATCCTGGCGGCGGGAGGTCTGGGTGTGTGGCGGGACCGCGCCCTCGGGTCGCCGCGGAGAGAGAAAACCTATGTACGTTCCGGCCTGGCCGGGTCTCTCGCCCGGACATTTCATCCGTCCGCCTTCAGCGCAGGAGCCCCCCTTCCCCTTGAAGGCTCCCAACAAGACCTACTTCTACAGGGCCCGCAATGCGATTTACCACCTCTTCCGCAGCCTGCGGGTTCAGCACGGCGAGACCGTTCTGGTGCCCGCCTACCATAGCGGCAATGAAGTGTGGGCGATGCGGGCTGCCGGCGCGTCCACTCGTTTTTACTCCATCCATCGGAATCTTGAGCCGGATCTTGACGAGCTGGCGCGATTGGCCAAATCTGAGAACGCCCGCGCGCTCTTCGTGATTCATTTCCTCGGGTGGCCTCAGCCCATGAAGGAGCTCACCGCGCTCTGCCGGGAACGGGGAATGATCCTCATTGAAGACTGTGCCCTTTCCCTCCTGAGCCAACCGGGTGGCCAGCCCCTTGGCTCGTGGGGCGATTACGCCATCTTTTGCCTGTATAAGACCCTGCCTGTGCCCAACGGTGGGCTGCTGGTCCAGAACGGGAGCGTTGCCGGGAGCCTGACCGCGCCCGAGTTGACCCCGTGCGATCTGGCCTCCGTCGCAGGTAGGACCACCGAACTGATGCTGGAATGGATCCGAAGCCGGTCCGATGGCGCCGGGGCAATGCTGACGGGGCTGAAGAGACTGGTCGGCCGGACCCTCAGCGCACTTCGCCTGGAGCGGCTGCCTGTCGGGGACATCGGGTTCGATCCTGCCAGCGTCAACGTCGGCATGTCGCCCCTGGGCCTCGCCCTGCTGAAACGGTGCGATTACGAAGAGATCCGCCGGAGACGGAGGAACAATTTTCTCTTCCTGTACCAGCAGCTTGGGGGCAAGGTGGCAGTCTTGCGCGAGGAGCTCGAGGAGGGCGTGTGTCCCTTGTTCTTCCCTCTCCTGGTGCCGGACAAGGCCGCCGCCGCCCGGGCCCTGTGGGACCGTGGCATCACGGCTGTGGAGTTCTGGAATTCCGGTGACCCGGAGGCGACGAGGGACGCGTTCCCGGAGGCCCACTTCCTCCGGGACCACGTCCTGGAGTTGCCGATTCATCAAGACATCACCCCATCCCAGCTCGAATATATGGCTGACCAGGTCCTGAGCCTGAAGCGGCTCGTCTAGCGACTCTCAGGGCGACGGAACCGCTCCAGGCCACGCGCACATGATCGAGCGGATCGAGAATACAGCAGGCTTTGAGAAGCTCCGGGAGGAGTGGGCTTCGCTGCTCGAGGCCAGCGCGTCCAACTCCCTGTTCTTGACTTGGGAGTGGCTCTCCACGTGGTGGCGGCACCTCTCGGAAAGGCGAGGCCTCTTCCTCCTGGCGGCGCGCCGTGATGGGGAACTCGTGGCGATGGCGCCCCTGGCGCTGCGGCCCTGCAGGCTCACCCCCCTTCGGCCCTTCCGGTCGCTGGAGTTCCTGGGCACAGGCAGCGTCGGTTCCGATTACCTGGACGTCGTCATCCGTCGGGGGGGGGAACCGGAGGCCCAAGAGGCTCTGGCGGGATATCTGGCTGAGGGGCGAATCGCGCTCGAGCTGGCCCAGCTCCGGACCGGCGCCTGCGCTGCCGCAGAGCTCGCCTCCCTCCTGAGGCAGCGAGGCTGGAGCGCTCTCCAGGCACGGACGGATGTCTGTCCATTCATACCGTTGGCCGGTCATACCTGGCAGTCGTATCTCGCCACGCTCGGCCCCGCGCATCGCTATAACTTCCAGCGACGGCTGAAGAATCTCAGCAAACACTTTGATGTGCGCTTCGAGCGAGTAGTGTCGGAGGCCCAGCGCCGAGAGGCGCTGGCCCTGCTGGTGAGGCTCCACAACATGCGCTGGCAGGGCCGGGGCGGCTCGACGGCCTTCCACACTGCGGGTCTCCTCTCGTTCCACAACGAGCTGAGCCGGCTCGCGCTTGATCGCAACTGGCTCCGGCTGTTCGTCCTGAGGCTGAACGGGGAGCCTGCCGCGTCCCTCTACGGCTTCAGATACGGCCGCACCTTTTACTTCTACCAGTCGGGATTCGATCCCCGCTACAGCAAGTACAGCGTGGGGCTTGTCACCATGGGGCTTGCCATACGAAGCGCCATCGAGGAAGGCGTGGACGAGTATGATCTGCTGCACGGCGACGAAGCCTACAAATTCGATTGGGGCCGGGACACCCGCGAGTTGACGCGGGTGCGCATGTATCCGCCCGACGTTCGCGGGTTCATGCTCCGCACAGCGGACGGGCTGTCCCGCGCCGCCGGGAAGATGGTGCGCCGCGTGCTTCCGCGGCGGGTCGGAAACGGGCTCGCAGGGGGACAGGGATTTGGGGCCTGGAGGCGGATTCAGACTGCGTGGCCTCGTTAAGGCGGGGTTCGCGTGGGTCCTGCAACGGACGGGGGCCGACGCCAGGATCGGCGACCTGACCGATGCGCGCCGCTTTCGCCTGGTGGTCGGCTACCACCGGGTGGTAGAGGATTTCGCGACCGCAGCACGCCAGGCCATCCCCGCCATGCTCACAAGCCGGCGGATGCTGGAGCGGCACCTGGACTGGATCGGCCGTCGCTTCCGCGTGATCTCGCTGGACGAGCTGGGCTCACGGCTCGAATGCGGGGAGGGCTTCGATACCCCGGTGGCCGCCATCACCTTCGACGACGGGTACCGCGACGTGTACCACCAGGCGTTCCCCCTCCTGAAACGGAAGGGGCTTCCGGCGGCGGTCTTCGTGGTGACCGATCTCATCGGCACATCAGACGTGCCCCTCCACGACACGCTCTACCATCTATTCGCGCGCGCCTTTGCCCGCTGGCGGTCCACCCGCGAACTGGCCGATGCCCTCCGGGGACTCGGGCTGCCGGGGCCCCTGGCCGACATGGCCGCCAGGACGAAACACCCGCTGGCGGCCATGAGGCGATTGTTCACCACCCTCCCCCAGGCTGAAATGCATCGGGCCATCGAAGCCCTGGAGGGCGAACTCGGGGTGGAAGAAGCGGCGATGGACGGATTCCGTCCCCTGAGTTGGGAGATGCTCGCCGAGATGCAGCGAGGCGGCATCACGATCGGGTCACACACGAAGACGCACGTGTTGCTGCCGAACGAACGCTGGCGAAAGGTGCTGGAGGAGACGTCCGGCTCGCGGCAGGAGTTGGAGCGGAGGCTGGGGAGAGCGGTCAGACACTTCGCGTATCCCGATGGCCGCTTCGATGCGGCCACGGTGAAGGCCGTGGCGACCTCGGGCTATCGGTTCGGCTATACGACCTGCCGGCACCGGGATCGGTTGTACCCCTTGCTCACCATACCGCGCACGCTGCTCTGGGAAAAATCGTGCGTCGATGCGCTCGGGCGCTTCTCCCCGGCCATCATGAGCTGCCACGCCAACGGGGTCTTCCGTGGCGATTGCGGGCAATACCACAGGGTGTCGGGGAACAGGGGAGCACCCCGGCGCTGAAGGCCAGGGCAGCCGGAATGCGGCCGGAAGAATCCCGCCCGCCAGTGATCGCAAGATCGATGGATACCAGCTTCAAGCCGGCATTCCTGCTGATGTCCGGGAGGGTCCTGGGCTTCGCCGCTTCCTTCTGCATACCGATCGTGTTCGTCCGGATCTTCACCCAAAGCGAGTTCGGGACGTATAAACAGCTCTTTTTGGTCTACGCCACGCTCTACAGCATTGCGCAGGTTGGGATGGCCGAAAGCCTCTTCTACTTTCTCCCGCTGGCCCCGGAAAAAGGCGGCCGCTACTCCGTGAATTCCCTGCTGGCCCTGGCCGTCGCGGGGCTCGCTTGCCTCGCCGTCTTGGGGACCGGAGGTTCGCAGATTTCCCACTGGCTCAACAATAGCGCGCTGTCCGGGCATACGGCCCTCATAGGCATCTACCTGCTTCTGATGCTGATCTCCTCTGTGCTCGAGATTGCCATGATCTCGCGCAAGCAGTATCGCTGGGCTGCCCTCTCCTATGCGCTCTCCGACCTGGTGCGCGCGGCCCTCTACATCCTCCCTGTCGTCTTCCTCCGGAAGCTCGAATGGCTGCTGCTCGGGGCCGTGCTCTTTGCCGCCCTCCGGCTGGGCGCGTCACTGGCGTACATCGGGCGGGAGTTCGGACGCGAGTTGCGGCCGGACCCGGTTCTGCTCAGGAAGCAACTGGCCTATGCCGTGCCGTTCGAGATGGCGGTGGTTGCCGAAACGTTGCAATCGAATTTCCACCAATACGCCGTCTCCTACGCCTTCGATGCCGCCACCTTCGCCATCTATTCGGTGGGATGCCTTCAGATCCCCCTCGTCGAGTTCCTGGCCAGCTCCGCGGCCAATGTGATGATGGTGAGGATGGCCGAGGAAGTGCGCGAGGGCCGCAGCTCGGGGGTGCTGGCATTGTGGCACGATACCACCCGAAAGCTGGCCGTGGTCTTCTTCCCCCTGGTCGGCTTGCTGCTCCTGAACGCGCGCGAAATCATTGCGATCCTGTTCACGGAGGCCTACCGGGCGAGCATCCCCATCTTCGCGATCTCGTCAACCGGCGTCTTGCTCGCCACCTTCATGACGGATGCCGTCCTCCGGGTCTACGCCCAAACCCACGTCCTGTTCATGATCAACGTGGTCCGGCTGGTCTTGGTTGCGGCCCTAATCAATTGGTTCCTTTCGGCATTCGGGTTATGGGGTGCGGTCCTGGTCACGCTCCTGGCCACCGCTGTCGGAAAAGGGTGGGCGTTGGCCAGGATGAAGAGCCTCATGCACACACGCCTCTCACGGATCCTGCCCTGGCGGAGCCTCGCGGCGATCCTCACCGTTGCCGCCGCCTCGGGTCTCCCGCCGCTGATCGTCAAGTGGACACTGGGAATGCCGACGCTGGCCCTCGCGTCGACGACGAGCCTCCTGTACACCGCCTCGTACCTTGCTCTCTTGCGCCAGTTCGGCCTCATCAGCCAGGGCGAGAGGCTGGCACTCGCCAGGTGGCTGCGGGGGTGGACTGCCGGTGTGGCACGAGGTGGTGCCGTTCCACAAGACCCGCAGGGAACGCCGCCGGCGCGGGTGCGCGCACGTTAAGCCGAAGCCCGGGAACGGCTCACGGTCAGGCATCCTCCCTCGGAACCAGTCAGACGCCAGGTTGAGTGCTTTCCAGACGCGCACCCGGAGCGGCGAGCCAGGATTCCAGGGGCTGGAACAATGTGCGGAATTGCCGGAATAGTCAGTCTCGAGGAACGGTCCGTGTCCATCGAGGAGCTGCATCGGATGTGTGCAGCGATGGTCCATCGGGGGCCGAACGACGAAGGCTATCATCTCGGGATCGGGGCCGGCCTGGGGATGCGGCGGCTGAGTATCATCGACCTCGACACCGGACACCAGCCGGTGAGAAACGAAGACGGTTCAATCTGGACGGTCTTCAATGGCGAGATTTATAACTTCAAGGAGCTGCGCGGCGAACTCGAACGGCAGGGGCATTCGTTTTATACCGCCACCGATACGGAGACCATCGTCCATCTGTACGAGGAATACGGGACACACTGCGTCGAGAAAATGCGTGGCATGTTCGCCTTTGCGGTGTGGGATGAGACCCGCAGGCAGTTGCTCCTGGCGCGGGACCGGCTGGGAATCAAGCCGCTGTATTACACCGAGGTGAACGGGAGACTCCTGTTCGCCTCTGAGCTAAAAGCGATCTTGCAGTGCCCGGAGGTAGAGCGCAGCCTCAACTGGAGGGCCGTCCAGCACCTGTTTACGTTCCTGTGCACTCCCTCATCGGAGAGCATCGTGGAGGGCGTGCACAAGCTGGAGCCGGGACACAGCCTGACCTACTCCCCCGGTCAGAGGATCCGCATAGAGCGCTACTGGGATGTGCAATTCCAACCCGATTACGGCCGGAGCGAAGACTACTTTGTTGAGCGACTGCGTGATCTGCTCGAGGAATCCGTCCGCCTGCATCTTGTGAGTGACGTCCCTCTGGGCGCTTTCCTGAGCGGCGGCATCGATTCCAGCGCAGTCGTTGCGACCATGGCGCGACTGACCCCGGCTCCCGTGAAGACCTTTTCCATCGGCTTTGCCGAAGAGGACTTCAACGAGGTGCAGTACGCCCGACGCGTGGCAGACGCCTTGGGCACAGAGCACCATGAATGCATTCTCCAGCCAGACGTCCTTGCGATCCTCAAAGATCTGACCTTCCATCTCGACGAACCCTTTGGCGACTCTTCGGCAATCCCGACGTACATGGTCTCGAAGCTGGCCGCCGAGCACGTGAAGGTGGTGCTGTCGGGCGATGGCGGCGACGAGCTGTTCGCGGGGTACGACAAATATCTCGTCGAAGGCAAGGAGAGGAAATACCGGTTCTTGCCGGCTCCGGCGCGGAGGGTCCTGGGTGTCATTGGCACGATGATACCCGAGGGGATACGGGGGAGGAATTTTCTACGCCACATCTCCCTGGCGGGGGGCCAACGCTATCTCGATGCCTCGACGCTGTTCCGGTGGGAACAACAGAGGATGCTCTTTCGTCCCGAGGTCTTCGCGTGGCTTTCCTCCTATGACCCGTGGCAACAAGCGGGCGAGTTCCTCGCCCGCGCCAACGGCAATTGGCTGTCGGCACTGCAATACCTGGACATCCAGAGCTATCTCCCCCTGGATATCTTGACGAAGGTGGATCGGATGAGCATGGCGCATTCCATCGAAACTCGGGTCCCCTTGCTCGACCATAAGCTCGTCGAGTTCGCCGCCACCATTCCACCGGAGCTGACATTGCGCACGGGCACCACCAAGTACATCTTCAAACGCGCCATGAGGGGCGTCCTGCCCCCGGAGATTCTCGCCAGGCCGAAGCACGGCTTTGCCGTTCCGCTCGGCCGCTGGTTTCGGGGCCAATTGGAGCACGTTGTCCGCGAGCTGTTGCTGTCCGACACCAGCAGGCGGCGCGGGATAGTAAACTCCGACTACGTCGGAAAGCTGCTGGAGTGGCACGCAAAGGGGCGGGACCTGGACCTTCACCTCTGGACCCTCATCTCCTTCGAAATGTGGTGCAGGACCTTTCTGGATCGCGCCTTCGAGATGCCGTTGTGGGAAGACACCCGGGAAGCGCTTCCCGCCTCCGCCGGGCTGCGGAGTCCCCACGGCGTGAGTGCGTGAGCCTAGCGGGCTGCTTTGAGCAGCCTGGGCGAAAGCGGGTTTTTCAGCAACCTGCTAGAGGATGAGAACCGCTATGTTCTGCGCGCTCGTGTTCGCCATAGCCGTATGGCTGGCAGGCTGGCCCGGATCAGCCTTTGCCTACCTGACCGACAGCAATGTCTACCCTCCGATCAACTATTTCACCTTTCATCCCCCTGCTGCCGGCGGGAGCTATGTCGATCCCACCTTCGGCAGCGCAATCAAGCGCATCTCCGACGCGCCGGGGAGTCTCAATGCGGCCGACGCCGGGCGCCTGACGATGATCGTCGGCGAATACTCCACCGTCTCGCCGTTCAACAGCGACAATGCGAAGCTCCTGCTCCAGCACCAGAGCTACTTCGCGCTGTACGACGGGACGGGAAATTACCTCCGTGATCTTCCCTTCGAGATCTCCGCGTCGAGCGAGCCCCGGTGGTCGCGCACCGACCCGAATGTCTTCTACTACCACACCGCCAGCAATCAGTTGAAGCGGTTCAACACCAGCACGGGCGTGGCCTCGGTGGTGCACATCTTCAGCGAATACACCACGATCAGCGGTTTGGGGGAGTCGGAGATCTCCGCTGACGGGGATCACCTCGTCCTGGCGGGCGAGAACCGGTACGTCTTCGTGTTCGAGATCAGCACGGACACCAAGGGGCCGGTCCTGGATACGGGCGGTGGAGCGGTCGACAGTGTTTACATCACGCCCAGCAACAGCGTGATCATCAACTGGTACCGGGCGGGCATTAACCCGTTCACTGGGGTAGAGTTGTACGACAGGAACATGACCTTTCTGCGACAACTGACCACGGTGGAAGGCCACATGGCCGTCGCCCGGGACGTGAACGGCGACGAGATCATGCTCTGGGTGAATGCCGCCGATCCCCTGGCGAGCTGCCCTAACAGTGTGGTGAAGATCCGGCTGGCTGACGGACAGAAGACCTGCCTGCTCTCCTTGACCTGGGGTCTTGCCGCGCACATCTCGGCACCGGCGAGCGGTGGTTGGTTCTATGTCAGCACCTACGCCCCGAGCGACCCCGGCCCACTGTCCGGCTGGGCGGCGTACACGAACGAGATCCTTCAGGTCGCCCTGGATGGCTCGCAGGTGAGGCGGCTGGCCCATCACCGGAGCCGCCCGTTCAACAGCTACTGGTACACGCCGCGCGCTTCCGCGAGCCGGGATGGGAGCCGCCTAGTCTACAGCAGCAACTATGGCTTGCAGGCGATCCTCGGTTACCCGAGCGGGTATTTGGATGTCTATCTCATCGACCTCTCGTCGAGTGCACCCGCCTTTGCCGGCTCACAAGCCCCAGTGGCCACGCGGGCCGAACAGGATAACGAGGCGGTGAAATACGGCGGGCCCTGGCATACCAACACCTACCCGGCCCACAGCGGCGGCAGCGCCGTGCTGGCGATGGACCCTGGCGCGCAGGCGAGCTTCACCTTCACGGGCACCGCGGTGAGCTGGATCGGCTACCGGGACCAGTGGTCGGGTATCGCGCGTGTCTACGTGGACGGCGTCCCCAAAGCAACCGTGGACACCTATGCCTCGACGGCGCAGTCCCAGGTGGTGCTCTTTTCGACGAGCGGCCTCGGCCCGGGCACCCATACGCTGACGATCGAGGCGACGGGCACTCACAACGCCGCGTCCGGAGGGTCGTGGATCTGGATCGACGCCTTCGACCTCGTCACCCGCCTCGAACAGGAGGATGCGAGCGTGGGCTACACCTGCCCCGCGTCCGCGACCTGGTACGCCAACGCCCACTCGTTCCACAGCGGCGGGAGCGCGGCGTTGGCGATCACCCAGGGGTGTCGGGCCACCCTCAACTTCACCGGCACCATGGTGAGCTGGATCGGCTACCGGGATCAGTGGTCGGGCATCGCGCTGGTCTCCATCGACGGCGCGTTCCGGGCCGAGATCGACACCTACACGCCGTCCGGCGACGCGCAGGCTCGGATCTTCACGCTGAGCGGTCTCGGACCCGGGTCCCACACCCTGACCATCGAGGCGACGGGCCGCCGCAACCCGGCCTCTGGCGGCGCCTGGATCTGGGTGGACGCGTTCGAGGTGCATCCATGAGGATCGCGCTCGTCGCGGCGAGCCCGGACATCCTGGGCGGCCAGTCGGTCCAGGCGCAGGCGCTGGCCCTTGGCCTCCGGCAGGCGGGCTACGAGGTCACGTTCATCCCCATCAATCCCCCCTTCCCTCCGGGGCTCCGCTGGCTCCGGCGCTGGCCGTACGCGCGCACCCTGCTCAATCAGGCGCTTTACCTTCCGAGCCTCGGGCGTCTCCACCGCGCCGACGTCGTCCACATCTTCTCGGCGTCCTACTGGTCGTTCCTCCTCGCCGTGGCGCCGGCCATCCTGGCGGCGAGCCGGCTGGGGAGGCGGACGGTGCTGAATTACCACAGCGGCGAGGCCCAGGACCACCTGGCGCGCTGGGGGATGCTCGTCCATCCCTGGTTGCGCCTGGTGCATGAGATCGTGGTCCCGTCGGAGTATCTGCGGAGTGTTTTCACCGCCCACGGGTACCGGGCCCGCGTGATCCGGAACGTGGTGGATACCTCGTGTTTCCGCTATCGGGAGCGGGCATCCCTCCGCCCCCGCCTGCTGTCCACCCGGAACCTGGAGCCCTACTATCGGGTGGATAACACGCTGGAGGCGTTTGCGGTGATCAAGGCCCAGTATCCCCAGGCCACCCTGACGGTCGCCGGATACGGAAGCCAGGAAGGTCGGCTCCGCCGGCTGGCTGCTTCACTCGGCACCGACGGGATCCGCTTCGTGGGGCGGGTCGAACCTTCGGCCGTGGCCGGCCTCTATGAGTCGGCCGACATATTCCTCAACTCCTCCGTCGTGGACAACCAGCCGGTGTCAGTGCTGGAAGCGTTCGCGGCCGGGCTGCCGGTGGTGTCCACCGGGACCGGAGACATCGCGGCCATGGTTCGCGACGGGGAGACGGGCCTCATCGTTCCTCCAGGGGATCCAGCGGCCATGGCCAAGGCCGTCGCAATCCTCCTGGGGGATCCAGAGTTCGCCGTGCGCATTGCGCGCCGAGCGCTGCAAGAGGTCAAGAGGTATACCTGGCCCCAGGTGCGGGAGGAGTGGGCGGCGGTGTACTCGGGAGCGCCGGCATGAGCATCGGACGGCTCCTCAGAATGGGAATCCCCGAGCTGGCCTGTCGCAGTCGGCAGGGGGCCTCGAAGTGGCTGGAACGGGTGGGTGTGGCCAGAAGAATGAACGGCCGACGCCCTCAGCCCTTTGCCCTTGAAAATTTCCGAGAGGTCTGCCCCGCCCGGTTCTTCGAGGGCGCGGTAAGCGATCAAACGCCGGCACTCATCGTGGAACACGTGCCGGGCGCCCGCGACCAGGCGGTGGCCGCGGCGGAATTGCTCTGTCAGAAGCGTTTTGACCTGTTGGGGTACCGCGGGCTGTTCTTCGGTGATCCGGTGGACTGGCACCTGGATCCGGTCTCGGGACGTCGGGCGCCGCTCGTCCACTGGAGTCGAGTGAATCCGCTCGACCAAAGTGCGGTGGGAGACAGCAAGGTCATCTGGGAATTGAGTCGTCACCAATGGATGGTCTGCCTTGCGCAGGCCTACCACCTGACGGGAGATCAGCGTTACGTCGAGGGGTTCTCCGGATACCTCCGACAATGGATGCGGGCCAATCCCCCGGGGATGGGGATCAACTGGGCGAGCAGCCTGGAAGTCGCGTTGCGACTGATCTCCTGGTGCTGGAGTCTCCACCTCTTCAATAAATCGCCGGCGCTGTCCCCGGGGCTGCTCGCCGAAATGCTCGAAGGCATCCGGGCCCACGCCACGCACGTGGAGCGATATCTTTCCTACTACTTCTCGCCGAACACCCATCTCACCGGCGAGGCCTTGGGCCTCTTTTACGCCGGGCTGCTCTTCCCGGACATGCCATTCTCGGAGCGCTGGCGCACGCTGGGGGCGCGGATCCTCGTGGAGCAGAGCCGGCGGCAGATCCACCCGGACGGCGTCTACTTCGAGCAGTCCGCCTGCTACCAGCACTACACGGTGGAGATCTACCTCCACTTCCTGATCCTGGCGGCCCAAAACGGACTGAGTATCCCGGTGGCAGTGGGGGAGCGAGTCCGGCGGATGCTCGACTCCCTCCTGCTTCTTCGGAGTCCTGACGGCCCCCTTCCCCAGATCGGGGACGCCGACGGTGGGAGGCTCTTGCCGCTCGCCCCGCGGGCGCCCGCTGATCTCCGGGGCGTCTTTTCGACGGCAGCGGCATTCTTCGGTCGCGCCGACTACGCCTGGGCGGCAGGTGCCCTGGCGCCGGAAACCCTGTGGCTCCTCGGCGCGGCCGGACTGAAGGCCTTCGCGGCCCTCCGGCCCGCCCCCCCGGCGACTGCCCCCTCCCGCCTCTTTGCCGAGGGGGGATATGCGGTGATGCGGAGCGGGTGGGAGGCGAACTCCCACCACTTGATCTTCGACGCGGGACCCCTGGGCTGCCCGGTGAGCGGGGGGCACGGCCATGCCGACCTCCTGAGCATCCAATGCTCCGTCTTCGGGGAACCGTGTCTCGTGGATCCCGGGACGTTCTGCTACACGACGGATCCGGACTGGCGAGATTTCTTCCGGAGCGCCGCCGCCCACAGCACCCTCCGGGTGGACAACGCCGAGCAGGCGATCCCTGCTGGACCATTTGGGTGGCAGGCCCGGCCCCGTGTCCGGTTGCGCCGGTGGGTCTCTACCGACGTCTTCGACTTCGCCGACGCCGATCACGACGCCTACTGTCGCCTCCCCGATCCGGTGGTTCACCGGCGCCGGGTCCTCTTCGTCAAGCCCCACTACTGGGTCGTGATGGACGACCTTGAGGGTGCAGCAGAGCACCAGGTCGAGCTTCGATTCCAGTTCGCGCCGATGCAGGTGAGGGCGGACCCGGCGCTTTGGGCACGGGCGCACGGGCCCGGGGGCCGCGGGCTCCTTATCCGAGCGTTCGCCGCGATGCCCCTCAAGGTTGATATCCTCGAGGGGGAGCTCGCCCCGATCCAGGGGTGGGTATCCCCCGACTACGGGCAGCGCCGCCCGGCACCCGTCCTGACCTACTCGGCCGCGACACGCCTCCCGCTGCGCATCATGACGCTGCTGGTTCCGACGTTGGACTCGCACGCGGCCGCGCCGGCCGTCGCGCCGCTGGTCGGTGAGGACGGTGCACCCGCGGGAGTCGTATTCGAAGACGGCGAGAGCGTCAGCTTCGGTGACCTGGGAGTCTGTGTGACCGGCCCAGGTCGAGAAAGGAGAGAACAATGAAGTCCCTGTGGATGAAGTTCACGATGGCTCCACTGATCCTCGGGGTGCTCTTCGCGGCCCCACCGTTGGCAGCCGGCCAGTCGGCGTTCGAGGTCACCGGCTCCGGGACGGTGGAGACGAACTGCCTCGCGACGCTCGTTCCAGGCTGCACGGGCACATCGACCGGGCAGATGACGGGAACACCGATTCTCCCCGGCCAGTTCATCCTGAGGTTCGATACTGGGAGTCCGAGCTCGTTCAACGGGTACCCGGGCGGCCCCACTCAAGGCGTCTGCCTGCCGGCGAGCTTTATCGGCAGGCTTACTGAGAGGGATGGCGAGATCAATTTCTACCACGCGGGCCTCGTGTGCGAGGAGGCGGGGCCAGGCTCATCCTATGTCTACCACGGGACCTTCCGGCTGACGGGCGGAACGGGTCGGTTTGCCGCGGTCGCTGGGGGCGGAAGCCTGGTGGGCACGTTCACGCGCGATACCCAGTCCGCGCTCGTCTACCTCCGTGGAGCGATCAGCTATTAGCCCCCTCGGTTTCGCCAGCGAGGACCGGGCGCAGGGGACGGCATCGAGCCCGCGGCTCCGGTTGTCGTCCGCCTGGGACCTGTTCCGGTTCGGGCTCGTCGTGGGTCTCCGCACCCTGCCCGTGGCGCCTCGCCACGGCGTCAAGCGGCTGATCCTGCCGCTCGAGTACGTCCGCTACGCGGAGGACGGGTACGTGCTCGCGCACCTCGAGGTGAGCCCCGGCCACCTCGTGCTCGACGTGGGCAGTCCGAAGCTCCTCTCCCTGTTCCTGGCAGCGCGGGTCCGCGCCCGGGTCCACGCGACCGATCTCCTCGACTACTTCTTCGGCGCGTACGGCGCCTACGCCGACCGGGTGCTCGGCGCGCACCGCGACGGGTACGTGATGCGGTCGGAGGACGCCCGGGTGCTGACATATCCGGACGGGACGTTTGACCGGGTATTCTCGATCTCGACGATCGAGCACATTCCCGACGACGGTGACCGCATCGCCATGCGGGAGATCGCGCGCGTGTTGAAGCCCGGCGGGATCTGCTGCGTGACGGTCCCGTGGAGCGACCGCGGCTATGTGGAAGAGTTCACGCAACGCGGCGATCCCTACGCGTACTGGGTCACGTCGGGTGAGGAGCGCGTCTTCTACCAGCGTGCCTACGATCGGCCCACCCTCGAGGATCGTCTCCTGGGACCGAGCGGCCTGGAAGTCGTGGATGTGAGTTTTTGGGGCGAGCGGCGCGTGGCCGCCGAGAACCTCTTCCTCAGCCGGCAACCTCTCCGCTATGCCATGCTCCCACTCCACTTCCCGCTCGCCCTGCTGTTCCTAACACGGCTGGGCGAGCAAGAGCCTTCGCGAAAAAAGGTGGCGTGCCTGACCCTTCGCCGACCACCCGTCGCCTGAGGAGCGCACCAGGGTATGTGCGGAATTGTCGGTATCGTCAATCTGAACCCGTTCGAGCCGATGGACGAGACGCGGCTCAAGCGCATGCGGGACGTGCTCTACCATCGAGGGCCCGACGGCGAGGGGCTGTGGGCCGAGGGACCGGTCGGCCTCGGGCACCGGCGACTGGCCATCCTGGACGTGCAGGGCGGTTCCCAGCCGATGGCGAACGAGGACGGGACCGTCTGGATCGTCTACAACGGCGAGATCTACAACCACCCGGTGCTCCGGCCCGAACTCGAGGCGCGGGGCCATCGGTACCGGACCCGGAGCGATACCGAGACGATCCTCCACCTCTACGAGGAGGAAGGGGACCGCTGCGTCGAGCGGCTCCAGGGAATGTTTGCCTTTGCCGTGTGGGACAGGGCTCGGGGGCGGCTGCTCCTGGCGCGGGATCGGTTGGGAATCAAGCCGCTCTACTATGCGTGCACCGACCAGGAACTGCTCTTTGCGTCGGAGATCAAGGCGATCCTGGCGGCAGGATCCCTGAAGCCCGAATTGAACACGGCAATCCTGCCCGAGTTTCTCGCCACCCGGTTCGTCTCGGGAGAGGAGACCTTCTTCCGGGGGGTGCGGAAGCTTTTGCCCGGCAGGACGCTGTCCTGGTCGCTTGCCGAAGGCGCCCGGGAACGCCGCTACTGGCGACTTCCGGCGGAGCCGGATGACTCCCGGACGAGCTTCAAGGAGCACGCCGGCGAGGTGCGGGCCCGGCTCGAAGCCGCCGTCCGGAACCATCTCATGAGCGATGTCCCGCTCGGCCTCTTCCTGTCGGGTGGTATGGATTCCAGCGGACTGGCCGCCCTCATGGCACCCATGCTGAAGGAGCCGATTCGGACCTTCGCCGTGGGCTTCTCCGAGCCTGGTGCCAACGAGCTCGCCTATGCGCGCCTGGCGGCCCGCGCCGTGGGGGCGGAGCACCGGGAGGTGGTGGTCTCCCCCGAGGAATTCTTCCATGCCCTGCCCCACCTCCTCTGGCATGAGGACGAGCCCATCGCGTTTCCCTCCAGCGTGCCGCTCTACTTCGTGTCGCGCTTGGCGAGGGATCACGTCAAGGTGGTGTTGACCGGCGAGGGGGCGGATGAGCTCTTCCTTGGCTACAACCGGTACCGGGTGACGGTCTGGAACCAACGGCTGGGGCGCGTGTACCGGGGGCTGACCCCGGGAGCGCTGCGGGAGGGCCTCGGCCGCCTGGTGGGGACACTCCCGCGGCCGTTGCGTCGCTACGCCCAGCGAACGTTCCTGGCCCTTCCCCCGGGCCCCCGGGGGCTGTTCTACGAGAACTTTGCGGTCTTCCCGGAAGGCCTGCAACAGGACCTGCTGCTGGACCGGCGGCTCCTGGCCGATCGGGACCCGTACGCCGAGGGCCTGGGCTACTACCTGGAGACCGCCGGCCGGGCGCTGGAGCGGATGGGCCACGCGGACCTCCAGACCTATCTGGTCGAGCTGCTGATGAAGCAGGATCAGATGAGCATGGCGGCTTCGATCGAAAGCCGGGTGCCGTACCTGGACCACGAGTTCGTCGAACACGTCGTGGCGATCCCGGCCCGTTTCAAGCTGCAGGGCTGGCGGACCAAGGCGGTGTTGCGGGCCGCCCTCCGGGATCTGGTGCCGCGTCCGATCCTGTCGCGGAGGAAGATGGGTTTCCCCGTCCCCGTCGGCCGGTGGTTCCGGGGGCCGTTCTGGCCGGTCATCCGGGAGTTCGTGCTCGGGCCGCGGGCGCTCCGCAGGGAGTTCTTCGATCCGTCCCTGCTCCGTCGCATTGCCGAGGAGCACCGAACGGGCGTGGCGGAGCATGGCGATCGGCTCTGGCTCCTGGTGAATCTGGAAATCTGGCACCGCATCTTCGTCGACGGAGAGGATCTCGGTTCGATCATGCGGTAAAGAGGCGGCGGGGGCAAGCTCCCCCTTTAACCTGACGGCGAGACTCACGGATCAAGTCTCGATCGACGGGCTCGCCTCCGGCGCCCGCCCGCTGGCCGTCAAGGCGACCGGCACCCGCGGCGATGCGTCGGCCATAGCGCGCGTGTACCTGGACGGCGCCCTCGTCGGGTTCGTCGACACCTACGCCTCGCCGTCCCAGGGCCAGACCGTCCTGTTCACAACGAGCGGGCTCACGAGCGGACCCCACACGGTCGCGGTCGAGGCCACCCACGAGCGCAACGTCGACTCGAAGGGCCGCTGGGTCTGGGTCGACGCCTTTGACGTTCTGCCCTAGGAGAAGCGATGCGAATCCTCTGGGTAAAAGTCGGGGGACTCTGGCCGCTGACTGCGGGAGGGCGACTCCGCAGCTTCCACATCGTCTCGGAGTTGTCGCGCCGCCACTCCGTGACGGTGCTGACCACCCATGGTCCGGGCGATGATCCGGAGGAGCTTCCCCGCCGGCTGCCCCACTGCCAGCGGGTCCTTTCGGTTCCCTTTGCCCCTCCCAAGCGCGGCAGCGCGCGTTTCGCCCTCGCCTTGTTGGGATCCTGGCTGTCGCCGCTCCCCGTGGATGTCAGCAAGTGCCGGGTGCCGGCACTTCGCCGGGCCGCCGACCGCCTCATGCAGAGTGACGCCTGCGATGTCTGCGTGGCGGACTTCCTGGCCGCCGCGCCGAATGTTCCCCCCGGCGGGCGGATTCCAGTGATCCTCTTCGCCCACAATGTCGAACACATGATCTGGAAACGCTTGCGCCAGGTCGAGACCCGGCCCTGGCGCCGTGCGCTCCTCGAATTCGAGTGGCGGAAGATGCGCCGGTACGAGGCCCGCGCCTGCAGCCAGGCCCGCCTGACCATCGCCGTCTCCGGGATGGATCGTGACCTGCTGGCCTCCACCGCGCCCAGCGCGCACGTGCGCGCGATTCCGACGGGGGTCGACACAACCCACTTCACGCCGAACGGGTCCCCCGAGAGGCCGACGGAGCTCGTCTTCACCGGCTCGATGGATTGGTACCCGAACGAGGACGCCATCCTGTACTTCGTCCAGGCGATCCTCCCGCGCATTCAACGGGAGGTGCCCGACGTGACCCTGACCGTGGTCGGCCGCAATCCGACCCGCCGCCTGCTGGATGCGACCGCCGGGGCGGGCGTGCGGATCACGGGAACCGTCGACGACATCCGTCCGTACGTGGCCGCGGCGGCCGTCTACGTGGTGCCGCTCCGAGTCGGCGGTGGGACACGACTCAAGATCTTCGAAGCCCTCGCCATGGGGAAGGCGGTGGTCGCGACGACCGTGGGCGCAGAGGGCCTTCCCCTGGTTCCGGGGGAGCATTTCGTCCGGACGGACGATCCCGCGGACTTCGCCCGCGCCGTCGCGTCCCTCCTGCGGGATCCCGTCCGGCGGCGGGCGCTCGGCCGTGCCGGGCGTCAACTGGTTGAGGCAAGGTACTCATGGGCACAGGTGGCTCGCGAATTCGAGGCCGGGTGCCGGGAGGTGGTGACGACCCATGCGTGTTAGCATCTTCGGGCTCGGGTACGTGGGATGCGTGACCGCCGCCGGCTTGGCCAAGGCGGGGCACGAGGTGATCGGCGTCGACGTCAACGCGGAGAAGGTCGCGATGATCAATCGTGCCGTCTCGCCGGTCGTCGAGCCTGGCCTGGCTGACCTCCTGGCCGAGGTCGTGAAAGGAGGACAACTGAGAGCGACAGTGTCCGGCGAGGAAGCCGTGCGACACGCCGATCTGGCCCTCCTCTGCGTCGGAACCCCCGGACACGCCAACGGGGAGCAGGACCTGGACGCGGTCCAGCGGGTGGGCACGGAGATCGGCCAGGCGCTGCGCCGGCGTCCCCAGCCGTATACGGTGGTGCTTCGAAGCACGGTCCTCCCCGGGACCATCGAACGGGTCCTCGTCCCCTCCCTCCTGGCGGGCGCGGGTCGAGCGCGCGGGTCCTGGCTGCGGGTCGCGGTGAATCCGGAGTTCATGCGTGAGGGCTCGTCCCTGCGGGATTTTGCCCATCCCCCCTTCACGCTGGTGGGCTGCGATGATCCGGAGGCGGCCTCCCCCCTCCGCTCGCTCTATGCCGGGGTGGACGCGCCATTCGTTCACACCACGCTGAGGACGGCGGAGATGGTCAAGTACGTGTCGAATGCCTTCCACGCGCTCAAGGTGTGCTTCGCCAACGAGATCGGGGATGTCTGCGCCGCCGCTGGCGTCGACGCCCACGAGGCCATGCGGATCTTCCTCATGGACCGGAAGCTCAACGTCTCCGAGGCGTACCTCCGCCCCGGCTTTGCCTTCGGGGGATCGTGCCTGCCGAAGGACCTGCGGGCACTGCTGTACGCCGCCCGGACAACCGACATCTCCGTCCCCCTCTTGTCGGCCATCCTGCCCTCCAATGGGGGACAGATTCACCGCGCCGCGGAGGCGGTGCTCGCGGCGCGCAAGCGGCGCGTGGGAGTCGTCGGCCTCTCGTTCAAGCCCGGCACGGACGACCTGCGGGAAAGTCCCATGGTGGCTCTGGTCGAAATCCTCATCGGCAAGGGATGCGAGGTTCGCATCCTGGACCGGAACGTTTCCATCGCGCGGCTGATCGGCGCGAATCGTCGCTATATCGAGGAAGAGATCCCACACATCGCGTCGTTGATGTGCGATGACTTGGGCGTCCTCCTCGCTCATGCAGAGGTGGTGGTCATCGGCAACTCGTGCGAGGAGGCGGCGCGTGCCCTGGCGGCTGCCAGCCCCAGCCATGTGGTGATCGATCTCACACGGGCAGGTGGACGGCAGCCGTTGGAGGCAGATAGGGAGGTCTCCGTCTGATGCTGCGAAGGGTTCTCCGGGGCCGCTCTGGCCCTCTCCCTGGCGTCGCCACCCTCTGGCTTCTCTCCGGATTGGTCTTCGTGGGATCGGTTTGCGCCGGGACGGGCGCCGAGCCCCCGCGCGTCTCCGTCGATACCACGGATGCCACCCCCTCCGGACGAACACTCACGGTCCCGGCGGGCGGTGATTTCCAGGCGGCATTGAATCGGGCGCAACCGGGGGATGTGATCTCGCTCGCGCCCGGGGCGACATTCACGGGCCCATTCAGGCTCCTCAACAAGGGGGGATCGGGGTGGATCGTCATCCGGACGGGCGCCCCCGACAGCAGCCTCCCGCCGCCGGGCGGACGGGTCGACCCGTCGTATGCCCCCGTGATGCCAAAGCTCGTGACGGCGTCCGGGCCGGTGATCGCCACGGCGGCGGGGGCCCACCACTACCGGTTTGTCGGCATCGAGATCCGGCCGCGCCCGGGCGCATTCCTCCACACCCTCGTCCAGCTCGGGGCGGGCGAGAGGTCTGTTGAAACGCTCCCCCAGCATATCATCTTCGACCGCTGCTACCTCCACGGAGATCCGGAGAAAGGTGCGAGGCGCGGGATCGCCATGAACGCCCGGGACACGGCGGTCATCGGCTCATACCTTTCGGATTTCAAAGAGGCCGGGGCCGACTCTCAGGCGATCGCCGGCTGGAACGGCCCGGGCCCCTTCAAGATCCTGAACAGCTACCTCGAAGGGGCAGGCGAGAACGTGATGTTCGGGGGCGCCGATCCTTCCATTGTGGGCCTTGTGCCGTCCGACATCGAGATCCGCGGGAATCACTTCGCGAAACCCCTCTCCTGGAAGGCGGGTGATCCCGGCTACCGGGGGGCCCCCTGGACGATCAAGAACCTCT
>METI01000027.1 GCA_001771285.1 candidate division NC10 bacterium RIFCSPLOWO2_12_FULL_66_18
CGCGGGGACTGACTGGCGCGGGCCGGATCGGCGGCGCAGCAGGCAACCCTTCTCCCTGGAATGATGCCCCTTGCAACCTACACCACCACCGGCGTCACCCGCTATTCCTGGCGGGAGATCGCGTTCTAGCGCCGGGCCATCTCGCACGTCAGGCGTTCCCTTAGACGGTGGGCGACGAGGATACGGACATGGTCGCAGAAGCTGAAAGCCCTGGGTCAAAGCTACGCAGAAAGAGCCATCTCGAAGTGTGGTTCTTCGTTGCCGTCTCCCTCGTCGGCCTCCTGGGATTCATGGCTACCCTCTCGACCGGCGACGTCGAAGGGGTGGCCGGCAGCGAGGCGTCCAGGCCCGCGGTCCATGCTCCGCAGACGCTGGAGGAATTGCAGTAGGGATCGTCTGCTTCCCACGGAAGAGCACTCACCTTCCCCGCTCCCTTCATGTAAACGCGCAGGTCCCGCCGCAGAGCCCCACATCCCCTGACGGGTTGTGCCAGGCGTCGCTCCGTCTGTCCCGGAAAATTCAATGACAGCCAGGCATTGCAGGCGGCCGTGGGTTCGCGCCCGGCCGGCTAGCGGGCGATCAGCACTTTGCGCACGTGCTTTCGGAGTTGCGCAAGAAGAGGCGGGGAGAGGTGGGCGTCCGTAATCACGGACGAGAAGACCTTGAGGGGGCTGACGATGGCCAGGCCCGTCCGCCCGAACTTCGTGTGGTCCGCCAGGAGATGACTCTCGCGCGCGGCCGACAGGATGCGCCGCTGCAGGGCAGCCAGGTCGAGGTCGCTGTTGGAGACCTCCCATCGCGGCGTGATCCCCGTGGCGCCCAGGAAGGCCCGGTCCACCCGGATCTCCTCCAGGGTTTTCTCGGCGAGCGGGCCGGTGATGGAGCCGCTGGCCACCCGGGCCACGCCCCCCAGCGCCACCACCCGCAGCCCCGGACGGTTCCACAGCTCGGCAAGGACCTGGACGGAATTGGTGACCACGGTGAGGTGGGGGTGGGCGCGCAGGGAACGGGCCATGGCCAGGAGGGTGGTTCCCGCATCCAGCAGGATGGTCTCCCCATCCCGGACCAGGGCGGCTGCCGCGCGCCCGATGGCGGCCTTGGCCTGCAGCTCCAGCCGCTCGCGTCGCCGGTAGGGCACGTCCCGAGGCGTCGCCAGCGCCACCGCCCCGCCATGGGTGCGCCGCAGGATGCCCTGGGCGTCCAGGAGAGTCAGGTCTCTCCGGATGGACATCAGGGACGCGCCCACCACTCGGGCCAGCTCGGCGACGGACAGGATCCCCCGGCGATTTACCAGGTCCACGATCCGGGCCCGACGCTGGGCGGCGATCATGCGCGGCATGGTTCGTCCTATACCTGATGCCTCCCGCCCGTGCAAGCGAAAATGTTAGAATCAGCGAAAATCAACCATAATCGCACAGTTTGCCTTGACAGGGATGGCCGGGTCGGGATAGGGTTCTTCCGAGTTTCCAAACGGTCAGTTTCCTCACTTGTGCGTCCTGCGAGTGCGGCAGGTGAAAGGGAGAATCCTATGTGTGCCGTTCACCCGCGATCCCGACTTCAAAAACTCCTGGTGGCCTGGGCGTGCGCCACTGCCCTCGCGGCCGTCTCCATCCCGGCCCACGCTCAGGCGCCCGCACCCTTCTCCAAGGAGTGGGTGGCCCAGCAGCTCGCCCGAGAGAAGACGGTGAACCTCTACTGGCCCGGCGCGCAATTCCGCAAGTGGTACTCGGATCGGCTGATTCCGAGCTATCGGAAGTGGGTGAAGGAGACCTACGGTGTAGACGTGGACGTTCGGGTGCTATCGACGGGCGGCGGGGACGCCTCGTTCTTTCAGATGCTCACCGCCTACGAGGAGGCCAACCCCGGGGGCGGCAAGACCTTTTCCATCGACGTGGTGAGGACCGCGCCCACCATCGAGCTCATGACCCAGGTGGAAAAAGGGTGGCTCCTCCCCTTGCTGCCGGACCAGCAGGCCCTCCTTCCCGCCATGGCCGGGGTCAACAGGCCCGGACTGGATATCTTCACCTATGAACGCAAAGTGTGGGCCGTTCCGGTCTATCAACCCACGACCTCCATGTTCTACAACGCCGAGAAGGTCCCCAATCCTCCGAAGAGCCTGGACGCGTTGCGGGATTGGATCAAGGCCAATCCACGCCGGTTCACCTACGAGGACCCCCGGACGGGGACGGGAATCGGGTCAGGGTCGTTGTTCCTCATCAGCGTCATGCGGCACTATGGAGACGTGAACGAGCCGAACTCGTGGAGTCGCGCCTGGGCCTACCTGAAGGAGATCCAGCCCCACGTGTACCCGCAGCCCACCACGGGTGAGCTAATGCTGGAACTGCTCCGACGGGGCGAGGTGTATCTGATGCCCTTCTGGAACGACTGGGGGCTCTTTGCCAAGAAGGACCTGAACATTCCCTTCATGCAGAACTACTTCTTGCAGGACGGGCACCCGCTTCGGAACACCCCGCTGGCGGTGCCGCGCTCGGCCGCGCACCCCATCGGCGCGCTTCTGTTTATCAACCATGCCCTCACGGATGCCATGCAGCGGGATATCGCCACGAGCATGCGCCAGATCCCGTCCTCCCTGGCGCCGGGGGTCTGGCAGGGGCTGCCCCAGGACACCTTCGGATTCGACCTCGAGACCATCAAGCGCTCGACCTTCGCGGCGTTCAATAGCCGCGTGAATATGGAGGCCATCCAGCAGATGTCCCGCCTGTTCGGGCCGCAGGTCCTAGGCAAGTAGCGGGGACTCGACACGATGGAGGATCGGAGCACCGATGGTTCCAGGTGGCTGCCCGCCATCCTGGCCGGGCCCGTCGCCGCGCTCCTCTGCCTCTTCTTCCTGGCCCCCGTGTGGCGCGCGTTGCGGGTGAGTCTGACCTCGGCGGCCGGGGCCCTGACCCCGGCCGCCTACGCCCAGATTGCGCAGTCGCGCGGCCTGTGGGCGGACCTGGGATTCACCCTGGCCACGGCCTTCCTCGCTCTGATCCCCTGCACCGCCATCGCCCTGCCCGTGAGCTTCCTCCTGCGGAAGACGTTTCCAGGCCAGCGGTTTCTGCGGGTGGCCGTCCTCTTTCCGCTGGTCGTACCGCACCTCATCGCAGCTTACAGCCTGCGGCTGGCCCTCGCTCCTTCGGGTCCGATCTTCGGCACACTGGCCGCGCTGCCGTTCTTCCGCGACCCCCCGCAACTCGTCAACCATTGGACCGGGCTCGTCATTGCGCTCACCTGGAAGTTTTTTCCTGTCATGGCGCTCACGCTGAGCGCAGCGCTAGAGACCATTCCTGCCTCGCTGGAGGAGGCGGCGCGGGACCTGGGGGCGGGAGCCTGGCGGAGGCTGGTGGAGATCCTCCTCCCCTTACTGGTGCCGGCGTTGCTGAGCGGCGGCGCTCTGATCTTCATTATGGCCGCGGCACAGTTCTCCATCACCCTGGTGATCTATGGAAGCCCCGGCCTCACCACCATTCCCATGGATATCTATACGGAGGCTTTCGGGTTAAGCCGATGGGACGTGGCGAGCGCCCTCGGCATCGTGCTCACGGTCGTCTCGCTGGGGCTCCTTGCGCTGGCGGTCGCCGCAGTCCGTCGTGTTACTCGAACAGCCCTGGGCACACCATGAGCGCGAACATCGCAGGCGTGGCTGCCCCACTGGATCCAATGACGAGGTCGAACGTCCGTCGGTCACGCCCGGGATGGCCTGAGGTAGGGCGCACCTTCGCCGTGGCTGCCGTCGGTGCTTTCGTGTTCGTTCCTTTGGCCATCCTGGGCCTCTATTCCTTGTCGGATCAGTGGAACGCCCCGCACCTGCTTCCGACGGCCTACACCATCAAGTGGTACGACTACCTGTTCCATTATGAGGGCGGCCTGTCCGGCGTAGTCCAGAGCACGCTGGTCGCCGCGGCAACTACTGTCTTCACCATGCTGGTCGGCCTACCCGCCGCTTACGCCTTAGCGCGGTACCGGTTCCGGGGGCGCCGTGTGCTGGAGATGGCCCTGCTGGCCAAGACGGCCATTCCGGTGATTCTCGTCGGGGTGGGGACTGCCTCGCTGTTCTACATCTGGGGACTTCACGACACGTTCGTGGGTCTGGTAGCGGCCCACAGCGTAGGGGCGCTGCCCTTGCAGGTCTGGACGGCCGCGGCCGCCTTCCAACGGGTAGACGTATCCGGGGAAGAGGCGGCCCGAGACCTTGGAGCGAGCTTCATCCGCCGCTTCGTGGAAATCGTGCTCCCCGGAGCCCTGCCTGGGATCATCGCCAGTGCGATCCTGGTATTCCTGTTCTCCATGGATGAATTCACCGTGACGTTCTTCGTAAGCGGGGTGGCCTACACAACGATGCCACTCCGGCTGTACAGCGCGCTCAATTCGGGCTACATCGAGCCCGCGGCCGCATCTGCCATGATCCTCTTGATGCCGTCGGTCCTCTACCTGGGACTTGTCCTCCGCTATTTCGGTTCGTCTGAGCTTCGGGGGGGGCTGGGTAACCTCGGGTGAGCTGGAGCAGTCCCCGCGACGAAGGGCACATGCGGTCCGCCCAGCCGCCTCAGGTGCCCGGCCTGGATGGTGCGAGCGGTTCGTCCTTTTCCGACGAAGCGCCGGAGGAGGTAGGGCGGTGAAACTGGGGGCACAGAGGCGATGGCACACCTGACGCTTCAGAGTCTGGTCAAGCGCTTCGGCGCGGTCATCGCCGTCGACCGGGTTTCGCTGGAGGTGGGCTCGGGCGAGCTGCTCTGCCTGCTTGGACCCTCCGGCTGCGGCAAAACCACGCTCCTCCGTATGGTGGCGGGATTCCTGCGACCCGACGAGGGTGCCATCGCGATTAACGGCGCACCTGTTACGGAGGTCCCGCCTGAGAAACGGCCCACGGCGATGGTCTTCCAGAACTATGCCCTATGGCCGCACAAGACAGTTGCCAACACCGTCGCCTTCGGGCTGCGCGTCCGCCGTCTCCCCCCGGTGCGTATCCGGTCGAAAGTGGCCGAGATGCTGGATCTGTTGGGCCTCACGGGCCTGGAGGACCGCTATCCCCGTGAGTTGAGCGGTGGGCAGCAGCAACGGGTGGCGCTCGCCCGTGCCCTCGCGGTCGAGCCCGCCATCCTCCTCCTTGACGAACCGCTGGCCAATCTCGACGCCCAACTCCGGGTGCATATGCGTGCGGAGCTTCGACAGCTCCAGCGAAAGCTCGGGACCACCATGCTCTATGTCACCCACGATCAGGAAGAGGCCCTCAGCCTGTCGGACCGCGTGGCGGTGCTCCAGCAGGGGCGCCTCGAGCAGGTCGGCACTCCGGAGGAGATCTACCGGAGGCCGGCGACCTCATTCGTGGCTGGATTCATCGGGCACTCCAACCTCATAGCCGGTACGGTGGCCCAGTGCGAGGGCGGCAGGCTTTCTGTGCGCATCCGGGGTGGATTCACTCTGGAAGTTGGTTCAGCAGACCTGATCCCCGTCGGCAGCGCGGTCACCGTGGCCATTCGGGCTGAGGACGCCTGCTTGGCCAGGCAGGAAACCATGAACGTCCTCCCCGGCACCATCCAGCTCTCCGCCTTCCTGGGAGCCACGCGTCGGCTGACTGTGGCCTCGCCCGCGGGTCTCCTGCGAGTTGATTGCCCCGCGGACCTTGGGGTACGGGAGGGGAGTGCGGTTGAGATCCATTTGCCGATAGACCGGCTGCATCTGCTCCCTGGCAACACCGGACCTGCGCCGGAGGATGGGCAGACGTTGTAGGTGGAGTACCTCCGGGGAATGATTGTGGACACGACCGCCGCGGCAGGTTTATGTTCATTCGGGGCTCTTGCCTCTCGCGTTCTCTTCTCACCGCACGATGGCGGATACGGCTCATCTTAGGGGGGTGCCTCTCCGATGCTCTGCAAGGCGCCCGGATTCGACCCGTTGATCAAATGAAGGAGGGTGTGATCATGAAAGGTATCATGGCTCTGTTCTTAGGAATCTTCCTCCTGCCTCCGGTTGCAGGTCACGCCGCCGAGAAGGTCGTAGTCATGGTGCGGACCGGCGTGGAGGCCGACGCCATCCGGGCCGTGGCGCAGGCCTACACCAAGGCCACCGGCCGGCCGGTGGAGATGATGGAAATCGGCCGCTCGGGCTACTATGCGACCCTGCACACGCAAATGGTCGCCGGCACCGACACCTTCGATCTGGCCCAGGCCAACGACGTGGACGTGGGGGTCCTGGCCGAGGCCAAAGCCATCGCGCCCATCGGCCCGTATCTGAACGATCCGCGCCACACGGATCCGAAGACCTTCGATCCCAAGGACATCGCCTTCACCTACAGCTACAAGGGGCAGGTGTACGCGGTGCCCTTCGATGTCAGCACCCACTTCCTCTACTATCGCAAGGACCTGGTGAAGACCCCGCCCGCCACCTGGGACGACTACTTCGAGGAGGCCAAGCGCTGGACGCGACGCCACAACGAGAAGTCGCCCACGATGATCGGGGCCTCCTTCACGGCCCTGGCCGGATCGGAGCAGCCGAAGGTCTTCTACTCGGTCATGTGGAGCATGGGAGGATGGATCATTGACGACCAGGGCCGGGTCGGGGTGGACAGCCCGGGCGCCGTGGCGGCCGGGGAGTTTTACGCGAAGCTCCGGGATGCCAGGGTGCTTCCTCCGGACATCTTCTCTTGGGGATTTTCGAACGTCAAAGACGCCTTGGAGACGGGGATCGTGGCCCTGGCGGCCCCCTACTGGAATGCCGCCTACCCGATGATCAAGTCCGGGAAAAGCCCGCTCAAGGATCAGATCGCCATCACGCTGGTCCCGGGCGTCCGGAAGCCGGACGGAACCATCTATCGCACCCCGTTCCAGCAAGGCAAGATCCTTCTCATGAACAACAGCTCGAAGCGGAAGGAGGATGCCTGGGCCTTCTACGGGTACCTCACCTCCAAGGAGGGCATGCGGCTGATGACCCAGGCGGGGGGAACGCCATCGCGGTACTCGCTCCTGCGGGATCCGTCCCTCCAGCCCCGGGAGTACTTCGAGCTGATGGAGGCGTCCCTCAAGATCGCCAAGGGGGATCCCGCCCCGCCGTTTTATCTCAAGCAGCACGAGGCCATGAACGAAGCCCTCTCCAAGATCGTGACCGGAAAAGGGGAGGTGAAGGCTTCCCTGGCGCACGCCGCGGAGATCATCCGCCGACTGCAGCAGGGAAAATAGAATTGCGTTCGTCCATGCCCGACGTCGTCACCCAGGCTGCCCGGCTCTGGCTCTTCGATATCGACGGCACCCTGGTTGCCCCGTCCGAGGATCAGCTCGACGCCTGGGTCGCCACCTTTCGCGAGGTCTTCGGCCTGGAGCTTGCCCCCGCCGCGATCACCGCCCATCTCGGCCAGACGTTCGCGGAGATCGTGGGCGCGGTGATCGGCGCGGAGGGGCAGCCCGTCCCGTCACCCCGCATCCCCGAGGCCCTGGCGGCCTACACGCGCCACGTCCGGAAGGCCCTGGCCGCACGTCCCGCGCGGCTCCTTCCCGGGGCGCGGGAGCTGCTGCACTTTCTCAGGGCACGGGGAGACGTGGTCGGCATCGTCACGGGAAACTTCGCCGGGGAGGGGGAGCCGAAACTCACCGGCGTGGGCCTCCGGGATCTCCTGGATGTGGTGGTGTATGCGGACCTGGCGACCCACGCGCGGGACGCCCTGCTGCGCCGGGCGCTGGCCGCCGCCCGTGCCCGCGGCTTCCGGGGCGACTTCGCCGACACGGTGGTGGTGGGCGATTCGGTGCACGACATCAGGAGCGCCCGGCGCACCGGTGCCCTGGCCATTGCGGTCTGTACGGGGCTCACGCCGCCCGACATGCTGGTCGCTGCGCGGCCCGACCATCTGGTGCCCGATCTCCCGAGCCTCCTCGTCACCCTCAGGCAAGACGGTGTCCGATGGGTTCCCAGCGCCCGGCCCGACTGATTCCCACGCTCTGCATCTGGGCCGCTGTGCTGGCCGGGACCTGGGGGATCATCTGGCGCTTCCTGCCCCCCGGGCCGGTGGCCGTCCTCCTCTGCGGGGTGACTTTCGTGGGCCTCTACGTCGCCCTGATGGTCCGCCTGGGGGATGCCCACCTCTCCTACACCCTGCTCCTCCCGGCCATGGTCCTGCTGCTGGGAGTGACCGTGATCCCCATCGCGTTCCTGGCGTATCTCGCCTTCTTCCGGGTGACCATCCTCAACTTCCGGGGCCACTGGCCGTTCGTGGGGCTGGAGAACTTCCTCAGCGTGTTCCGGGACGATTCGCAGTTTCTCCCCACCCTGGTCCGGACCCTGGAGCTCTTGGTGCTGGGGCTTCTCCTGCAGTTCGTCCTGGGCCTGGGCATGGCCCTGTGGTTGAATCGCCGTGTGCGATTCGAATCCCTCCTGGCGACGCTGATCCTGTTGCCGATGATGACCAACAGTATCGTGGTGGGGATGCTCTGGAAACACCTGCTCAACTTCTACAACGGGCTCTTCAACCTCCTCCTGAACCTCCTGGGGCTCGAGGGGATTCCCTGGCTCACCCAGGCGCCCATCGAGTGGGTGCAGGCGCTCCCCGCGCTCGGCCCGTGGCTGGTGGAGCACCTCAACGCAAACTACGCCTTTCTCAGTATCCTCATCACCAACACCTGGCAGTGGATGCCCTTCATGTTCCTGCTCCTCCGCGCGGCCCTGCGCTCGCTCCCGGTCGAGCCGTACGAAGCCGCGAGGATCGACGGGGCCGGCGCGTGGCAGACCTTCTGGTTCCTGACCCTGCCGCTCCTCAAGGGAGTGGTCGGCGTGGTCCTCCTGGTCCGGGCCATTGACATCCTCAAGACCTTCGGGATGATCTGGGCCCTGTTCGGCAACGCCACCATCACGCGGGTCATGCCGATTCACATCTACACCGTAGGCATCCAGACCCAGGACTATAGCCAGGGAGCGGTGCTCTCCCTCATCCTGGCGGCCGTGAGCGTCCTCGTGTACTGGGCGTTCCAACAGGGCTTCGGCCGGCCGGCCCTGGCCCGGGAGTGACCATGCGCGCCCTCCTGCGTCGAAGCGGCTTCGGGCTTGCCATGGGTGCCGTGATCCTGGTCTGGGTCGGGCCGTTCTTCTGGATGGTCCTGGGTTCCTTCAAGCCCCATGAGAGCATCATCGCCACCGAGCTCGTTCTCCGGTTCACCCCGACCTGGGAGAACTACGACGCCATCTTCTCCCGGCACGCCTTCTGGACCTACACCGCCAACAGCTTCCTGGTGGCCACCGCCACGACCGTCATCACGGTGGCCGCCTCGATCCTGGCGGCCTACGCGCTCTCGCGGTACCGGGCCGGCGGGCGGCTGTTCGAGTTCTGGCTGATGTTCACGCGAATGCTCCCGCCGGCGACCCTGTTGATCCCCCTGTTCCTGATCTTCCGGACCCTCGGCCTGATCAACACCCTGACCGGCCTGATCATCGCGGACGCCTCCTTCCTGCTGTCCTTCTCGATCTGGCTCCTGCGGGGGTTCTTCGACGAGGTGCCCGTCGGGCTGGAGGAGGCCGCCTCGTGCGACGGGGCCAGCCGGATGCAGAGCCTCTTTTACATCGTCCTGCCGGTGGCGGCCCCCGGGGTGACCGCGACGGTGATCCTCTCCCTCATCTTCGCGTGGAACGAGTATCTGTTTGCCATCGTCTTTGCGTCCGCCACCGCCTCCAAGACGCTGCCCGCGGCGGCGAACGATTTCATCACCGGGTACGCCATCAACTGGGGCCCCGTCTTCGCCTCGGGGGTGGTCATCGTCCTGCCGGTGGCGGCCGCCGCCCTCCTGCTCCAGCGGTACATCGTCCGGGGGCTCACCCTGGGGGCATTCAAATAACCCGAGGCCCGGTCCCGGCGTCGGGATGCGGGCACCAAAACGGAAAGGACCCTGGATGCCTCCCAAGCTGCTGTTGTGCCACCTTGCCGTGGGGAAGGACCCCGCGAGTCTCCGCGAGTACGTCACCGCCCACCGGTACGATGGAGTCGAGTGGGGACTGGATGGATTCCGGGTGCCGGTGGCGCGCGGCCGCCGCCAGCGAATCCTGGATGGGTTCCGCAGCGTGGGGCCGTGCTCCCTGCATGCGCCCTACACCGACCTGGAGATCGGCCACCGGGATGCGGAGTACGCCGCCGCCGCCCTCCGCATCCTGCGGGAGTACGTGGACGTGACCGCGGACGTGGGGGCTCACCACCTCAACCTGCACGTGGGGTCCC
>METI01000028.1 GCA_001771285.1 candidate division NC10 bacterium RIFCSPLOWO2_12_FULL_66_18
GGACGGGATGCTCCTGCTCGAAGAGCATGCCGCGCGCCCGGACCTGGGGATCGGCGACCACCTGGTCGATCCGCTGGACCGGGGCGCAGGGGACGCCGGCGGCGTCCAGCGCGGCCACACATTCCTTGAGCGAGGGCTGCGCCATGACCCACTCCCCGATCCATCGCAGGATCTCCTCGCGGTGGGCGTTCCGCCCGACGGTGTCGTGGAATCGGGGGTCCGCCGCCAGCGCCTCCCCGCCCATCAACCGGGCCATGCGCTTCCAGGCCTCGTCCATGTGGGCGGCGATGGCGACGTAGCCGTCGCGGGCGGTGAAGACGCCGTAGGCGGTGGACTGGGGCAGGTCGTACCCGCTGCGGGTCAGGATATCGGTGCCGCCGCTCAGGGTGTAGTGCTGGATCGCGAATTCATGCAGGGCCACCATGCAGTCGTAGAGGGCGATATCGATGTGCCGCCCCCGGCCGGTCGCGTGCCGTCCGACCAGGGCGGCGCACACGGCCGCCACACCATGGATGCCGGCGAACCCGTCGGCGATGGGCAGGCGGAGCACCGGCGGTGGCTCCCCCGGCACGCCCACCAGGTCCATGACCCCGCTCTGGGCCTCGGCCAAGAGGCCGTAGCCCGGTCGCCCTGCAGAGGGGCCCGTCCGGCCGTAGGCGGAGACCGAGCAATAGATCAGGCCCGGGTTGACGGCCGACAGCTCCGCGTAGCCCAGTCCCAGGCGATCCAGGACGCCGGGCCTGTAGTTCTCCACCAGGACGTCCGCGATGCGCGCCAGCCGGTGCAGGACTTCCAGTCCCCGCGGATCCTTGAGGTTCAGGCACACGCCCTTCTTCCCCATGTTCTGCTGGAGGAAGTAGCCGCTCTGCCCGTCAAGGTGGTAGGGATGGCTCCGGGCCTCCTCGCCGGCGGGGGGTCGCTCCACCTTGATCACCTCGGCCCCCAGGGCGGCGAGGCACCGGGTGAGATAGGGACCCGCCAGGAAATGGGTGATGTCAATGACGCGGACGCCCGCGAGCGGAAGTGGCTGGTCGGGCATGCGGATTCAGGCCTCCCCCGTCCCGTTCCGCCGGGGGATCATGAGGCGGTGCTCGCCGCGCTGGACCACCTCGCCGCGCTGGTTGATCAGCTCCGACGCCAGGAACACGATCCCCCACCCCGGCTTCTTGATGGTGCGCATGCTGGCCACCCGGAACTTCACGTGGACGGTATCCCCGAGCTTGATGGGGCCCACGAAGTCCCAGGTCCACCCCAGGGAGATCCCCGGTTGAAAGCGGTAGTCGGCCTGCGTCTTGAGCCCGTCGGTGACGGACAGGCCCAGGAGCCCGTGGGCGACCCGGGTCCCGTACTGGGTGGTCCGGGCGAACTCCTCGTTCACGTGCAAGGGCGAATGGTCGCCCGAGACGCCCGCGTAGGCCAGGATGTGGGCGTCGGTGACGGTGACCGCGGGCGTGACGCACTCGTCCCCGACCTTGACGTCCTCGTAATAGCGTGCCTCCGGCATAACCTCTCCCCCCTCGTGTCCAGTAATTTTCCAGGGATGGTAGAAACCCTTGCCCTTCACGCCAAGCAAGACACTCCCTTCCCCCCCCACCTGCATCCTCCCCCGTCAAGGGGGAGGAGAGGGTTGGGCCGGGAGCAGATGGATATTCAGTCGATCACCGACCCACCGTTCACGTCCATGATCTCGCCGGTGATGTAGCTGGCCAGGTCCGACGCCAGGAACACCACGGCGTTGGCGACCTCGTCGATCGTCCCGAACCGGCCCTGCGGGATGCCGGCGATGGCCAGCTTGTCCAGCTCCGGGATGGTCAGCTTCCGCATCGGGGTCTGGATGGTCCCGGGGGCCACGGCATTGACCAGGATGCCGTAGGGGGCGAGCTCGTGGGCCGCGAACCGCGTCAGGGCCGAGACGCCGGCCTTGGAGGCGGCGTAATGGCCGGCCGCCGGGCCGGAGAAGCCGATCTTGGCGGCCTGGGAGGAGATGCTGACGATCCGCCCGGAGCGTTGCCGCATCATGATGGGGGCCACGGCCTTGATGCAGTGGAAGACCCCCTTGAGGTTCACGGCCATCACGAGGTCCCACTGGTCGGGCTCGATCTCGTGCACCAGGATCTTCCGGCCGTCCTTCTTCGGGGAGATGCCGGCGTTGTTGACCAGGATGTCAACCCGTCCGAATTCCGCGACCACCCGGTCCAGCATGGTCCGGACCTGATCCCAGGAGGAGACATCCACCTGGAAGCCGAGGGCCTTCCGCCCGAGGGCCCGGATGCGGGACGCCGCGGCCTCCGCTGTCGCCTGGTTCTGGTCCACCACGACCACGTGGCTGCCCTCGGCCGCCAGCTTCTGCGCGATCCCCTCGCCGATGCCCTGCCCGCCTCCTGTGACGATGGCCACCCGGTCCGTGAGGTGCGTGTCCATGTTGCCCAGATCTCCTTCCTCGGGTTATTTTGGTCATTGCCCCGGAGTATTCGCGGAGGCCTTCGCGAATACTCCGGGCTAGCGACAATACTGTTCACTTAGGCCGCGAGCCTGCGGAAATCCCCCCTCGCCCCCCTTTGGCAAAGGGGGGTTGGGGGGATTTGCTCGGGTGCTGGCGTCATTGTCGAGCCTTTTATGAACAGTATTGGGGCTAGCGATACCGTCCGTAGATCTCGTTGACGTCCCAGATCCCGGAGACCGGGACGCGGACGCTCTTGTCCATGATGACGTCCAGGACCGTGGGCTCGTCCCGGCGAATCGCCTCGCTGAGCGCGGGTCCCAGCTCCTCTGGGTCTTCGATCCGGCGGCCATGGGCCCCGTAGGCCTCCCCCATCTTGGCGAAGTCGGGATTGTAGATCTTGCGGGTGCCCTCGCGGACGAACTCCGTCCCCAGGGACCGGCCGAAATGCTTCTGCTGCATCCCGTAGATCACCCCGAAGGAGAAGTTGTTCATGACGAGCCAGATCACGCCCAGCCCGTACTCGACGGCCGTGGCCACGGCCGGGCTCACCGACCCGAAGGCCCCGTCCCCGACCAGGGCCACGACGGCCTTCGACGGGGCGCCGACTTTCGCCCCGATCGCCGCGGCCGGGCCGAAGCCCATGGTCGCGAATCCCCCCGGAGGAAGCTGCGTTCGCGGCTCGTAGATGGGGAACTGCTGGGCCACGCCGTTCTTGTTCCAGCCGGTGTCGGTGAGGATGATCCCGTCCCTGGGCAAGGCCCTGCGGAGCTCCCAGAGGATGCGCTCGGGCCGGATGGGCCGGGCGCTGGACTGCTGGTGCCGGCCCACCTCCCCGTCGAACCATTCCTGGTAGGCCCGCCGCAGGTCCCGCACCCGGGCCGCCTGGTCCGCGGGCCCGCTTCGCGGGCTCTGCCGACGGCCCGTCAGCGCCTCCAGAAACTGCTGGAGGACCGCGCCCGCGTCCCCCTGGATCCCGACCGCCACCGGGTAGATCTTCCCGATCTCCTGAGCGTCGATATCCACATGGATGAGCTTCGTGGGCGGAATGGTGAAGGTCTGGCCGGGAATCCAGGAGCTGGAATCCATCTCCGAGAACCGGGTCCCCACGGCCAGGAGCACATCCGCCTCGCGCGTCAGCCGGTTGCCCACGGGCGAGCCGAAGAGGCCCGTGATCCCGAAGCAGAGGGGGTGGTCCTCGGGCACGGCCCCCTTACCCATGATGGTGGTGGCCAGGGGGATCCCGGTGGCCTCGACGAACTGTCGCAGCTGCCGGTGCGCATCCCCCAGGATCACGCCGCCGCCGACGTAGATGGCCGGCCGCTCCGCGGCCAGGAGGAGATCCAGGGCCCGCTCGACCTCCGCGGGATCGCCCAGGATCCGGCCGGCGGGCCGCCGCGAAGTCGCGTAGGGGATCGGGAGATCCACGGGCCGGGAGAAGAGGTCCATGGGGACGTCAATGAACACCGGGCCGGGGCGCCCCGTGACGGCGAGGCTGAAGGCGCGCGACAGGATGTCGGGCAGCATGGTGGGATCATGCACCCGCCAGGCCTTCTTGACGAAGGGCCGGTAGATCTCCCACTGGGAGCCGTCGGCGTGGAGCTTGATCTCCTGGTGCGGGTCCTTGCCGAACATGTAGCTCGGAATGTCGCCGGCGATCACCACCATGGCGGACGAGTCCAGCGCGGCCGTGGCGACGCCGGTCACGGCGTTGGTCATGCCCGGGCCCACGTGCAGCAGGGCCACCCCGGGTTTGTGCGTCACCCGGAAGTAGGCGTCGGCCGCATGCGAGGCGACCTGCTCGTGCCGGACGCCGACGTACCGGATCTTGGTGTCCGCCAGGCCGTCCAGGACGGCCAGGTTGGTGTGCCCGCACAGCCCGAAGACCACCTCGACCCCCTGCGCCTCCAAGAATTTTGCGACGTATTCACCTGCCGTCATCATGATGGGTCATCCCCCCGTGCGTCTCGCGAACATGGGTGCTGCCCTCTACCGCCCCAGATACAGCCGCTTCACTCGCTCGTCGTTCCGGATGGCCTCGCCCGATCCCTCGTACCGGTTCTTCCCCAGCTCCAGGACGTAGGCGTAATCCGAGATCTCCAATGCCTTGGCCGCGTTCTGCTCCACCATGAGGATGGTCTGGCCCCGTTGCCGCAGGCCCTCGATGATCCGGAAGATTTCCTTGAACACGAGCGGGGCCAGGCCCAGCGTCGGCTCATCCAGCAGGATCAGTTTGGGCTGCAGGAGGAGCGACCGGCCCATCTCCAGCATCTGCTGCTGGCCGCCGGAGAGGTCTCCCGCCCGCGCCGTCCGCTTCTCGCGCAGGATCGGGAAAGTCTCGTACACCCGCTGCACCTCCTCCAGCAGCTCGGGCGAGCGCTTGCGGATGTAGGCGCCCAGGAGGAGGTTCTCTTCCACCGTCATGAGGGGAAACACGTTGCGTCCCTGGGGGACGAAGGTCATCCCCTGGCGCAGGAGCGCCTCGGGCGACCGGTTCGTCACCTCCTCCCCGGCGAAGAGCACGCGCCCCTGCCGCACCGGCAGGAGGCCGAAGATACTCTTGAACACCGTGGATTTGCCGGCCCCGTTGGGCCCGATGATGGAGACGATCTGCCCCGGCTCCACCTTCAGGGTGATGCCGTGGAGGATCTCCATCTTGCCGTAGCCGGCGTGGAGGTCGTGCACTTCCAGCAGGGCCATGTCTAGGTCCCGAAGTAGGCATCCATGACGGCGGGATTGTCATGAATCTCCGCCGGGGTGCCCTCCGCGATCTTCTCTCCCTGGCTCAGGACCACGATGCGGCGGCAGAGGGACATCACCACCTCCATGTTGTGCTCGATGACCACGAAGGTATACCCCTGGGCGTTGAGGTCCTGGATGTGGGTGACCAGGGCCTTGATCATGGTGGGATTCACGCCGGCCATGGGCTCGTCCAGCAGGATGACCTGGGGATCGGGCATCAACGCCATCCCGAAGTCCAGCAGCTTCTGCTGCCCGTACGACAGGTTCGCCGCCAGATTGTCCTTGACGCCGGAGAGGCCCAGGTACTCCACGAGGTTCAGCGCCCGGTCCATCTCCTCCGTCTCGTCCCGCCGGAGCAGGCGGCTGAAGAGCGTCCCCTTCCGTTCCTGCGCCGCCATGAGCAGGTTCTCCAGCACGGTCATCTCCGGGAAGAGCTGGATGAGCTGGAAGGTCCGGGAGATCCCCCGGTGGTACACGCCGTCGGCGGTGAGCTTCGTGATGTCCTCGCCCTTGAAGAGGACGTGCCCCCGGGACGGCCGCAGGACCCCCGTCACGCAATTGAAGAGGGTCGTCTTGCCGGACCCGTTCGGCCCGATCAGGCCCAGGAGCTCCCCCGGCTCGACGCTGAGGCTCACGAGACTCAGCGCGGACAAATGGAAGAAGTTCTTGCTGAGTTGGCGGATCTCCAAGAGCGACATCGTGGTTCCCTCGCTCCGCGGCTACTTGGGCTCCAGCACGGCGGCTGGCTCTGGTGGGGCCGGCGGGTGCGCCGGACCGTGCCTCCGGCGCGTCATCTTCCGGACCATCCAGTCCCAGATCTCGACCAGCCCCTTCGGCATGAACAGCATCATCAGGATGACCGCCAGCGAGAAGATGATGAGGTAGAATCCCTCGGAGGCCCGCAGCAGCTCGGGCAGGAGGGTCACCACCACCGCTCCGAGGAACGGTCCCTCGAATCGCCCCAGCCCTCCCATGACCACCATCATCAGGAACTGGATGGACCGATCCAGGGTAAAGGCGCCAGGGTCGATGTAGGTGAGGAGCGGGGCGAACAACGCTCCGCCGACGCCGGCGTACGCGGAGCCGATGGCGAAGGCCATGAGCTTGTAGTTCCGCAGGCTCACCCCCACCACCTCGGCTCGCATCTCGTTCTCCCGGATAGACCGGAAGGCCCGCCCCCACCTGGAGTGGAGGATCCAGTGGGCCGAGGCGACCACCAGCACGGTCCAGCCCAGGATGTAGTAGTAGTACGCGCGGTCCGACTGGAACCGGACCGGGCCCCAGCGGGGTCGCGCGATCCCCGAGATCCCGAAGGAGCCGCCGGTGAGCGACTCCCAGTTCCGGAGCACCAGGAAGACGATGATGTTGAACCCCAGGGTCACCATGGCCAGGTAGTGGTGCTTGACCTTGAGAGCCGGGAATCCCAGGACCAACCCCCAGAGGAACGCGATGACGACCCCGACGACCAGCCCGCCCTCGAACGGCACGCCCAGGGGGACGAGGATCGCCACGGCGTACGCCCCGAAGGACATGAACCCGGCGTGAGCCAGGGAGATCTGCCCCGCGTACCCAAGGGTCAGATTCAGGCCGATCGCCAGGATCAGATAGACCAGCGTCAGGCTGGCCAGGTAGAGCTTGTACTGCTCCAGGACCAGGGGGAACAGCAGGAGGACCACCGCCCCCACCAGAATCCCCAGGGTCCGCCACCCCCTCATGCGTACCCCTCCCCTACGCCCACTCTTCCTTGATGCCCAAGAGCCCTTCCGGCTTGAGCAGGAGGACCCCGATCAGGATGACCAGGGCGAAGGCATCGCGGAACTGATTGGAGATGTAGGCGGCGGAGTACGTTTCGACCAGCCCCACCAGCAGCCCGCCCAGCAGCGCCCCCCGGATCTGGTTGAAGCCGCCGATGATCGCCGCGTAGAACGCCTTCAAGCCGATCCCGATGCCGATGTCATACTTCACGAGATAGACGGGGGCGATGAGGACGGCCGCTACCGCGGTCAGCGCCGCATTCAGCATGAAGGTCACTCCCACCAGCCGGGAGACGTTGATCCCGAGGACCGACGCCAGGTCCCGATTCTGCGCCACGGCCTGCATCGCCCACCCCAGCTTCGTCCGCCGGATGAGGAGCTGCAGCGTCCCGATGACGATGGCCGCGGAGAGGACGTTCATCACCTCCTCGGACGAGAAGATCACGCCCCCCACGCGGATCGGCTGGCGGGAGAAAATCGCCGGAAACGGCAGGGCCAGCGGGGTCCAGAACTGCTGCAGCGAATAGCGGATCAACATGCTCAATCCGATGGTGGCGATGACCAGGGGCAGGACCCCCATCTTGAGCAGCCGCTCTACCAGGACCTTCTTGACCAGCAGGCCCAGGAGCAGGGTCGACACGATGACCGTCGCCACGAACGCGGCGGCGAAGGGGAAGCGGAACACCGTCAGGAACAGGACCATCACGAACGCCGGGAGGACCACGAACTCCCCCTGGGCAAAGTTGATGGTGTTACTGGTCTGCCACAGGAGCACGAAGCCGATCGCCGCCATGGCGTAGATGGAGCCGATGGAGAGGCCGGCCACGAGCAGCTGAAAGACATCCGTCATCTGGAATTCCTTTGCCGCCAACGTGGGGAGCGGGCCGGAGCCCGCTCCTCACCCGGTCACTCTCCCTGGGCGCCCGCCGGGCGCCGTTGCGGTATGGCCCTTGTAGGCGAGGGGCTCATGGCCCGAACATCGCCGGGCCACTGGCTGTTTCTCTTCCGTGGGACCTACCGGCAGGCCCGCTTGGTGTAGGGCCCGCCCAGCATACCCACGACCTTGCTCACCTGGGGTTTCCGGTCCTTCACTT
>METI01000029.1:0-489 GCA_001771285.1 candidate division NC10 bacterium RIFCSPLOWO2_12_FULL_66_18
GGAATGTCGGCCAGTGTGTTTCATGGAATGTCGGCCAGTGTGTTTCATCAAATACCTGCGGATGCGAGAGCAATTGCTCTCGAATCCGATGGCCTTCTTCGCGGCCAACCGCCTGGCAGGGGTCCGCGTCCCCCTACAGTCGGCGTCGGGCTTCATGGGACGGTGGACCGTTTTCTCATCCTTCGTCCTGCTCCCCGTTGTTGTCGTCCTGGCCTGGAGGCAGAAGAGCCTTCTTCTCTTGCTGATGGTGGGAGGAATTCTGTACCAGGCGGCCATCAATGTGCTGGCATACAATATGGCCAGCTATACCGCAAATATGTACTTCTTTCACCTCACCAACCTGAGCGTGGGGGCAATCTGGCTGTGGCAGTGCCTGGTGGACCAACGGCGGGTGAAGGCGGAGAAATGACCGGAGAGCGCGACGCCTGGATCGCGTGGGCCGCGCCACAGGCCGAACGACCAGGCCGGGGGGCGACCCGGTCATGGGTC
>METI01000029.1:515-798 GCA_001771285.1 candidate division NC10 bacterium RIFCSPLOWO2_12_FULL_66_18
GGACGTGTGCGTCCGGCCGGAAGGGCGTTGATGATTCATACCTATGATGATAAGCGAGAGGCCGTCGCGCAGTGGACACACGACCCGTGTGGCTTGTGCGGTGCTGAGGGCCTGGAGATCGGGTCCCAAGCCTTCTATGCGCGCGTTGATAAGAACAGGTACGAGGAGTACGCTCCCTGGATGAAATCCACCTTTGAGTTTGCCAAGTTCTCAGGCAAGAAGGTGCTCGAGGTGGGTTTCGGCATGGGCACGGATCTCTTCCAGTTTGCCTCGGCCGGCGCGA
>METI01000029.1:821-907 GCA_001771285.1 candidate division NC10 bacterium RIFCSPLOWO2_12_FULL_66_18
CCGGAGCACCTGCGCATAGCGCGGCAGCGATTCTCGACCGCAGGCCTGGACGCGGACCTCCGGCTGGGAGACGCAGAGGATCTGCC
>METI01000029.1:950-5543 GCA_001771285.1 candidate division NC10 bacterium RIFCSPLOWO2_12_FULL_66_18
CCTATCGCCGTACCATCTCCCGGGTCGAATTCCGGCTCCATAGCAGCGCCTGTCCGCTGGTGAGGCTGTACTCCCGGCGGTCGCTCCGGCGCCTCCTCCGCAGCTTTCGCGAGGTCCGGATTGAATGCAGGCACCTGGACCGTGCGCATTTCGGCAAGCTCGGATGGTTGATCCCCAGCGGTCTCGTGAGTCGGTTGGAGCGTCAGGAGAAACTCGGTTGGTATCTCATCGCCAAGTGCACCAAGTGACGGCTGAGGACAAACCGTCGTGAGCTTATTTGCCGGCTTCTTCCAAACCCTGGGCACGCGCCTCGTCGGACTCATGGCCGCGGCGGTGGCAAGCGTGGTCACGGCCCGCATACTTGGACCGGAGGGGAAGGGGGTCGTTGTCGTGTTGGGTACCTTGGCGGCGACCCTGGTCCAATTCGGGAGCCTGGGACTCACTGCGGCCAACGTCCACTTCGCAGCCCGGGGACAGGAACAGGTCCCGCGCCTTGCGGGAACGTCGGCGTGGGTCACTCTTGGGACGAGCGGAGGTCTCGGCATCCTCATCCTGGTGATGGCAGCCTGGCGGCCCGAGGTCCTGCCGGGGGTCCCCCAGGTGCTGCTCTGGGTCACGATGCTGTCCGTGCCGTTCCTCCTGGGCTCCCAACTCTTTCAGAGCCTGCTGTTGGGGAGAGAAGCGGTCCTGGCCTACAACGGGATAGAGCTCCTGCGCGCGGGACTGGGCCTGAGCGCAATCCTTGGGCTCTTGGCGCTCCGGGCGTTCAATGTGGCCTCTCTCATCCTGGCTTCGGCCATCCTGGCGGTTGCCGTATGCGTCCTCACGGTGCGCGCCGTATCGTCCCGGGCTGTCTTGTCCTGGAAGTTCGATCCGGCAACGTTCCGCGCCGCAGTGGGCTATGGGATCATCTTTTTCGTGAATAATCTTCTCGCGTTTCTGCTTCTCAAGTCAGACTTCTTCCTGGTCAACCACTTCCTGGGGACGGACGGCGTCGGGGTCTACTCGGTTGCGGTCCAGATCGCCGACCTGCTCCTCCTGGCTCCCGCCACGTTGGGGACGCTCCTGTTCCCCAGGCTTTCCGCCATCCAGGATCCGATCGAGCGGACCAGCACCTGCCTTCAGTTTGCGCGACTGGCGGCTGCCGGGATGACCGCACTTTGCCTCGTCGCCGGACTCACCGGTCCCGCCCTCATCCCGCTGCTGTTTGGCCCCGCATTCTCTCCGGCCTGGAAGCCGTTGGTCCTCTTGTTGCCCGGGATCTGGCTCCTGGCGCTGGAGAATGTCCTGATCATGCACATCGCGGCAAGGAGTCTCCCGCTGCGGGTGCCGGTGCTGTGGCTGCTGGGCCTCTGCCTCAACGTCGGGTTGAATGTGTGGTGGCTTCCCCGTCTCGGACTCACGGCCGCCGCCGTGACGTCGAGCCTCGCGTACGCCACCGTGTCCATCGGCGTCTTCACACTGTTTCAGCGAGAGACGGGTGCGACCCTGTGGGATATCCTGGTGCCGCGTCGGACCGACTGGGCAAAAGTCCAGCGGCGTCTGCAGGGGTGCCCGGATGAGGGCGTCCCGGCGGCGCTCTAGGGAGATGCGGCCGGAAAGAGACAATGACTCGTTCCGCGGTTTCACAGGGCGAGCATCTGTGAACGCGATGAGAAGAGGGGTTCAATGAAGGTCTTGCTGGTGAATCCTCTCAGCGGATATCAGGTCGGCAGCATGCCTCTGGGGGTGGGCTACCTGGCCGCCTATCTGGAGACCCAGGGCCATCAGGTGGTTTTCCAGGACCGCGTCCCCACATTTTACCGGAACAATCGCGACCTGGCGCTCGTGGACCGAGAGACCCGCGTTGCCGCGGAGGCGCTCCGGCCCGACTGGATCGGGATCACCATGACCACGGCCCAGGTGTATGACACGTACCACGTGGCTCGGCTCCTTCGCCGGGTGCCGGGGGCGAGCCATGCCGCGATCGTGCTGGGGGGATACCACCCGACCACCGAGCCGGAATTGACGCTCCGCGAGTGCGCCGAGGTGGATATCGTGGTCCGCGGGGAAGGCGAGTTCACTCTCGCCGACCTGGTGGCGGGGCTGGATCCCTCGTCGGTCCCGGGGGTCACCTGTCGGAAAGAGGGCCAGATCCTCTCCACCCCGGATCGCCCCCTCCACGACAAGCTGGACGACTTCCTGCCGCCGCCCCGCAGGCTCTACGACGCAGGTTTCTACTATCGGCGAAAGGCGGATGTCCTCTCGGGCTGGTACGTGAAGGCGGCGACGCTGATGACCTCCAGGGGCTGCCCCAAGCGCTGCAAGTTCTGCGCTGCAGAGGTCATCCTTCCGCGCGTCCGGTTTCACAGCGTGGAGTACGTGCTGGCAGAGCTGGATGGGATCCTGCGCCACTACGACGTCGAGGTGATCTCGTTCATCGACATCATGTTCATCAGCCGATGGTCACGGACCGACGAGCTGTGTCGGCGTCTGATCGCGGAAAAACTGAACCGCCGCGTGCGCTGGGGGGCCAGCATCACGGCTGACTCCATCACCAAGGACAAGCTGGCGCTGATGAAGGAGGCCGGCTGCCGGTATCTGAACTTCGGCTTCGAGACCGGTTCGCAGCGCATGCTGGACCTGATGAACAAGCGCGTCAAGGTCGAAAAGAACCACAACGCCGCCCGGTGGGCGGAAGAGCTGGGCTTGATGTGCAACTCCGCCTTCCTGATGGGCCTGCCGGGCGAAACCGAAGCAGACCTCGAGCTGACCGCCCAGTTCTTGCGGACCTACAACATCTTTTCCACCGGAATCAACATCATGGCCCCGCTCCCCGGGAGCACCTACTATCGGGAATTCATGAACACGGGGATCCTCACGTACACGCCGGAGCTGTGGCAGATCATCGGGGCGGTGTTCCACGACAATAGCACCCGGGACGATATCCCGGTCTTCAGCGACATCCCCCGGGACCGGCTCTTCCAACTCGTGGACCAGATCAACGCCGAGATCATCAACCCCATGAACGCCCGGAACTCCCTCCGGGCAAACTGGCGCCGCGATCCGCGGGGGGCACTCCGCCATGCGACGTACCTGCTGAGCCGGTCTCCGTGGATCCGCAACGCCGCGACTCGCAGGGTCGCCCGAGCGCTTCGGGCGCTCAGGCCGAGGCCGGCACAGCCCGCCGGACCGGTGCCGGCGCGGGGCTACCATCCCAACGATTCGGGTATCGCCTGAGCGGCACCGACCCGGAGCCAGCGATGGCGGACGCGACCAAGCAAGCCCTCGTCGAGTTCTACAGCGGCACCCGGGCCACCCTGGAGAAGCTCTTTCTCCGTCCGGATGTCCCCGTCGGCTCCGACGACTTTTTCCGGCAGAGCGAAGCCGTCAGGTACCGGCTGTACCCGTACCTGCCAGGGCTCGTGGAATTCCCTCGCTGGGCGGGGCGTCGAGTCCTCGAGATCGGAACGGGGATGGGGGTGGACCACGTCCGCTTCGCCCGGGCGGGGGCGCGATTGGCCGGTGTGGATCTGACCCCCCTCCACCTGGAGGTCACGGCGGCTCGCCTGGGACGGGAAGGACGTGCCTCCGAGTTGATCCGGGCGGACGCAGAGGCGCTCCCCTTCGGGGAAGCCGGCTTCGACTTCGTCTACTCCTGTGGAGTGCTGTTCCTGGCGCCGGACATTCAGCGGGCGGTGGACGAGATCTACCGGGTCCTCCGCCCGGGCGGCGAGGCCCTGGTGATGCTGTACCACAAGACCTCGCTCCACTATTACCTCAAGACCCTGGCCTTCACCGGTGTCGTGTGGGGTGATCTGCTCTACCTCAGCCGCCAAAAGCTGATCGACTGGTCGGCCGACGGGTTCAACTATCCGATCATCCGACTTCATTCCCGAGGCCAGGCGCAACGCCTTTTCCGCCGTTTCGCTCACGTGGGCATGACGGTCCGGACGTTGACGCGGGCAGAGTTTCCCGTGATCGGCCACCGGTTGCCGGGCGATTTCCTGGAGTTCCTGAGCCGGCGATTCGGCTTCTTCCTGTTCATCCGGGCGAAGAAGGCATGAGCATCCGGAGGCGATTCCCGAACCCCATCCTTTCGGCACTCCATCCGGGGATCCTGCCGGGCGGGGTGCGCCGCATCCTCCTGGTGGGGGAGTGGTCTCGGGCCGCGGCGGAGTTATTGACCACGCTGCGGCGGGCATTCCCAGATGCGGGCATGCGCATCTTGGCGCAGGCCCCGAGCCACCCGCCCCCAGGGATTGCCGAGGTCTGGACGGGATGCACAACCGACCCGGCGGTCATCGCCCTCGCCCAGGCGGCTCGATTGGATCTCATTGTGCCCCTCGAACCCTATGGATTGATGGGGGACACCCGGCCCGAGCTTGAGCGGTTTGCATTGACCGCCGGTGCGCAAGCGGTGGCCGTTTACGAAACGACCTACGGCATGGTCCGGATTGCCACGCGGGCTCACCTGCGCTACCGGTTGTACGTCCGGCCGTGGCTCTGTCGAGC
Organism: candidate division NC10 bacterium RIFCSPLOWO2_12_FULL_66_18; assembly: GCA_001771285.1. Classification (GTDB taxonomy): domain Bacteria; phylum Methylomirabilota; class Methylomirabilia; order Methylomirabilales; family 2-02-FULL-66-22; genus 2-02-FULL-66-22. The sequence goes on from METI01000029.1 coordinate 5,445, forward strand.
CTTCGGCGCTGCGACGCTCGCCCTCGTGGTGGCTCCGCTGTATGCGGTGTACCTATTGGCGCGGTGGTTCGGGCTATGGCGGGTGGGCCAAGCCACGGA
>METI01000030.1:0-17861 GCA_001771285.1 candidate division NC10 bacterium RIFCSPLOWO2_12_FULL_66_18
AAGGTCAGCGCTAACGGCTTTTCCACCTGCACGTCCTTGCCTGCCTCCAGGCAGGCCACGGCCACATGGTGGTGCGAGCCGACCTCGGTTGTGACGTTCACGGCCTCTAGCCGATCCTCATTGCGCAGCATCTCGCCCAGATCGGTCCACACCCGAGGACGGTAGCCAAGTAGTTCTTGGGCCTCATCCGCTAGGTCTTCGGCATTCTGCCGCCTGGTGTCGCAGACAGCGCTCAGGTGACAATTGTTGAAGTCAGTGTTCTGCAGCATCTGGAAGCCGCGAAGATGGCGTCGCCCCATGCCGCCGCACCCTACGAGGGCGAGGTGCACCCGCTCCACCGATGTCCGCATGTTGGCCTCTCTCCAGACTTGTTCGGGTCCTTTCCACGCCCGAAGGCCGATCGGCCCGCTCCATCACACGACACTTGCTCAGCAGTCTGGTGTTGCCTTTGTGATTGTCCGACGGCTTGCGGGTGACTCACCCTTCCATGTGCCACCCACCGTTCACGTCCAATTCGACCCCTGTGATGTAACTGGCCGCATCGGAGGCGAGGAAAGCCACCGCGGCCGCGACGTCCTCGGGCGTTCCCAACCGCCGCATCGGAATATTCCGGAGCATTTCCTCCACCATCTCCGGGGGCCTCCGGTGACTCCTCCCCGGGACATCGATCAGGAACGGCGCAACGACATTGACCGTGATCCCAAATGGCCCCAACTCCCTGGCCGCCGATCGCGAGAACCCGCCGATCCCGGCTTTGGCAGCCGAGTAGATGGAGGTCGAGGTCATGTACTCTCCGCCGCCGCGGCGCCCGGCGGTAGAGCCGATACTCACGACCCTTCCAAACTGCTGTCTCTTCATGATACCCGCAACGGCGTTCGTGCAGAGGATCACCGACGTGAGGTTCACGGCCAGAACACGGTCGATCTCGTCCGCCTTGATCTCAGAGATCAACGCCTTGGTCCGTATCCCAACACAGTTGACCAGAATATCGATCCTGTTGAATCTGTTGAGGACCTCAGCGACCATGCCCTCGACCGCTTCTGCGTCTGAAACATCCGCGGCCACAGGAAAGGCCTCGTAGCCCTCCTCGATGAGCTTCTTGGCCGTCTCACCCGCGGAGGCCTCTTCCAAATCGTTCACGACGGCGACATTTCCCGCACGCGCCAGGGCTCTCGCGATCGCCTTTCCCAGACCACCGGTGGATCCCGCCCCGGTAACTATCGCCACTCGCCGAACCACCTCGGTACCCATCGCTCCCACCTCCACTTCGCATGATCTCGGGAAACTCACACCCAGTGCGGAACCAGGAGCCGCGGGACAATCAGGATGATCTGCGGCAAGAAGGCAGTCAGCAAGGTGACCAGGGAAATGGGAAAGCCGTCTCTCCCTATTCCCCGAAGTGCCGCCCTTCGAGTGCCGGCTCAATAGTCCGACCGGCCGCCGGTTACGTCATAGATCGCCCCCGTGACGAAGCTGGCTTCCTCCGAGGCGAGAAAGAGGGCCACCGCGGCCACTTCTTCCGGCGTAGCCATGCGTGCCATAGGTACCTTCGCAACCTTACTTGCACGCTGATCAGGCGTAAAGCTTCGCGCCATCTCAGTGTCATCGGTGAGTCCGGGCGTCACACAGTTCACGGTAATACCATAGCGTGCCACTTCTTTGGCCAGGCACTTTGTGAAACCGATGACCCCTGCCTTCGATGCCGCATAGTCGGCGATGTTTGGAACGCCTTCTTTGCCGGCGACCGATGAGATGTTCACGATGCGTCCCCACTTCCTGCTGAGCATCGTGGGGAGAACGGCTCGGGAACAATAGAAGACGGCGTGCAGGTTCACATCCATCATACGATGCCACTGCTCATCCGACATCTCGTGAACCGGATGTTCCTCTCCCACGATGCCTGCGTTATTCACCAAGATGTCGATGCTGCCCAGAGCTTGAACTATCGATCGCATCGCGACGCTCACTTGCCCTGAATTACTCACATCCAAGCAGTATCCAAGAGCCTTCCAACCGGCCACCTCCAGTTCTTTCGCTGCCACTTCGGCGCCGGCCCGGTCAATGTCCGCAATCACCACGGCCGCACCTTGCTCGGCGAGCCGTCGCCCAATTGCCCTCCCTATTCCACGAGCACCGCCCGTGACGAGAGCGACACGATTGTCAAGGCGCATTGTCACCCTCCTTCTGATGCTCGCCATCAAGATGAACGGGTACCAGACAGAAACCTTCTCTCATCAGTAAAACTCACTCTTGAGTCTGGCCTTCAGAGACGGGACTCGACCGGGGAGGTGCAGCCAGAGGCGGCGGGTGGCCGCGCGTGAATCTCTGCAGCCGGAGAGACACCCTGGGAGAACCGGCGTTGCCGCCGGCCGAGGCTCCAGTGGAATCAGTCAGACGGGGCACGCACGAATCCGGATAAGGCAGACCAGTCTCCGGCGCAGGCTATCGGCGCCTTATCGTTATGTCTTCTTTCTCCGAAGCAAGAGCACTGACGCCACGATTCCCACGATGTACAGTCCAAGAGCAATCGGGGAGGCAAACCAGTACGTCACGCTGCCGCCGCTCAGAATGAGGCCCCTCCTGAAATGTTTCTCCAACATAGGGCCGATGATATAAGCAACGACGGTAGGGGCCAGCGATATCTCAAGACGCTGCAGGAGGAGGCCCAGTAGACCGGCCCCGACCATTATCAGGACATCAAACGGACGGTTGTCTATGGCATACATTCCGAGTATCATTAACGGCATCAGGACAGGTATCAGTATCCGAGCGTCTATTAACCCCAGCCGGGCAAACACCGGGATCATCACAACCTTGGATATGACGAGATTAGCCACAGTACCGGCAAGCATTATCATAAAGATAGCAAGCATGATGTCCATATAATCAGTGAATAGGCCCGGACCTGGTGCAATGCCTTGCAGCATGAACGCGCCCATGAAAAGCCCAGCGGTCGCGCTTCCCGGTATGCCGAAGGCAAAAAGTGGGATCAGGGATGGTCCAACAGTGGCACTATCGGCCGCTTCAGGAGCCGCTACCCCTTCAGGGATACCGGTGCCCATCCTTCCCCTGTTCTTGGATAGGCGGCCAGCGAGCGCGTAGGCAGTAAAGGCGCTCATCGTGCCGCCCGGACCGGGCAAAGCGCCAAGAAATATTCCTACTCCAGAGCCCAGCAGCGTTTCTCTCCATGTGGTGGTAAACCAGTCTCTGACAGAAAATCGGTCACTGGGTGAAGGGTCTCTTATCAACTGCCTTAGATCCTCGGTCGTCTCGAGTTGCCATCCTTTTCCCCTTGCAGCCAGGCTCTCTGAGAATTGTATCAGCATCTCTGAAAGCGCAAACAACCCTACCACGAAAGGGGTGAGGCCGATTCCAGCCTCAAGCTCCGGTATCCCGAAGCCTAGCCGCGGGTAGTTCATTATCGGGTCGGGACCAATGGTCGCGAGAAAGAATCCTATCATCGTTCCAATGATGGCTTTGATGATGCGGCCTTCCATGAATATAACGAGAGTTGCCAAACACACGAACATCAAAGCAAAGAGCTCGCGGGGACCAAATTTCAACGATAATACCCCCATCGGGGCGAATGTGAATATGACTGCCAGATCGGCCAGCAGATTCCCGGCAATTGAACTATAGAGGGCTGTGTTTAGCGCGGTATATGGCTTACCTTTCTTGGCCAGCGGAAACCCATCGAACACAGTAGGAGCTGACGAGGGCTCGCCAGGAACGCCAAAAGTAATCGCCGAGATAGCCCCCCCGAACATGCCCCCTTTGTAGATGCCCAGCAGAAACGCCATGGCTGGTACGGTCGGCATGAAAAACGTGAACGGCAAGCCCAAGGCTATTCCACCATAGCCGGTCACACCGGGAAGTGCCCCAAACGACACCCCAAGAACAACCCCGGCTACTACACCAACGAGGTTTTCCCAGGCGAGAGCTAAACTAAGCGCGCTTTCTAATGCAGCAAACATTCTCCAACCGCCTTAATTACCTGAGCCATCCACGAGGAAAGTAGACCCCCAGAACCAGGATAAACAGGACGTAGATGAGCAACCCTGTTCCCACCGATATCCCTGCGAGCAAGCGCCAGTCGCGCACTCTCCCGGCAAAGAGCAAGAAGAACACTAACAGGCTACTGCTGATGACGGCGTCAAAATACCAGAGCCCCAATGTGCTGGCAATGACCCCGCCGCCCAATAGAATTACCGGCCATAGAAGAGGCGGCTCTTCTTTTGGAGATGGCTGTGAATGCTCTTCTTGCCTCCCTTTGAGTATCGCTCCGGTCATAGAGGCAATAAGAAGACCGGCGGCAAAAACTGTAGGAAAGGCGGCCATGCTGAGGCCATCCCCGGTCTTCGTGTAAGCCCAGGGTTGGGACCACAAATACACGATCAGCGCGATGCTGATCAGGGTCGCGCTGATGTAGAAAACGTACTCAGTGCGACCCTTCTTCTTCCCACTCTCTACTCTCATCTGCTTCGCCAAGAGAGATTCCGCAGCTTGAGCGCTGCGACCGCGAGAAGAGTTCTCGGCTCCCACATCACCCTATGTCCGCGTGTCGCTCAGCGAGAGTCAATCAATTGGCAAAAGACGGGTTGAGCCCTGTTCTCCATCCCTCCACGTACGACCTAAGGTCGAGCGCTCCTTGAGGTCTACGCGCCAAACGCACTTCTACTTCGACTCAGCCGCTTTCATTTTCTTCACCACGGGGAGCATGTCGGCTCTCATCTTGTACAACTTCGCTGTCAAGTCCTTGGAATTCTGCCAGTACAATGGCTCCCCGAATTTACTCATCGTTTGCTGGAATCCCTTATCATCCATGACCTTCTTAAATAGCGCTTCGAGAGTCTCGATTCGGTCTTGAGGCGTTCCGGCAGGGGCCAGCATGCACCGGAACGAAATAAAATCCCAATCGATACCGAGCTCCCTGAGCGTAGGTACATCAGGAGTGTCCGGATTCCTTGCCACATCGGTTACGGCAAGAACTTTGACTTTGCCTGCCTTGACCGTCGGCGTCCATGTCCCGTAGGTGCCCAGAGCGAAATCATTATGGCCGCCCAGGATCATGGCGACCTGTTCAGCGCCGCCCTCCAGAGGAACGTGCTTCTGCGTCATCTCAAGGCCACCGAGTTTGTTCAGGAATGTCTCCGTCCCGATATGCTGGTCGCTCCCCGTCCCGGAACTATTGTAACTCAACTTACCGGGATTAGCCTTCAAGTAGGCGATGAATTCCTTCATGTTGTTATATGGCGCGTCCTTCCGCCCAATTACCCAGTAAGAGAGTTTTACAATGTTGAAGAGAGGTATAAAGCTCTCTAGGTCAAACCCCACATCTCCGTATGCGGGCATGGTCAGCACATTTATGGCGCTAATGGTCAGGGTGTGGCCATCCGGCGCGGCTTTGGCACCGTACTGGTGTCCTTCCCTGCCGCCACCCGCAGCCCTGTTCAATATTCGCAGGGGCACATCCGAATACACACCCCAGGTGCCGGCGAGCGCTCGAGCAGCCCGGTCACTTCCTCCGCCAGGAGACCAGGGCACAACTAGCTCGATAGGTTTGGCTGGGAACTTCGCCACTGTGGCTGCGGCGTGGGCCTTCCGGGGCCAGAGGTATGGCCCCTTCCACCACGCAAGATCGGAGGCCGCGATCGCGCCGCTTGCAGCCACGGTTCGGAGAAACTGTCGTCGGGATGCATAGTAAGCGCTGTCCTTCATTTGCCCCCTCCTTTCCATCTCGTGGAACAAGACTCGGTTGGCTCACTCCCGTCGTCTGCTGGTACGCTGGTTCGACTTGGTACCTTACTGCACTGCAACGCATACCAGCCCCCATCGTATTGATGGGCTCCCTGTCATCTCATTTGCGGCCTACCTGCACTGGAACGATGTGCGACATCTTGAGGCTGACGGCCTGTGGACCGTAGTCAACGTGGAACCGGATGTCGCGGTCTCCCTGCGGTTCCCGTCGCTGCTGCCGGGCCACAGCCAGCAGCCCGTCTTGCTGATCGGAGTCCTTCCGGCCTAGAACCCCGAGTCCAACCCTACTCGGGCCGCTCAATGGGCCGTCCGCAACTGGTGCCGGCACCACCCCATCTCCACCCCGGGGGCCGACGCGCAGGGAGATTTTTGCAAGGACCTGTTCTTGTGGTACGGACCAGATGGTGCCACGAGCAGCTCAGGCCCTCCCGCCCCGAGCTGGGGAAGCACAGCGCAGCCAAAACCTAGAATGTCACGCCAAAACTGAAGGTCGTCGCATCCCCAAGTCTGTGTAGCCAAACCAGCGTGGGCCAGTTACGCTTCACGCAGAGGTTCTGCGGCCGCGACCCGCTGGTCTGAGCCCGGCACGGCTCGGGCTCCCCCGTGTCGTTGCCGGGTACAGTGGCAAGAGGGTACTCCGAGGTTCTAGGCATTCGGCCAGTTCCCGAGGAAAACTTGAAAGCGGTTTCAAATTTTTCGAATCTATATCCGCAACGGGCAGGCTGTGTCAAGAAAAAAACCAACGGTGAGAAATGGGTCCAAGCGATGAGTCCGGTCGGGTCCTTGCTGCCTCGCGATCCGAACACGAGCGACTTGCCGTCCGGCGTGAATCGCCTTCTCCGTGTCCTCCGTGGCCTGGTGGACCCGGTCCATATCCGCCAGCGTGTGGGCGGCGGAGAAGCCGTGGTGCGTGGGCTTCCCTCCCCCATCGCGGAAGTAGATACCCACGGGCTTACGCCCGTGGCACTGGGGATCAGAACCCGAAGTCCAACTGGAGCTTGAGTTGACCAGTGTCCACCTTCTCCTGGAACTCGACGTACCGTTTGATGACCGCTTCGTCGATGCCGACGGTGGACGAGAAGAACCCGACGGACCAGCACTCGTTCCGCCAGTACACCTTTTTGATCTCTGGAAACCGCTGGCGGATCTCGCGACTCGTATTCGCCTTGATCTTGCCCACGACCGCCGACACCGCGTACTTCGGCGGGATCACCGCCACCAGGTGGACGTGGTCCGATTGGATGCTGACCTGCTCGACCTCGACCGCGGGATGGTACTCCCGAATGTCGCCCAGCTTCTTCGTCAGAAAGTCTTTGAGGGCCCCCTTGAGGACCCGCCTCCGGTACTTCGGAATCCAGACGAGGTGGTACTGGTGATGATACGCTCCCTGGGCGCTCAGCCGGATCTCCCTGCAGCCATCATATCAAAGAACCGGCCGGCCGAGCCGGCCCAGCCTCCGGCTGGAGGCTTTCACCCCCGGGCTGACGCCCGGGGTCCTCAGCCTCAAGTGTGATAGATCTCAAGATCCAGCGTCCCGTTGCTCTTGGCCCTAATGACGTCCCTGAACTTCTCTAACCCTTGTACCACGCGTGGTGCTCGTCGAAGTAGAGCGCAGCCTTCATTTTTAAAGTCGCCGTCTGGCCCGCCCCGGTCAGCCCTAGAAGAGCTAACAACACCACCAGCGCTCCCATCACCTTACGCATGATCTGTTCCCTCCCCTGTCAGTCCGATACGACGATCTTGTTCATCGTGCCCGGCATTCGGTCCCATCCAACGGCATCCTCCGCGCGTGTTCTCCGCTTCCACCTCCTCACGTCATCCGGCCCGAGTCCATCGGACCTTTCTCCGAGGTCTACAGATGTGTTGGCCTCAGCAGGGCATCCTCAATAGTCCGACCGGCCGCCGGTCACATCATACACCGCTCCGGTGACGAAGCTGGCTTCTTCTGAGGCAAGGAAGATAGCCACTGCGGCGACCTCTTCCGGTGTCGCCATGCGCGCCATAGGGACTTTGGCCACCTTGCTTGCACGCTGTTCAGGCGTAAAACTTCGGGCCATCTCGGTATCGTCGGTGAGTCCGGGCGTCACACAATTGACGGTAATGCCGTCGCGTGCCACTTCCTTGGCCACGCATTTCGTGAGAGCGATGACCCCCGCCTTCGATGCCGAGTAGTCAGCGATGTTTGGGACGCCTTCTTTGCCGGCGACCGATGCGATGTTCACGATGCGTCCCCACTTCTTGGAGAGCATTGTGGGGAGGACAGCCCGAGTGCAATAGAAGACGCCGTGCAGGTTCACATCCATCATGCGGTGCCACTGCTCATCAGACATCTGGTGAACGGGGAACTCCTCACCCACGATGCCAGCATTATTCACCAGGATGTCGATGCTGCCGAGGAGTTGAACTATCGATTGCATGGTGGCGGTGACTTGCTCCGGGTCGCTTACATCCATGCAGTACGCAAACGCCTTCCCTCCGGCCGCCTCCAGCCCCTTCGCTGCCATCTCCGCGCCATGTCGATCGACATCCGCAATCACCACGGCCGCGCCTTCCGCGGCCAGACGTGTGGCAATTGCCTTCCCTATTCCACGAGCAGCTCCCGTGACGACAGCAACGCGGTTCTTAAAGCGCATGGCCAGCCCCCTTTCCACCCGCGATTTGGAGCCGAGCAAGACAATACGCCCGTGACCACAACGCGTACTCCCTCGAGCCCTCTCACCGACGCATTCCTCTCGCGCGATCCCGGGAAACTCACACCCACGTCGGGACCAGCAGCCGTGGGACCAGCAGGACGATTCCGGGAAAGACGGCGCACAGCACGATGATGATGGCGATGGCGATCATCACCTCCCATGGCATTTTCCGGCTTGCCCGCTCCCACCTCCTCAGTCCGTCTGCCCCAGCCCCATGAGTTCCTTCCAGAAGATCCGCGCGTCCATGGGTTTCAGATCCGGGGCCACCCGGGGCCGGAAAGCCATCTGCCCCAGGACGTCGCGGTCCAGGTCCACCCCCGGGGCCACTTCCGTGACCACCAGGCCGTCCCTGGTGATCACCAGGACCGCCCGCTCCGTGATGAACTGCACCCGCTGCCCCAGCGCCGCGGCATGCTCGCCACTGAAGGTGATCTGCTCCACGCGCGGCACGAACTTCCGGAACCGGCCCTCCTTCTTGATGCGAAGCCGCCCCTCCCCCACCTCCACCTCCAGGCCGCCGGCCGTGAACGTCCCGCAGAAGGCCACCGCCTTGGCTCCCTGGGAGATGTTCACGAACCCACCGACCCCGGGCAGCCGCCCGTGGAATTTGCTGACGTTCACGTTGCCCCGCTCGTCCGCCTCTGCCAGGCCCAGGAATGCCAGGTCCAGGCCGCCCCCGTCGTAGAAGTCGAACTGGTACGGCTGGTCGATGATTGCCTCCGGGTTGGAAGACATGCCGAAGATCACGCCGGGCGCCGGGATCCCGCCGGTGATGCCCTGCTCGATGGTCGCGGTCATCCGGCTCGCGATCCCTTCCTCCGCCGCCACGCGGGCGATCCCGTCCGGCATTCCCACCCCCATGTTCAGGACCGCCCGGGGGAGGGCCACGATCTCCAGGGCGGCGCGACGGGCGATCACCTTCCGCTCGTCCAGCTCCATGGGCGGAAGCGAGGAGATGGGAACCCGCACCTCCCCGCTGAGGGCGGGATCGTACTCGCTCTCGACGCTCTGCCGTTGGCCCGGGTGGACCACGATGTGATCCACCAGGGTGTGGGGCACCTTGACCATCTTGGCCGGCAGGCTGCCCGATTGCGCCAACCGCTTCACCTGGGCGATGACGATCCCGCCCGAGTTCCGGGTGGCCATGGCCATGGGCAGGACCTCCAGGAATGCCGGTTCCTGCTCCAGCGTCAGATTTCCCTTCTCGTCGGCAGTCGTCCCGCGGATGAAGCAGACGTTGAAGGGGAAGGCCCGGTAGAATAGCCACTCCCGGCCGGCCAGGGTGATGACCTCGATCAGGTCCTCGGTCGTCCGGGCGTTCAGCTTCCCCCCCTCGACCCGCGGGTCCACGAACGTGTGGAGGCCGATGTGGGTGATGAGGCCGGGCCGCCCGCCCGCCACCTCGCGCAGCCACTGGGACATGACCCCCTGGGGCCAGTTGTACGCCTCGATCTTGTTGTCCAGGATGAGCTGGGCGTACTTGGGGGACATCCCGTAATGGCCGCCGACGTTCCGCTTCACCAACCCCTCTCCGGTGAGGAGGTTCAGGCCGGTGCTCTTCCAGTCCCCCAGCCCCGACACATGAAAGAGGGTGAGGTCGCGCGGCTGCCCCGTCTCCTCGAACTTCTCCGCCAGGGTCCGGATGAGGAGGTCCGCCTCCACGTTGCCGCCCCCGGCACCATGCAAGGCCAGGGTGTCGCCCGACTTCACCAGATCCACCGCCGCTCGCGCGCTGATGACTTTACTGCTCACGCTCTACCCCGATCCCTGGAAACGGGAGGATGGAAACTGGAAAATGGAAGCTGGACACTGGTCAGGTCAGATCCGCGCCCAATTTCCGATTTCCAACTTCCAGTTTCCGTTCTTAGAAGAAATACTCCAGCCGTCCCCCGTTGATGTCCACCACCGCCCCGTTGAGAAACGAGGCCGCCTCCGAGGCCAAGAAGGTGACTACCCGCCCCACCTCCGCCGGCTCCCCGATCCGGCCCAGGGGGACCTGCTGTTGCAGCTTCTCCAGCGTGGGGGGCGCCAGGCTCCCGCGCAGCGCCTCGGTCCCGATGAATCCCGGGGCGATCACGTTGGCCGTGACCCCCTTGGGTCCGAGCTCCCGCGCCGCGGTCATGGTCAGGGCGATCACCCCGGCCTTGGCGGCCCCGTAGTGGCCCAGGCTGGGCCGGCCGCCGACCCGTCCGTGGATCGAGGAGGTGTTGATGATCCGGCCCCACCCCTGCTTCACCATGTGAGGCGCCGCGTACTTGATGCAGAGGAAGGCGCTGCGCAGGTGGTTCCCCAGCATGAAGTCCCAGAGCTCCTCCGGCAGATCCACCAGGGGCTTGTTGAGGTGCGGGCCGGTCGTCCCGGCGTTGTTGACCAGGATGTCCAGGCGCCCGAATGTCTTCAGCGTGGTCTCTACCAGGCGCTGCACGTCGGCCGTCTGGCTCACGTCCGCCTGGACCGATACGGCGCGGGAGCCCCGGCTCTGCAGGTCCCGCACGACCTGATCCGCCTCGCGCACGCTCTTGGCCGTGGCCACGACTATCGCGGCCCCCTCGGCCGCCAGCGCCTCGGCCTCTGCCCGTCCCAGCCCCTTGCTCCCCCCCGTGACGATGGCCACGCGATCTTTGAGTCCGAGGTCCATCTTCGCCTCCCTTCAATGAAGAATGAAGAGCTGATAACCGACAGGCGCAATGTGTGATTTGTGAATGAGGATTGTGGATTGAAACGGAAATCGCCACTCTACAATCGTCAATCAAAAATCCACTGTCGGTTGTCGGTTTGAGAGTTTTCCTTCGCCGCTATGCGGCGAGAGCGTCCGCCACCATGGGCGCCACGGCGACCGGCTGCCGCTTCTCCACCGAAGCAATGGCCGCCGCAACCATGGCCAGCGACCGGACGTTGTCCTCCACGTCTGTCTCGGGGCGCCGCGCCTCCCGGATGGCCGCCAGAAATTCCCGCAGCGCATAGGCGGTGTCGGTGAAGGGCATCGCCTCCGGCGCGACCACCTCCACCTGGGTGTCCCGGTACCAGCGCACCTGCACGTCCGCCTCCAGCCGCAGCGTCCCCCCCTCGCCCACGATCGTGATGAGCCCGTCCTGCGGCGTGATGAACCCCCGCGCCACCATGGTGCCTGTGTAGCTCACGCTCATGCCCCGATCGAAGGTCAGGATGGCGTCCAGCGCGGGGAGGCCCCGGTACCAGCTCCAGGGCGGCCGGACGGGGACGGCCAGCACCTCCGTGCATTCCTGGCCCGTGCAGGCCCGCAAGAGATCGAAGTGGTGGATGGCAATATCGTGGAGGTAGGGATGCGGCATCTCCTCGCGCCAGGCATCCGTCGTCGGGCGCAGGATGCTCTGGCGGAACTCGTAGCTGGCCGAGGCCACCCGCCCGATCCTGCCCTCGCGGATCATCCGCCGGAGCGCCCGGGTCTGCGGACGCCAGCGGTAGTTCTGGTCCACCATCAGGATCGAGCCCTTGGCGCGGCGGGCCGCCCGGATCACCTCGGCCGCCTCGGTCATGTCCATGGCCAGCGGCTTTTCCGTGAGGACGTGCAGGCCTCGATCGAGCGCCGCCAGGATCGCCGCCTTGTGGACCATCTCCGGCAGGGCAACGATGACCGCCTGCGCCTGCGAGCGATCCAGCCCCTCCTCAATCGTGGCGAATCGCTTCGAGGGCGCAACCTTGAACTCCTCGCCGACCTTGGCCAGCAGCTCCGGGTGTTTGGCCACGATCCCCGCCACCTCGCACTCCGTGCAGGCCAGGACCTCTTTGAGCCAGTTCTTCCCGAAGAATCCCAGACCCATCACCAGCACTCGCATGTCCATCGTCCCTTCCCGGGTCGCCCTCGCATCCCTCACGCGGGCCGGTACCCCACCGCCCCGGAGATCCTCGCGGCGGTGCGGACCACCTCCTGAGCAATCTTCTCAAGCCGGGCCTCCGTCACCCGCGCCTTCAGCAGGGAGACGCTGATGGCCGCCTCGACCTCGCCCGTGTGGTCCCGGACGGGAGCTCCCACGCACATCACCCCTTCGTGTAGTTCCTCGCTATCCACCGCATAGCCCCGTGCCAGCACACCGGCCAGTTCGACCTCCAGTCGCCGGACGGACGTGATCGTCCGCGTGGTTTGTCGCTCGAGGCGCCCTCCGGCCAGGAGCCGGCGCCGTTCCCCGGGGTCCAGGTGGGCCAGCAGCACCTTGCCCAGGGCGGTGCAGTGCGCCGGGGCCAGGCGGCCCACGATGGAGGGGAAGACCGCGCTGGGGGCCGCCTCCTCCCTGCCCAGGTAGAGGACCTGCCCCTGGTAGAGGACGGCCAGATGCGCATTGGCCGAGAGGGCCTGGGCCAACTCCTTCAAGGCTGGTCGGGCCCGCTCGTACAGGTCCAGATGCAGGAGGATGGTGTGGCCACGCTCCAAGAGCTTCAGGCCGAGCCGGAACCGCTTGTCCGGGCGGCGTTCGAGATAGCCAAACCGCTCGAGGGTGCTGAGGACAGGATAGAGACTGCCGGGTCGGGCGCGCAGGCTCTGCGCGATCTGCGTCGCGCTCAGGGTCGGGGTCCCGGGCGCGAACAGGTCCAGGATGGTGAGGGCCCGCGCGAGGGACGTGGCATTATAGCGAACGCGATGTGGCCGGCCAGTCATGGCACCTCTAGGGAACGAACGTTCGGGCGTTCGAGCGTTCGGGAGTTCGCGTGTTCCCGAACCACCGAACACACGAACCGCCGAACCCCCGAACGCCTTTGGACCTGCCGCTGCGGCAGGTTACGCCGGCGTGTACGGCTTGAACTCCTCCTTGAACTTCTGAAGGGACTCGCGGAGCGTGTCCATGTCGCCCGGCTTCTTGCGCTCCAACACCAACTCTAAGGGTGAGGACATTCCAAGCACGGGGAAGAAGCCGCGCTTCGAGATCTGCTCCTGGAAGCCGGCCCCCGTCTTGAGGTTGACGCCCCCCGTGGGCATGATCATCTTGCCCCTATGCCGGTCGCGCTGGTACGGGGCCAACAGCGCCCCGAGCCCGCTGGGGCCGTAGATGCTGGCGTTGAAGATCTTGATCCCGTCGGGTTCCAGGCCATCCTCGCGCTCCAGGAAGTAGGAGAAGTCCGACGGCGAGAAAGTGCCCGGGACACCGAAGACCTTCGCCGCCCGGACCATCCGCACGAACTCGATGGGTTCGCGGCAGCCACCCATGCCCGAGTCGGGGGCCACGATCATGTCAAAGCCCATCTCGACGGCGGCCTCCAGCTCGCGGGGATTGATGATGCTCCCCACGCCCAGGAGCATGGGATCGTTGGGGCGGGTCTTCATGCTCTCGGCGCGGCGCTTCCGCAGTTCGACCATCGCTTCCCTGACGATCCCCTCCGGGATGCGGAAGGTGACCTCGGCCACGTAACCGGCCTCGGAGATGGCCTGGATGGTATTCACCACGTCCTGGGCATTCCGAGCGTAATCCCGGGCCATGACCACCACGATGCCCTTCTCCCGGAGCGCCTTGTCCATCCGCGACGGGTCTCTCGCATAACCCTCTGACATGGTGTCCTCCTGTGCGCTGCCCTCGTAGCCCCAATACCGTTCACATAAGGCTCGACAATGACGCCAGCACCCGAGCAAATCCCCCCCCGTCCCCCCCTTTACCAAAGGGGGGCGAGGGGGGATTTCTGCAGGCTCGCGGCCTAAGTGAACAGCATTGGGGCTATCGCAGCGCGACGACCCCGCCGCCCTTCTTGGCGCGGGCCACCTCGGCCTCCACCATCGCCTGGGTCACCATCGTGGTGTCGCCGGGGGTCTCCTGGACCAGGATCCCGTGGGCGGCCCCCCACTCCACGGCCTCGTCCAGGCCCTTGCCCTTGAGGATCGCCGCGATCACGCCCGAGGCGAAGGAGTCGCCTCCGCCGGTGCGATCGCTGATCTCCACGTTGCGGCGCACGGTCGCCTGGTACAGCTTGTCCTCGGCCACGTCGTACAGCACGGCGCCCCAGTCGATCCGGTCGGCCGAGAGGGCGCCCCGTAGTTGGGTCCCGATGAGTTTCAGCTTCGGGAAGTCCTTGGCCACCTTGCGGAGCAGGCCGACGTACGCCGCCAGCCACTCCTCCATGTCCGCGTTCTTGGCCACGTCCGCGGTGTAGCCCAGGGCGTCGTCGAAGTCGCTCTGGTTGCCCACCAGGAACTCCACGTGGGGGACGATCTGGCGATTGATGCTCCGGGCCCGGTCCTTGTTGGGTTCCACGTTGGCGCGGTAATTCAGATCCGTCGAGCGGAGCGTGCCGTGCTGGCCAGCCTTCTTGAGGTACTCGATGGCCGTCTCGGCCGTCCTGGGCGAGAGCAGCGTGTAGATGCCGCCGGTGTGGGCCCAGCGCACCCCCTCCCGGCCGAACAGCGTGTCCAGCTCGTAATCGCCCGCCCCCACTTCGCGGACGGGGGTGTGGGCGCGGTAGTACTCGGTCTTGGAGGGGATCACCCCCTTGCCGCGGAAGGTGGCGTTGATCCCGTTCATCAAGGTGCCCTTCTTGTCGGTGGCGTACTTCCCCTTCCCGCTGGTGGAGAACCAGAGGATGTGGCTGGTGTCCACGCCCGCTTCGCGGAACTGATTGCTGATGTTCCGCCCGAAGCCGTCATCCACCAAGGCCGTGAGGACCGTCGTTCGCAGGCCGAAGCAATAGGCCAGCCCCTCGGCCACGTTGACCTCGCCCCCGCCGTGCCAGATGCGGCACGTGCGGGCCCGTTCAAACGGCACGTCCACGGGGTCGAAACGGATCATCACCTCGCCCAGGGCCACCCCATCCCACGTGCACTTCTCCGGAGGCAGGATGTTGAGATTCGCCATGGTGGCTGATCGCCTCCTTTCGACGTGATGTACGCAATAAACCTCGGGAAGGGCCAGATTTTGCGTATGACAAAACCAGTCTTCAAATATCAAAAACCCGGTCCCGGTGTCAAGCCATATTCACGAGGCAGTTGGCGGCGCGGACAAGCTTCGCTCCCACGCTGCACCGTGGAGGGATCCCCGGAACTGTTCGGACCGATTTTCTGAGAGAAATCATCACCGGTCTCTCGTTCGCCGCGCCTTCCCGCGCCCAGATTCAACTTGACACCGGCATCCGGGATGCTACCGTCTGGCCACTCTGACTGCTCTCTCCCACTTCGGAGAAGAAGCAAGCATGCCGCAACACCTCGTACACACAGCTCAAGAGAATCGGTATCCGGGCCTCGACACAGACTATTCCCGCTGCACCCGGGGAGGAGGCGAACCAGGGCGGGGGGGCGAGGCATGCTGATCCCCATCGGTCACGAGCATCAGCAGGTCACGCGCCTGCCGTGGGTAACCATCACCCTGGTCGCCGCGAACGTGGCCGTCTTTCTCCTCACCCTTCCCCTCGTGAACCAGCATACCGAGGAGGTGCGCCTGCGGGCCCGCGAGGTCGTGCAATTCGCCCGCGAACATCCGTACCTCCGCCTCCCCAAGCAATTTGTCCGCGTGATCCCCGCCCGGCGTCCGCCGCCGAACCTGGCGCCCGAGGTCATCGGCGAGGAGCAGGTCCGCCTGGATAGCCTCATGAGCCAATTCCAGGCCAGCGCCTCGGCGTCCGTGTACCGGACCTATGGCTACATCCCGGCCGAACCCCGGCTGCTGTCCATGTTCACGTCCATGTTCATGCACGGGGGATGGTTCCACCTCATCGGGAACATGCTCTTCCTCTGGCTCGCCGGGGGGAGCCTGGAGGATCGGTGGGGTCGCGTGTTCTTCCCGGTTCTCTACGTGGTGAGCGGCATCGCGGCCACCCTGACGCACGCCGCCATGCACCCCCAGAGCACCATGCCGCTGGTGGGCGCCTCGGGGGCCATCGCCGGATTGATGGGCGCGTTCCTCGTCCGGCAGGCCACCACGCGCATCCGGTTCTTCTACTGGATCTATTTCTTCCGGGGGACATTCCACGCGCCGGCCTATGTGGCGCTGCCCCTCTGGCTCCTCCAGCAGTTCGCCATGGCCCAGAGCGGCCAGGCGGGCGGTGTGGCCGTCTGGGCCCACATCGGCGGCTTCGGCCTCGGCGCGGTGGTGGCGATCCTGATTCTGGTGACCGGCCTCGAGGCCAAGGTCCTGGCGCCCGCCATCCAGAAGAAGACCACCTGGACCGCCTCCGATCGGCTGGCTGCCGCCCTGGGAAAGCTGGACGGGGGAGACGCGGAGGGAGCCATCAAGGATCTGGAGGCCCTGCTCAAAGCGAAGCCGGACAACATCGACGCCCGGACGTCCCTCATTGACGCCTACACGCGCACGGGGGATCAGGCCGCCGCGGGGAGGGAATCGGCACGGCTCGTGGGGGCCTATCTCAAGGCGCGGGACATGACAGGGGCCGTGGCCGCAGCCCGGGAACACAAGCAAACGTATCGGGACGTGCCCCTGGCGCTACGCGACCAGTTGACCCTGGCGACCGATTGCGAGAAGCGCCAGGAGTACGCGGAGGCGGCGGAGGGCTACCGGGAAGCCATCGCGTCGTGGCCCGATGACCCCCTGGCACCGAAGGCCCTGTTGGCCTACAGCCGACTGTTGCTCCAGGTCTTCAAGGAGCCCGGCGAGGCCCTGGGGATGCTCGAACAGGCCCGCACGCATCCCCGCGCCACGCCCGAATTCCAGCAGGCCAGTGCCGCAATGATCGCGGCGGCAAAGGACGCGCTGCAGCCGGCGCGGGAGCGACCCGAAGCCGCCCCGCAGATCTCGTCCGCGCCAGTCGTCGCCGAGGCGCCGCCCCCTCCGCCGCCGCCCGAGGCCCCGGTGCCCGAGGCGGTACCGGTGGAGGTCCCCGCCTCCCCGTCGCATCGCCCGCTGCTGCCGGTCCCCATGCGGGCCGTCGGGCTCGACGCCCGCGGCCTTCAACTTCATGATCGGCGTGGCGGAACAGGCCTCTTGCCGTGGAAACAAGTGGCGGGCATATCCGTCGCGAGCATCGGCAACTCGGACGACACAGCGCAGAACGCTGACCTGTTGATCCTGGACCTCGTGATGGCGACGAATTCAACGCCGACAGGGCCCGGGGTCCGCTGCGTTCGGCTCTCCATCAAGGACCTGGCCATCCCGCAGCTTCAAGGCGAGCCCTCTCCCGTCCGCGCCTTCCAACGATTCGTCGCGACGATCCTCAAGGTGACAGCAGCGGCCCCTCATCCCAGCCGCGACGCATGCCTGGGCCTTCATGGCTTCCCCTCCTTCCCGGACCTGGCAACGTACGAGGCCGACCTCATGGCCACTCTCCCCACCCCCGGCAAGGATCGACCCGCGCAATCTGGCTGAGCCATCCCCCAATCCCCAGCCCCCAGCCCCCGACCCCTGGCCCTCGTATCTAGGTCCACTTTCAACTTGACTCCTGCTTTCCCTCTGATACCGTCTGGCCAACTCGACGGCTCGCTTTGCACTGGTGGGAGGACCACGG
>METI01000030.1:17895-18834 GCA_001771285.1 candidate division NC10 bacterium RIFCSPLOWO2_12_FULL_66_18
TTTCTTTGGACTGGGGAGAGGACCACGGAGGCCAGCGGGCATGCAGGATCATGGCGCGGAAAGCGTCTCGGCGGGGCGAACGCGAACGGCCACTGGAGGGATTCTGACCTCGCGGGCCGTTTGGCTTTTTAGGTCACCGCTCTGAACAAAAGCCATTGAGGCCGAACCTCTCCCAGGGCTCAGCACCCTAAGCATTGTCCGCCCCCGTGTTACCGCGCTACCCGTTCACCAAAGGTGTTGATAGCGATCCGCCGTCGGGCGATAACTCCACGACCTAACTGCTAAAGGAGGAACTGCCATCTCAGGAAGAATTCTTCTGCAGCATTCCCGCCGATGGATATCGACGGAACTTACGGTAATGACTGCAAAGATCCCCAGAGCAGCAACTCCATCATTCCGCGTATCAACACCTTTGGTGAACGGCTAGGTTACCGCGACGGGGGCCCTCTTTGCGGTTGACTCTCGACATGCCCGTGATACGCTCACGTCTGAGCCGCCCTGGACCTCCAGGACCATAATTGGCATACCGGTCCACGCCGAGCTGTGCTCAGCTATCCGGAGAGTCCCCAGAGGTTCCGGGAGGCGGCTCTGGGGGGGCAGCGGGAGGCAACGGGTGTCTTATGCGGAAACCATCTAAGACCCCCTTTTGAGAATGCCAATGACACGTAACCACCCGTCCAGAATGTCTTTCGCCGCGATTCTTGAGGGCGTCTTAGGCTGACCTCCACGAAGGCGCGGGGCCCGCCGGGTAAAAGCTTATTGGCCACACGTGAAGACGGCAATGCCAGACCAGGACGCTGCTCATATCCGAGGCTGCATCCTTCGCTTGTTGCCCAGCGTCAAGAGCGGAACGCTCCGGATATGGGGTGACTGGTTCGGAAGGCCCTACGACAACTGCCATCGGGTTATTGAGGCCGCTGCCGACTAGGTATCAGTCAC
>METI01000031.1:0-8588 GCA_001771285.1 candidate division NC10 bacterium RIFCSPLOWO2_12_FULL_66_18
GACACGGTCAGGAGGGTCGGCTACCGTAGCGAAGCAGTTGCCGGAGAGAATCGCCGTGGCCTGGTTCAAGAAAGAGCCGCTGGTCAGCGTGAAGGACACCAAGGTCCGGATGCCCGAGGGCCTCTGGATCAAGTGCGACAACTGCAAGGAGATCATCTACAAGCAGGAATTGGAACGGAACGCCAACGTCTGCCCGCGGTGCCAGCATCACTTCCGGATCGGCGCCCGGGCCCGCATTGACCTCCTCGTGGATCCTGACAGCTTCGAGGAACGGAACGCCTCTCTCCACTCGCTGGACCCCCTGCACTTCAAGGACCAGAAGGGCTACCCGGACCGCCTCAAGGCCGCCAAGAAGGCGACCGGGATGGAGGAGGCCCTGGTGTCCGGGGTCGCGACCATCGGCGGGCACCGGGTGAGCGTCTGCGCCCTGGAGTTCGCCTTCATGGGAGGGAGCATGGGCTCCGCGGTGGGCGAGAAGGTGACGCGCGCCATCGAGGACGCCATCGCGGAGCGGATCCCCTTCATCGCGATCTCCTGCTCGGGCGGCGCCCGGATGCAGGAGAGCGTCCTGTCCCTCATGCAGATGGCCAAGACCAGCGCGGCGCTGGCCCGGTTGGGGCGCGCTCGCCTCCCCTACATCTCGATCCTGACCGATCCCACAACCGGCGGCGTCACCGCGAGCTATGCCATGCTGGGCGACGTCAACATCGCGGAGCCCAACGCGCTCATCGGCTTCGCCGGACCGCGGGTCATCCAGGATACGATTCGCCAGGAGTTGCCGCCAGGCTTCCAGCGGTCGGAGTTCCTCCTCAATCACGGCTTCGTAGACATGATCGTGGAGCGGAAGAATCTGCGCCAGACGCTCATCCAGCTCCTCGACTACTTTGCCGAGACCCCGGCCGGGGCGTCGCGGCAATAGGCGTACTGGCGCGAGGGTACCTCCCGGACCCTGCCACCCTTCCCCGTCCCACGCTCGTCGGTATCAGGGACTGCTCCCGTGACCTACGCAGAGGCCACCGAGTTTCTCTTCGGCCTGCGCCGCTTCGGCTGGCGCCTGGGTGTGGAGACGGTCCGTCGCCTGCTGGATCTCCTGGACAATCCCCAGCAGACGGTGCCCAGCGCCCACATCGGCGGGACCAACGGCAAGGGCTCGACTGCGGCGATGCTGAGCGCGATCTTCCAGGCGGCGGGCTACCGCACGGGGCTGTACACTTCGCCCCACCTCCTCAACTTCACGGAACGAATCCGGATCAACGGCGCCCCCATCCCGGAGCGGGAGGTCACGCGCCTCACGGGCCGGCTGAAGGATCTCTGTGCGGCGCACTTCGCGCATCACGCGATCCCGAATCCCCCGTCCGACCGGCTACCACATCCCACCTTCTTCGAGCTGACGACGGCCATGGCCTTCCAGCACTTCGCCCGGCAGGCGGTGGAGGCCGCGGTCATCGAGGTCGGCCTGGGTGGCCGGTTCGATGCGACCAATGTGATCACTCCGCATGTGGCGGTGGTGACGAACGTCTCCCTGGAGCACCAGGAGTACCTGGGCCGGACGCTCGCCGAGATCGGCATGGAGAAGGCGGGCATCATCAAGTCCGGCGTCCCCATCGTCACCGCCTCCCGGGGCGAAGGCCACGAGGTCATCCGCCGGACCGCGGCCGAGCGGGGGGCGCCCCTGGTGCAGGTCCAGGAGGCCTATGCCTTCAGCGTCCGGGAGTCGGGGCTGGCTGGCCAGGTCCTGGACCTGACGGGACCCAGCCGCCGTTACGAGGCCTTGTGGATCCCCCTGGCCGGACGCCACCAGGCGGAGAACGCCGTCACCGCCATTGCCGCGGCCGAGGTGCTGGAGGTGCAAGGGTTTCGCCTGGGCGAGGGGGCGATCCGTCGCGGCCTGCAGGAGGCGCGCTGGCCCGGGCGGCTCCAGGTCGTCTCGGAGCGTCCCCGGATCCTCCTGGATGGGGCTCACAACCCGGCGGGGGCCCAGGCCCTTGCCGCGTTCCTGGCCGAACACCGGCCCACATTCAACCGCCTCATCCTGGTCTTCGGCGTTCTGCGGGACAAAGACTGGGAGGCCATGCTGGCCCTCCTGGGACCACTCGCCGATCAAACCATCCTCACCCACCCGCCGGCCGACCGTGGGGCCGACCCGCACGAGTTGGTCATGGCCGACCGCTACTGTTCCAAGGTGGAGATTGCGGCAGACCCCGCAGAGGGGCTGGCCCTGGCCAGGGCCATGGCCGGACCTGACGACACGATCCTGGTGACCGGCTCCCTCTACACGGTCGCCGCCGCGCTTCGCGCCCTCGAGGTTCCGGTCCCCTGATTTCCCTCGCCTCTGCGGAACGAAGTGCGTTCGACGGTTCGACAGTTCGGCTGTTCGGGCGTTCTGGAACCTCGTGTACAACCGAACCCCCGAACCACCGAACGCCCGAACGCCTTTGAGCAGGACTCGGGAGCCGAGAAATCCCCTTTTTCTGGCGATTTGCGTATGCTATCATCCGCTTCCCAGCGTGGGGCATTTGTCTTGCATTGCGCGCCCCACACTGGACGGGAGGATCACCCATGTCTTCAACCAGGACCGCCAAGGCAGGACCTCCCATGCTGGACCTGTGCGCCATCGTCATGGCCGCTGGCCAGGCGACCCGGATGCACTCCGACCTGGTCAAGATCCTGCACCCCCTGAACGGCCTTCCCATGGTCTCCCACGTCCTGGAACTGTGCCGCCAGCTCGGCGTCAAGCGCACCCTGGTGGTGATCGGCTACCAGGCCGGGCGGGTGCGCGAGGCCCTGGCCCCGCTGGCCAGCGGGGTCGAATTCGTCGTGCAGGCGGAGCAGCGCGGCACCGCCCACGCCGTCCTCCAGGCCGAATCGGTCCTGCAGGGCTTCGAGGGGGACGTCCTGGTCCTCTCCGGCGATGTCCCGCTTCTGACCGACGCCCTGGTTGAGCGGCTCGTGGCCACACATCTCAAGACGCGCGTTCACGCCACGCTGGTCACCACCCGGCTGGCCAACCCCCAGGGGTACGGGCGGATCCTGCGGGACCGCCGGGGTGCCTTCCGGGCCATCGTCGAGGAGGTGGAGGCGACGCCAGCCGAGCGGCGCGTCTCGGAGATCAACGCGGGCATCTATTGCTTCCGGGCGCCGCGACTGTTCGCGGCGCTGCATCGGGTGAAGCCATCGACAGTCAGGAAGGAGCTGTACCTGCCGGAGGTGCTGCCGCTCCTCAAGAAAGCGGGGGGGCGGATTGCCACGGTCCTGGCCGAAGACCCGCGGGAGGTCTTGGGAATCAACACGCGGGCGGAGCTCGCAGAGGCGTACGCCGTCCTGCGCCGGCGCATGGTGGAGCGGCTGATGTCAGAGGGAGTCACCTGCCTGGATCCGGGAAGCGCGCACGTATCGAGCCTGGCGACGGTAGGGCGGGATACCACTCTGTACCCCAATGTGCAGATCGAGGGCCGGACCAACATCGGCGAGGGGTGCACGATCCATGCGGGATCCCGGATCCGGGACTCGCGCCTGGGCAGCCGGGTGACGGTCCTGGATGGGTGCGTAATTTCGGAGAGCGAGGTCGCCGACGAATGCACCATCGGTCCCTACGCCCACCTGCGGCCGGGCTCGCACCTGAAGCGCAAGGTGAAGATCGGCAACTTCGTCGAGGTCAAGCAATCGGTGATTGGCGAGGGCTCGAAGGTGCCCCACCTGACCTACGTGGGGGACGCCACCCTCGGCGAGCGGGTGAATGTCGGGGCCGGAACGATCACCTGCAACTACGACGGCTTCACCAAGCACCAGACCATCATCGAGGACGAGGCCTTCATCGGATCCAACACCAGCCTGGTGGCCCCGGTCCGGATCGGGCGGGGCGCCATCGTGGCCGCCGGGTCCGCCATCACCCAGGAGGTGCCGCCCGATGCCGTGGCGTTCGGCCGCGCGCAACAGACGAACAAGGATGGCCGGGCGGCCGAGATCCGCAAAAACCGGGGCAAGAAGTGAGTGGGTGAGGGAGGCCCTACCAGAGTGGGACAACCAAATTCGATTTTTCAGGATGATCTCGACGCCGAGATGCGAGGCATAGCAGGCGTCTCGTAAACGGGAGAACACCAGAGGACGTGGCGAGGCTCGTAGTCTTGGGGGGACGATCGGGCCCGTTCCTGATCGTGCAGGGTTTCCGGGGGACCGGCTGGGCCGTCACGGCCATTGTCACCACCACGGATACCGGGAGCAGCAGCGGCGTCATCCGGGACCAGTTCGGCCTCCCGGCGCCGGGGGATATCCGCAGCGTCCTGGCGGCCGCCGCGAATCCCTCGCCTGACTTCAAGCCGCTGGCGGATCTGTTCGAGTTCCGCTTCCGCCCCGCCCACGATTCGACCCTCCGGAACATGGCGTTGGGGAACCTAATCCTCACCGCCTTCGCCGGAGTGTTGGGAGACTTTGAGCGGGCCGTGGCGGCCGTGGCGCAGCTCCTCGACTGTTGGGCCGTCGTGCTGCCCCTCCCCTCCTCCCCCGCCACCCTCTGCGCGCGGTTGGCCGACGGCTCGGTGGTCCGGGGGGAATTCAACGCCCGGGCGACCGGGAAGCCCCCCATCGCCGAGGTGTTTCTGGAGCCGGCGGACGTGCGGGTCGCCGAGGCGGTTCTGCAGGCGATCCACGAGGCGGACCTGATCGTCCTCGGCCCCGGCGGCCTTTACTGTAGCGTCCTCCCCGGCCTCTTGCCCGGCCCGGTTCGCCAGGCGATCAAAGGGACCCGGGCGAAGACGGCCTACATCTGCAACACCACGACGCAACCCGGCCAGACGGATGGGTTCGACACCGTGGCCCACGTGCGGGAGATGCTGCGATACCTGGGTGAGGGGCATCTCGACTACGTCCTCCTGAATACCCAGGTACCGTCGGAGGAGATGCTGGCTGCGTACCGGCGGGACGAGGTCCACTTCATGCCGGTGACGCCCGAGGAGATCCGGCAGGTCAAGGCCCTGGGTCCCATCCCGGTCGTGGGGAATTTCGTGGAGGAAGGGTGGCAGGGGAAGCGAACGCTCCACAAGCTGGACACCATCCGCCACGATCCGCACAAGGTGGCCACCGCCTTGCAGGCCCTGGTGACGGAACCCGAGGCCCGGCCCGCCCGGGGGTGACGGCGCGGCAAGAGCGACGCCGGGGAGTTTCCGCCGCGCCCCGCGGGAGCAGACGGACAACGGAGAGGGAACACCGATGAGATATCGCACCTTCGGCAACACGACGCTGCAGGCATCGGAAGTGGGCTTCGGCGTCTGGACCGTCGGCACGACCATGTGGGGGATCAAGGATGAGGCGGTGGGCATCCGCCTGCTGCAGAAGGCCTTCGACCTCGGGATCAGCTTCTACGACACGGCCGACGTCTACGGCGATGGCCTGGGCGAGACCCTCCTGGCCAAGGCCTTTCAGGGGACGCGGGATCGGGTGGTGTACTCGACCAAGTTCGGCTACGACTTCACCAACCACCCGGGGGTCCAGCCCGGCCAGCGCGAGCGTCCGCAGGACTGGCACCCGGCCACCGTGCGTAAGGCCTGCGAGGAGAGTCTCCGCCGGCTGGGTACGGATCACATTGACCTGTACCAGCTCCACAACCCCCGCATCGGCACCCTCCGGCGGGACGATCTGTTCGCCGAGCTGGAGCACTTGAAGGCGGAGGGGAAGATCCGCCACTACGGGGCGACGCTGGGCCCGGCCATTGATCCCCGGCAGGCCGAAGAGGGGAGGTGTTGCCTCCTCGAGCGCAGGATGGTCACCCAGATCATCTACAACATGCTGGAGCAGCAAATCGGCCAGCCCCTCATTCCACTGGCCAAGCAGCAGGGCGTCGGCCTCATGGTCCGCGTGCCCCACTCCTCGGGCCTGCTGGAGGGACGGTACAGCCGCGAGACGACCTTCGGGGAAAGCGACCACCGGTTCTTCCGGGTGAACACCGACGAGCGGAAGAAGGCCTGGCTGGATGTCGGCCTGAAGAAGGTGGAACGGCTCAGCTTCCTGACGGAGGGGACGGGGCGGACGATCGCCCAGGCCGCCATCCGGTGGATCCTGGCCGAGCCGTGTTTCGCCTGCGTCCTGCCCAACATCTACAACGAGGAACAGCTGGCGGAGTTCGCCGGCGCCTCGGATGTCCCGGACCTCACCCCGGACGAGATCCGGGCGGTCAACGACCTGTACGCGCGGAACTTCGACCTGCAACCGGCCGGGGCGATGTGACGTTTTCCAGCGAAGGGGAAGAGTGATGTGCGGCATCGTCGGCTACATCGGGGAGAAGCGGGTCGTCCCGATCCTCATCGAGGGACTCAAGCGCCTGGAGTATCGGGGGTATGACTCCGCCGGCCTGGCCGTGGTGGACCAGGGCCGGATGGTGATCCACCGCTCCGTCGGCAAGATCAAGGAGCTGGAGAATGCCCTCTGGGGCGCCAACCTGGGCGGGACCCTGGGCCTGGGCCACACCCGCTGGGCGACCCACGGCCGGCCGACGGAGGAGAACGCCCACCCGCACACCGACTGCACCGGGGACCTGGTCGTCGTCCACAACGGGATCATCGAGAACTACCTGGCCCTGAAGGAGAAACTCCTGGCCGAGGGGCATTTCTTCCGCTCCGAGACCGACACCGAGGTCATCGCGCACCTCATCGAGAAGTACCTCAAGGAGGACCGGGACATCGAGGTGGCGACGCGGCGCGCCCTGAATGATGTCACCGGGGCCTACGCCATTGGCGTCCTCTGGAAGGGCGACCCCGGCCGGCTGGTGGGTGCCAAGTGCGGCAGCCCGCTGGTGGTCGGGCTGGGCCAGGGGGATTTCTTCTTCGCCTCGGACATCCCGGCGATCCTGAACCATACCCGCAACGTTCTCTTCCTCAACGACGAGGAGATGGTGGTCCTGACGCGGGACGGCGTCCAGATCACCACGCTCCAGGGCGAGCCCGTGCAGCACCCGGTGGAGAAAGTGCTCTGGAGCCCCATCCTGGCGGAGAAGGGGGGCTACAAGCACTTCATGCTGAAGGAGATCTACGAGCAGCCCCGGGCCGTGCGTGACACCATCCGCGGCCGGTTTTCCGAGGAGTCGGGGCAGATCTTCTTCGAGGGCATGGAGGCGCTGGACGAGGTTCTGCCGCAGATCCAGAAGGTGATCCTCATCGCCTGCGGGACGGCGTGGCACGCCGCCCTGGTCGGCAAGTTCATGCTCGAGGAGCTGTGCCGGATCCCGGTGGAGGTGGACTACAGCTCCGAGTTCCGCTACCGCGATCCGGTGGTGGACCCCCAGACGCTGGTGATGGCGGTGAGCCAGTCCGGGGAGACCCTGGACACGCTGGCCGGCGTCAAGGAGGCGCGCGCCCGGGGCTGCCACACCTTCGCCGTCTGCAACGTCGTCGGGAGCTCCATCACCCGGGAGGTGGACGGCGTCCTCTACACCCATGCCGGGCCCGAGATCGGCGTGGCCGCCACCAAGACCTTCACGGCGCAACTCGCGGCCCTCTACCTCTTCGCGCTCGACTTCGGGCGGAAGCGGGGGACCCTGGATGCGGCCCGCGTCCGTGACCTGTTGGCCGACCTGGTCCGCCTCCCCCAGCAGATCGAAACCGTCCTCCACCTGGACACGGAGCTGGAGCGCCTGGCGCACCTCTTCCACACCAAGTCGGACTTCCTCTACCTGGCCCGGGGCATCAACTATCCCATTGCCCTGGAGGGGGCCCTGAAACTCAAGGAGATCTCCTACATCCACGCCGAGGGGTATCCGGCCGGCGAGATGAAGCACGGGCCCATCGCCCTGATCACCGAGGAGATGCCGGTGGTGATCCTGGCGCCCAAGGACAAGGTGTACGAGAAGATCCTGGGGAACATCCAGGAGGTCAAGGCCCGGGACGGGATCGTCATCGCCTTGTGCACCGAGGGCGACCTGGACCTGCCGCGCAAGGTGGACCACTGCCTGGCCGTGCCACGCACCTCTCCCCTGCTCACTCCCGTCCTCCTCGCCATCCCGATGCAGCTCCTGGCCTACCACGTGGCCGTGCGCAAGGGCTGCGACGTGGACCAGCCTCGCAACCTGGCCAAGAGCGTCACGGTGGAGTGAAGAACGGGGGCCGGGGGAGATCGGGGTTGGGGCGGAGGCGCAAGCCTTGAAACCCACGGGAGATCCTGATATAAGGAGCTACGCTTTGCTCGCATGAACCTGGGACCATAGAGAGCCCGAAAGAGAGCCCTATTGTCTGGAGGAATCCTGGATGGATTGAACGCCGATTCTCTCGCGAGGATCGGCGTTTCCTTTCGGCAGGTACGGCTCTCATCTCACGGGTGTTGTCTGAGAGCCGAATAATACGGCGGAACCTTTGGCGTAGTTCTTTCCCCTGGCATTCCAAGGAGTTATCCCTTGGCCAGGCTTTCTCTCGCCAAGCTCGAACGTCATCTTTACGCCGCTGCGGACATCCTCCGTCCGCGGATGGATGCCGCCGAGTACAAGGACTACATCTTCGGCATGCTCTTCCTCAAACACTGCTCGGACGTTTTCGAGGCCGAGCGCGAGCGGCTGATAGGCCGCAAGGTTGAGGAGGGGCGTACCCATGAAGAGGTCTTGGAGTATT
>METI01000031.1:8622-9201 GCA_001771285.1 candidate division NC10 bacterium RIFCSPLOWO2_12_FULL_66_18
CGTCCCGCCCGAGGCCCGCTGGGAGGAGCACATCCTCCCCAACCTCAACGCCCCTGACATCGCCGCAATTCTCGACAAAGCCTTGGGGGCCCTGAGCGACCGTAATCCGTCACTTGAGCACGTTCTCGACCATATCCAGTTCCAGAAGGTCTCAGGGGGCAAGCGCGTGCTGTCCGACGAGGACTGCCGCGCCCTGGTCCGGCACTTCAACCGCTACCGGCTGCGGAACGAGGACTTCCAGTTCTCCGATCTCCTCGGCGCCGCCTACGAGTTCCTCATCAAAATGTTCGCCGAGTCCGCGGGGAAGAAGGGGGGCGAGTTCTTCACCCCACGCGACGTTGTCCGGCTGATGGTGCGGCTGCTCAAGCCACACGCTGGAATGAAGATCTACGATCCAACCTGTGGCTCCGGCGGCATGCTGATCATGAGCCACGAGTTCGTTGAGCAAAGCGGCGGGGACCCCCGCAACCTTCGCCTCTGCGGCCAGGACAATGGCCACTCCGCCTGGGCCATCTGCAAGCTCAACATGATCCTCCACGGCATCCTCGATGCCGACATCCAGCGCGAAGACACGCTCCT
>METI01000032.1 GCA_001771285.1 candidate division NC10 bacterium RIFCSPLOWO2_12_FULL_66_18
CGCCCGCTGGCGCTGTACTGATTGGTGAGGAGGGGGATCCCTCGGGGGCCGCTCACACCACGAAGGCAGGCCAGCCACGCTGCCGAGAGTGGGGCGCCGGTCAAGCGCAGCCAATATCCGCGATAACCGCATTACGATGCGGACCGAATCTGTTCCCGTAAGCGGGGTGCCAGCAACCGTCTGCCCCTTCAGGACGCCCTGGGTGTCTCCCGACTGGAAAGCTGCCGTCTGGGTGTGGAAATGGCAGACCAGATCGAGGAGCCCGTCAACGTTCACGTCCTCCCCATTCGCGTTGCAGAACGCCAGGCTCGGCTCATCCCCCGTCCTGCCAAACTTCTCGGCCTCACCAACTCGCTCTTCAAGCAACCGGCATCCGGGGCGCAGGCACCTCCGCTGGAATCCGACTGCTTAGCGCGGACCCGGGCAGTTGGTGGCACCCAATCCGTTACCCGTAATCGTTGCAGGTCCCGTGAACTGGGCGACGGCGGGAGGGGGCGCACAGAAGATACCATACCCTCCGTTGTTTAGAATGGACTGGCCCCCCTCTTCAGGGGGCGCGAAGCCAACCACGCTTACGTCGTTGAGGTGGATTCCATCCCCCGTATTACCCTGAATGATGCTCCCGCTTGTGAGCATGCCCGAAGATCCAAGGGACAGCTCTAGCCCGTGACCCGTGTTGTTCTCCACAATGGCCCCATTCGTGATGTTGACGCTACTCCCGTTGAACCCGAAGACTCCCCCACCGAAATTGTTTGCCACTCGAGCCCCATTCATCAACCAGACCGCTCCACCGTTCCCTGCCACCAAGGCTGGCTTGAGAGTACCCGTCGCCGTTATGAGAGAATTGGGTCCGCTCACGTAGATGCTTCCCCCTGGATTGGCGATCGCGCCGAAACCGCCGCTGGCCTTGACGGTGGCTCCATTGATATTGATGGATCCCCCGCTCTGAGCCATGACTCCGATCCCGCTATTACGGACAACAGCCTCATTTGACAAAAATACTTGGCCCCCTTTGTCGGCCACCACACCGAATAGCGCGTTATTCTCGATCAATCCCCCGTTGACCCAGAGAGTTGCACCCATCTGCGCCAGGATTCCCGTCTTGCTCCCATTTTCCACGACAGTGTTCCGCAGAGATCCGGCGACGTTCTGCTCCACCAAGATTCCGTACCCGGTCCCCGAGATGTGCAGGTCAACAGCCGAGAAGGTGGCACCCCCCTGGCCCTTGAGTCCAGTGCTACCTCCCACCAGGGCAAGCTGACTGAGGCGGGTGCGGTGGGAGCCATCCAGGGTCAGCACGGTATCCGTGGGCGAAGGAGCTTCCAGGCCGTCTCCCACCGACTTCCCCTGCAACGTGATGCGGTCGCGCCAGATGCTCACCGATTCCCGGCAGATGCCATCTACAATGATCGTCACGCGAGGAACGAAATTCGCGACTCTGTCCTGAACATCCGTTATCCTCTCGCCTGCTGCGCAATTGACGGTCACCGTCAGAGACTGCGAGGCTTCCTCAAGCGCGGAGAGCCGCCCAGATAGCTCATTGATCTGGCGCTGCAAGTCGGCCAGCGGATTGCCGGGCCCCGGGGGCAAGCCCGAATCGCCCCGCTCCCCGGCCAGGGCCACGGGGCCCAAGGCGGTCATGACGAGAATTCCAACCGTGAGGGTTGTCCTGGAGACCCAAGGCGGCGTCGTGAATGGTTTCATGACTGTCCCCTCCTCTTTGATTCGTCCATGGTTACGCTCTGCCAGACAGGCGGATTCTTGCGGACGTCCCGAAAGGTTATGGGGCGATTGCCCGCACGAGGGACTTCTGCCTGCTCACTGCTTTGACGATCGTGAAACGGAAGGGGAATTATCGAAACGCCACCTGTAGGGGTGACGTCGGAATCCGGAGGGAGAAGGTCAGGAATGCGACATCGCAAACAACAGGTAAAACAGCTGATTTCAACCTAATATCGAACGCACCACCGAATCCGTCAAGAGGGGATTTGTTCGCCACTGAGCAGACCAGACTGGTCCACACGCCCGCGGCCTGATCAAGTCCCGAATCTCCAGCCCCACTGGCCCCTATCCTGGAATACGCGGACTTCAGGGGGAAATCCCTGGCGTCAGGATCTGCGTTTATCTGTGCTTATCTGCGTTTATCTGCGTTCGTCTGTGGTTGCATTGCTGAATACTTCGCCTACCAGGACTGCATGGCGTCGCGGAACAGGCGCTCCAGGTCGTCTCGCGAGACGGCCGGGGGGCGGTCCGCGTCCGAGGCCTGGAAGCCCTGGGGGTGACAGAGCGGATCGCTTGCCCCATCCGGATCGCCGGAGATCCCGTCGGCTACCTCTGGGTCTTCAAAGGCCCAGAGCCCCTGACGGACCTGGGCAAATAGGAAGCTGGAAAACGCCGGCGGGTGGGTGGGCGACAAATAATTTTCATTGCAACGGCGGTCACTTCACCGCCCCGACCGTGAACCCGGCAATGAACCGGTCAACGAAGAAGTTGTACACGATGGCGATGGGGACGCTGGCGATGAAGCAGCCGGCCATCAGCGAGCCCCAGAAGTACACGTCGCCGTGCACGAGAAACGTCGGGACACCCACGCTGACCGTGTACTGCTTTACAGGGGAGATGAAGGTCAGGGCGTACACGAACTCCTGCATCACCAGGGTGAAGGAGAAGATCACCACCGTCAGTATCCCGGCGATAGAAATGGGCATGACGATCTTCGCGAACGCGCCCAGGCGGCTATAGCCGTCAATCATCGCCGCCTCCTCCAGGTCGCGCGGGATGGCCTTGAAGAAGCCCATGAGGAGCCAGGTGGAGAAGGGCACGGTGAAGGAGGGGTACACCAGCACCAGGGACCAGAGCGAGTCTTGGAGCCCGAGACCCACCACCACTTTGGACAGCGGAATGAACAACAGCGTGGGCGGGACCAGGTACGTGAGGAAGATCCCGATGCCGAGGTGTTCACCCCAGCGCCCCGACAGCCGGGCCAGGGCGTAGCCAGCCGGCACGGCGAGGATCAGGGTAATTCCCACGACCAGCACGCCCACGAAGGCGGTATTCCAGAGCCAGATCCCGTACAGGGTGTCGTGAAAGAGAACCCGGAGGTGCTCCAGCGTGGGTGGCTCGTTGAAGATGAAGGGGTTGTTGTCCCGGTTGATGAGATCGCTGTTCCGCTTGAAGGTGGTGATGATCATCCAGTAGAAGGGGAAGGCGGAAAAAATGCTGAAGGCCAGCACGATAGCAAAATGTGCCCTATCCGCCGCCCAATACTTCAGCCTCGCCAAGGGTCCCATGTCAGGTCACCTCGGACCGCCGGGCGATACGCAGGAAGGCGATGGCCACGGCCAAGAGCAACGGGAACAGATAGAGGGAGATGGCGGCTCCCTCCGCCGTGTCGCCCCCCACGACGCCGGTGAAGAACGCCAGGCTGGCTAAGACCTGGGTCGTATCGTACGGGCCGCCACGGGTGAGAACATAAATCACCGTCATATCCGTGAAGGCGAATACCACGCCAAACAGGAGCGCCACCATCGCGACCGGAAGCAGGAGCGGCATCGTGATCTGGAAGTAATGCCGCCAGAAGCTGGCCCCGTCCACCTGGGCGGCATCATGGATGTCCCTGGGGATGGAGCTGAGGCCAGCCAGGATGATCACCGTCGCCAGGGGAAGAAGCCGCCAGACGTGCACGGTGATGATGGAACCCATGGCCAGGTACGGGACGCCCAGCCAGATGAGGCGGGCCTTGGGGCCAATGATCCGCAGGGCCTGGAGCGTCCAGTTGATCACGCTGTAGGTCGAATCCAGAATCCACAGCCAGCCGATAGTCCCCAGGGAGATGGGGGCGACCCAGGGAAGCAGGATCAGGAGGCGAAAGAACCACTTCCCCCGGAAGTCCTTCAGGAGGGCCAAGGCCAGCATGTTGGCCAGCACGAGCACGAGCAACTGGGATCCCACGGCGAAGACGAAGGTGTTCCAGAGGGCGGTGCGGAAATTCGTGTTTCCGAAGACGGCAGCAAAATTCTTCAGCCCCACGAACCCCAGGCTTCGGCTGCCCAGGGTGATGTCGCTGAAGCTGTAATAGATGGCCAGGAAGAAGGGGAAGCCCACCACCAGCACGATGTAGAGGATGGCGGGAGCGATCATCAGCGGTCCCAGCCACTCCTCCCGATCGCGGAGGTGGGCAAAGGTCACGCGGCGACTGGCGACCTTGACCGGCGCCGTACCCTGAACCAGCTTCATCCTCGACTCCCGCCACTACCCGCGGCGACACGCCGGCGTCAGGCGAACTGGGCGACCAGTGGCCTCGCCTCCGTCCGGTGGCCCGCGTCCCGGTCGAAGAACCTCAGGTCCTTCTCCTGAACGACGAACTCATAGCGCTCCCCGGGCTGAATGGGGATGGACACCGTCGAGGGTAGCCTGGCGATGACCTTCTGCTCCGGGAACGGGCGCTCCAGCACCCCGTACAGCAGGCGATCCGCCCCGAGGTACTCCAGCCGGGTCACCCGGAACGGCACGGGAGCCGCCCCCGTCATGGGAAAGGCCTCCTTGGGCAGGAAGTGCTCTGGGCGAAACCCGACCAGACAGTCTTTCCCCTCCATCAGGTTCATGGGGGGTGACCCCAGGAAGGCGGCCACGAAGGTGTCGGCCGGCTCATCGTAGACCTCCATGGGCGTCCCGATCTGCCGCACCTTGCCGTGCTGCATGACGGCGATGCGATCCCCCAGGCCCATGGCCTCCACCTGGTCATGGGTCACGTAGATGGTCGTGGTCCCGATCCGCCGCTGGAACTGTTGGAGCTCGTCCCGGGCGGAGGCCCGCAGCTTCGCATCCAGGTTGGACAGCGGCTCGTCCAGGAGAAAGACGGCCGGCTCCCTCACCACGGCCCGGGCCAGGGCCACCCGCTGCCGTTCGCCGCCGGAGAGCTGCCGCGGTTTCCGATGAAGCAAGAGCTCGATCCCGAATAAGCCGGCGGCCCACTCGACCTTCTGCCGGATGGCCTCCGTCCCCATCCTCTGAGCCTTCAGGGGGAATGCGATGTTCTTGAAGACCGTCATGTGGGGGTAGAGGGCATAACTTTGGAAGACCATGGCGATCTTCCTGGCCCGTGGCGGCATCTCGTTCACCACCTCCCCGGCGATCAGCACTTCGCCGGAGGTGGGCTTTTCCAGGCCCGCGATCATCCGGAGCAGGGTGGTCTTCCCGCACCCCGAGGACCCCAGGAGGACAAGGAATTCCCCCTCTTTGGTGGACAGGTCCACCCCGTTCACGGCCTGGACGCTGCCAAAGCTTTTCCGTATATTCCTGGTCTCTACCGTCGCCATAGCTTGTCTGTTCCCTTCACGCGGACCCAAACATGGAGGGAGGCTCCGGACATCGGAGCCTCCCTCCTGCGGAAACCAGCCTTGGTGTCGGCGCGTCCGTCCGCGGTCTGGAAAAGGCGTCCCGTGCTGGCCTAGACGAGGCCCTTCGCCTTCCACTTCTCGAAGATGCGCTTGGAGGCGGCTTCGGCCTCCTTGATGGCTTCCTCGGGGGTGGCCTTGCCGGCGGCCGCCTTGGCGAACATCACGTTGATCACCCAAGTCTGGAAGATCTCGTCTATGGCGGCGTTGGAGTAACCCGGGTAGCCCACGTTGGTCGCCCATTCCAGGACGTCCTCGAGGACCTTGTACTTGTCGGCCGGATGCGCCTTGGGATCGTTGGCGATGAGCTTTTTCAGGTCAGGAACGGTACTGGGGAAGCAGGGGAAGTCGTAGAATTCTCCTGCGATGAACCCCTGCCGGAAATTCGTCACGTAGTCCACGAGGAACTTCTTGGCCCCCTCGATGTTCTCGGCGAACTTCCAGATGGTGTACACGTCCATCACGTGCTCCAGCCCGATGGCCCGCACCGGACCGGCCAGGGCCTTGGTGAGCTGGATCTGCTTGGAGATATCGGGCTTATCCTTCTCCGCGGTGCGGGTGATCGAGATGGCGTTCAGGGCCAGGGAGATCTGGCCCGCGATCATCGCCCGGTTATTCGACGAGGCATCCCAGCTAAAGACCTCCGGCGTCATCGTTTCTTCGAAGAGGGCCTTGACGAACTTCACTGACTCCAGGGTCTGCTTGGAGTTGAGGGCAATGTTGCCGTTTGCGTCCTGCTCGCCGGCCCCAAAGGCGTACATGATGGTTCGCATGGCCATGCCGGTGTCAATTTCCTGCGCCAGGCCAATGCCCACCGGGATGCCCGTCTTTTGCTTGATCTGTTTCCCCGCGGTCCGGACATCATCCCAACTCTTCGGCCCGGTGGGCATCCCAACCTGGCCGAAGAGATCCTGGCGGTAATTGACCGGATCCGGGGTGAAGGACGGGGAGAAGCCGAAGTACTTCTTGGTCTTCGGGTTATAGGTGCTCTTGATGGCCAGATCAATGGGCTTGCCGTGCTTCCTCTGGCACTCTTCGTACACATCCTTCATGTCCACCACCTGCTCCTCGTAGATCGGCGGAGGCCAGTTGAACAGGAACAGGTCGTGGCCCTTCTGGGCTGAGATCTCGCCGGCCGCTCGGGCGCTCAGCCCGGCGATGCCGATGTTGTCCACGGTGACTTCCGTGTCGTTCTTGTCGCCCCATTCCTTGACGTATTTCTTGTTGAACCACTCGTCGTATACCGGCACGAAGTGGACCCACTGGAGAATCTTCAGGGTCTTCTTGGCCGCGCGGGCCCGTCCGGGGATGATGATCGCCGGACCGATTCCCGCCGCCAGCGCGCCAGCCTTGATGACCTCCCGTCTGGAAATGAGCCGCTGTTTCTTCTGCATCATAGCCCCCCCTCCTCTTCAGAGACCCCAGACCGAAACTTCAGAGGTGCAGTGGCCTACCAATTCCCCCGTTTCCCCTAGCAGAGAAGATCTCCCCGAGCCTTCAGGGACAAGGAGAAACGGTGGCGCGGAAGTTATCATTCGAGAGCGGGAGTGTCAAGTCTGGCGCGTTTGGCTGTCGCGTTTGGCCCAAGGCCATCCGTTCGCGGAGAAGCAGAAGAATGTGGCCGACTCCGGCGGACGCAGACCATGGCCTGCAGGCGCGTCCGCCGGAGGGCATTCGTTGCCCAGGGGGCGCCCTGTCGTCGGGGCGTCAGGATGAGCGGGAGGAGAGGCGCTCGCGCTCGCGCTGCACGGCCTCCTTGCCGGCCTGGACCGCGGCCGAGAGGATGGTTTTCTTCTCCTCGAAGACCTCGCGGCCGCGCTCGATCGCTTCCTCGGCCTTGTCCCGCAGGTCCTCGGACACATCGATGGTCTTGTCCCGCACGTCGGAGGCCAGGTCCCGCAGGCGCTCCCGGGTCCGGCGCCCCGACTCGGGCGCGAACAGCACGGCCAGGCAGCCCCCCAGGACGCCGCCCAGGATGAATCCCAACGCGACGGCTGCCGCGGAGTATCCGCGATCTTCACTCATGATCGTTCCCTCCTTTGTCGATACCGCTTCCACAGTGTCTTGACCCCGGCCCGCACGCCCGCCAGGACGCTTGCCACCGGGATGAGCCGCGACCCGAAGACGGCGCGGATCGCGCCGGTGGTCACCCGGAGATTCTCGCCGGCCTCCTCCATTGCCGCCATGGCCCCGCGCAGACGCGCCGTGCTATCGGCCACCCCCTGGGCCGCCTTGGTCATCTCCCGGATCCCCTCCCGCGCCTCCTGCAGCACGGGCCGCAGGTCCAGCTCCAGGGTCCGGATGAATTCCTGCAAGCGCCAGGACGCCCGCTTGAACTCCAGCAGCACCGGGATCAGCAGCGCGGTCCACACCACGCTCACCACCGCCAGGACCACCAGGGCGGCTGCCGCCAGGGCCTCCATCTCAGATCACTCCGTCCCGCCGCAAGACCGTGCACGCCTCCCCATCCAGCCCCAGCCACTCCGCCAGGACCTGGTCTGTGTGCTCCCCCAAAAGCGGCGGCGGCTGTTCGACCGCCCCGGGGGTCTCCGACATCTTGAGGGGGTTCCCGGTCACGCGCACTGGCCCCACCTTCGGGTGCACGACGGTCCGGACCATCTCCCGGGCCAGCACCTGGGGGGTGGAGAAGACCTCCGCCATCGTCTTGATGGAGCCGCAGGGGAATCCGGCCGCGGTGAACGCCTCGAGCCACGCTGCCACCGACCGGGTCCGCAGAACGTCCTCCAGGATCGGGCGCAGGACTCCCCGATTCTCGACTCGCCCAGCCTCGGTGTCGAAGCGAGGGTCAGCGGCCAGCTCGGGCCGGCCCAGGACCTGGCAGAACCGCTGGAAGAGGCTGTTGTTCCCCACCGCGACATTCAGGTGACCGTCGGAGGCCTCGAAGGTCTCGTAGGGCATGATCGTGGGGTGGAGGTTCCCCATCCGCGACGGGCTCTTCCCGGTGGTGAAGTAGATCCCGGCCTGGTAGGTGAGAAAGGAGATCATCCCGTCCAGGAGGGCCACGTCAATTCGCTGCCCCCGTCCGGTCGTCTCCCGGGCGTAGAGGGCGAAGGCGATTCCCTGCACCGCATACATCCCGGCGATGATATCCGCGATTGAGAGGCCCACCTTGCACGGCGGCCCTTCGGGGAAGCCGGTCAGGCTCATGACCCCGCTCTCCCCCTGGACGATGAGATCGTAGCCCGGCCGGAGTGCGTCGGGCCCGGTCTGGCCGAATCCGGAGATGGAGCAATAGATGAGGCGCCTGTTTCGGGCAGCCGCCTCCTCGTACCCGAACCCCAGGCGCTCCATGGCCCCGGGCCGGAAGTTCTCGATGAGGACATCGGCACGGGTCAGCAGGTCGGCCAGCAGGGTTTTTCCCCGCGGGACCTTCAGGTTCAGGGTCACGCTTCGCTTGCTCCGATTCACGCTCAGGAAGTAGGCCGACTCCCCCTCCACGAACGGCGGTCCCCAGCGGCGCGCGTCGTCCCCGCCGTCAGGGTTCTCCACCTTCACCACATCCGCCCCCATGTCTCCCAGGATCATGGTGCAAAAGGGGCCGGCCAGGATCCGGGTCAGATCCAGCACGCGGAGGCCCGCCAGGGGACCGGCCATGCTCACCCCCGCTTCCGCAGCTGGATCAGACGATCGAAGAGCTTCATGAGTTCGGCCAGCGGCCGGCCCTGCTTCAGCTTCCGCACCACCTCGGCCTCGTGCCGCTGCACCTCGAGGGCGCGGGAGACGATCTCGCGCAGCCGCTTGGCGGAGAAGACCACCACGCCGTCCTCGTCGCCAAGGACGATGTCCCCGGGCTGCACCGGCGCCCCCCCGCAGATGATGGGAATCTGGGTCTCCTGGAGGTGCTCGGCCGTCCCGACTCGGGGCGTGGCCGCCCGCGCGAAGACCGGGACGTCCACCTCCTCCAGGCCGCGCAGGTCCCGGACCGCCCCGTCAATGACGAAGCCGTGGAGGCCCTTGCGCCGGGCCTCGATGGCCATGAGCTTGCCCATCAGGGCGGCCTCCACCACCCCGCCGCCATCCACCACCAGCACCTCGCCCTCCCGCGCCTCGGCCAGCGCCTTGAGCAGGGTGAGGTAATCCCCCGGAAAGCAGCGCACCGTATGCGCGATCCCGGTCAGCCGCATCCCGCGGGTCACCGGTTTGATGGCCGCGGCCATGGTTCCCAGGCGACCCAGGGCGTCCGACAAGACGGCGGTGGGAATGCGGGCGATGCGGCGGAGGGGGTCACTCACGGCTGTGCCTCGGGAACCGCAGACTGCACGCGAGCGGGCGGGAGATCGTGGACACCACCGGCCGACGCCAAGATCTCGCCCCCTCACGCGCCACGTGTCGCGGTCGGGATTTCAAGGTAAGATAGCGATCACTCGTGCCGGCGCCGACCCGGCCTCGATCCGCAGCGGCGCGACCAGCAGCTTGGCGCCCTTGGCCGGGAGGCGGTCCAGGTTGGTGAGATTCACGAGCTGCCACTTCCCGGCCTGCAGGAGGGGGCGCATCCCGTCGTCACCGCCATGGGTTCCCGGAGGGACCCCGGGGCCCCAGGTATCCAGACCCACGCCACGGATATCCCGCTCACTGACGAGGAAGGCGGTGGCCCCCGGGGAGAACCCGGGCACCCGCGGCACTCCCTGCGCGTCCAGATTCAGATAGTGGGCCGGGTCGCTCCACCGGCGGGACCAGCCGGTGTAGAGCAGGACGACGCTGCCCTTGGGGATGCGGCCGTTCCGGCGCTCCCACGCCTGCAGGTCCTCCACCGTCGCCCGATAATCCTGCGTCTGCGCGACCTTGGCGCCGATGTCCACCAGCACGGCGTGGACGAGGAACTCGCGGGCCGGCACCTGGGCCACGGTGGGCTTGCCCTTCACGATACTCGCCGGCAGGTTCAGGTAGGTGGCCAGGTCCGCCGACAGCGGAAGGCGCTCTGCCGTACTGTTCCGGTCCCCTTCGGCCAGGACCTCGGGCCGGGGGTGATCCTGCCCTCCCCCGGTGGGGGCACGCTCACTCACGACGTGGGTCAGGTCCACCACCGTGGACTTGCCCAGCATGGCGCGCTCGAGGGCCCCGGCTCTCACCTGCTCCACCTGAACGGGAAGCAGAAGCAAAACCAGCGGCAGGGCCCATACCCTGGCCTGCCGGCCCCCACGACGCCGTGTCCGGGTATTCATGAATAAAAAAGCGGGGCCAAGCCGTGATGCCAACCCTGCCCCCAAAGCCTCCGCACCTCTGCCTTTCCGGAAGGCAGGCGGACCATACCATAGGCGCAAATGGCTGTCAACGCGCGCAGGGGCCGCTTCGCCGCGCTCCGGATGCTGATGCGTGCCCGCAGGGGAGACCCCAGCCAATTGAAAATTCAAGATCCGGGGCTCCTGGGGGGCGGCGCCCGGCTTGACGTTGCAGGAGACCTGGACTAAGCTCATCTGGCACTGGAGGGGGAAAGGAGGCGTCCTCATGGCCGAGGACACACCGGCCGGCCGCGACATCCGATTCTGCCCCTATTGCTTCCAACAGCAGTTCGACGTCTCCGGGATTCAAGGCGACCGGGTCTACTGCGAGATCTGTGGCATAGACGTGGAAGTCAAGGAGTTGGTCAAGCAATGAAGGGGCGTTGTCTGCCAGCTTTTGCGAAGGGCGTCCCCTTCGCGTTGCTTCTGCTCTGGCTGTCCGTGATCCCCGGCCGGGTGGGCGCGCAGGCGCCTCCGAACCTGGGGTGGCTGGGCATCTCCATCTCGGACGTCGGGGAGGAGCTGGCCGATCGCCTGGGCCAGACCTTCGGTCCCGCGGCGGGCACGGGCGTAGTGGTGGTGGATGTGCTGAAAGGCGGCCCGGCCGAACACGCTCCCCTGAAGCGCGGGGACGTCATCGTCCGGGTGGACGCACAGCCGATCTGGGACGTCCGGCAGCTCCAGCGGACGATTCGATCCCAACCGATCAACCAGCGCGTGGTCGTCACGGTCTTGCGCGAGTCCTCTCGCCTGACCCTGCCCGTCACCATCGGCGCCATGCCCGTGGAGGCGCGCGCCCAGCTCGCCGGCGAGCGCTTCGGGTTCCTGGTCCGAGCCGAGGACGAGCGCGATCCACGGCGCGTGCAGACCGCGACGCCATCCCGCCTCGTCGTCGCCTTCGTGGACACGGATTCGCCTGCCGCCCGTGCGGGCCTGCGCCCCCAGGACGTGATCCTGCAGGCCAACGACCAGCCGATCCAGAGCCTCGAGGACTTCGACCGGGCGATGCGAGGCAAGGATCGGTCCGCGTCCCTGCTCGTCGAGCGCCGCGATACGCAGGCGCGTCTCGCCCTGACCCTGGAACTCCCCCACCGGTAGGTTCCCGTCGCAATCCGTCATTTCTCCGAAGCGAGGTGGCGCGTCTGAGGGTCATCAATATCGGCAGAATCTATTTGTCTCATAATCCCAACTGTGCTATCCGTGACTTGGCGGGGAGGGTGCCAGCCCGACGGCGCGACGCCGCCCGGGGGATCGAATCGAGTTCGACGATCGCCGCATCGAACGGAGCAGGCCCCCCGGCCGGAATGGATTCTGGGCAGTCGGGGAACGGAGGAGGATCATGGGCGTGCAGGACAGTCTCGTTGCCCCCACGGGCAAGGAGATTCGACTCACCGAATACGCGGCCTGTGCCGGTTGAGCCTCCAAGCTGGGTCCGGCGGACCTGCACGAGCTGGTGGATCACCTGACCAAGCACGAACATCCCGACCTCCTGGTGGGCCTCACCAAGAGTGACGATGCGGCGGTCTATCGGCTGAACGACCGGCAAGCCATCATCCAGACGGTGGACTTCTTCCCCCCCATCGTGGATGACCCGTACGCCTACGGGGCGGTGGCGGCCGCCAACTCCATGAGCGACGTGTACGCCATGGGGGGACAGGTCCTCCTGGCCCTGAACGTGGCCGGCTTCCCCAAGGAGTTTCCCCGGAGCGCCATCCGCCAGATCTTCCAGGGCGGGGCGGACAAGGTGGCCGAGGCCGGTGGGGTCATCGCCGGAGGCCACACCGTGGTGGACAAGGAGCCGAAGTACGGCCTCTGCGTCACCGGCCTCGTGCATCCCGAGAAGGTGACGATCAAGGGCGGCCTCCGGCCCGGCCACCGGCTCTTCCTCAGCAAGCCGCTCGGCACCGGCGTCATCGCCACGGCGGGGAAGGCCGAGCGGGTCCAGGCGGCTCACCTGGAGGCGGCCATCCAGAGCATGACTCGATTGAACCGGGGCGCCGCCGAGGTGTTGGCAGAGATGGAGATCCGGGGTTGCACCGACGTGACCGGCTTCGGGTTGCTCGCCCATGGCGGCGAGATGGCCCTGGCCAGCGGGTGCGGGTTCCGCCTCCGCGCGGGGGCCGTGCCCCTGCTGCCCGGGGCCATGAGCTATGCGGAGGGCGGATTCTTCGCCGGGGGCATGGGCCGCAACCGGAGCTTCCTCGAAGGCCTGGCCAAGGAAGGGAAGCTGGCCCTGC
>METI01000033.1:0-362 GCA_001771285.1 candidate division NC10 bacterium RIFCSPLOWO2_12_FULL_66_18
ATCGCCTGGCCTGGCGGGTGAAGTCGTCTTCGATCGCGGCCTTCACCTCGCCGATGAGGTCAATCGTGAGCGAAGAATCGTCCATCGAAGTCTCCGCAGCGGACGGGCGGTCGCATCCCCTGCGGATGTGGTTCGCCCCTCGTCCAGCCGCGGGATTATAGCCAGCCATGCCCTCTTGCGCCACCGGAATGCGGGGGCCAGGGGTTGGGGGCCAGGGGCCAGGGGCCAGGGGACGGGGGGAAGGGATCACCCCCGGTTTCCTTGTGGCTGAGACAGGGGGCGGGGCACCGGAAGAAATGGGGGCCGTGTCTCCTTGACGGGCCGGAGTATGTTTGATAGCGTCAATTTTATGATGGCGCAAC
>METI01000033.1:432-8187 GCA_001771285.1 candidate division NC10 bacterium RIFCSPLOWO2_12_FULL_66_18
GACAGACCCATCTGCCGACGCTGCGACCGGGCCCCCGCTGCGGAGACTTCGATGGACGATTCCTCGCTCACGATTGACCTCATCGGCGAGGTGAAGGCCGCGATCGCAGACGACTTCACCCGCCAGGCCAGGCGATTCGGGTGCCGGTATGCCGACTTGCGCCTGGAGGTCGTCGAGTCTCAGTACGCCTGGGCCGAGAACGGAAACAGCAAGGGAAGCGGCAAGGACGATGCCCTGGCCTTCGGCATCCGGGTCATCGCTGGGGACGGGATCTCGGCCCCCGGCTATTACGGGCAGAGCCTGGGTGCGGCCGATCGCGCGCGGCTGGCCCGGGTGATCCGGGAGGGCCTGCGCCACGCCCACGAGCGCGCCATCGCCAACGCCCGGGGGAAATCGGCTGCCATGGCCGCATTCCCCAGCCTGGCGACCGCCT
This sequence comes from candidate division NC10 bacterium RIFCSPLOWO2_12_FULL_66_18, assembly GCA_001771285.1. GTDB lineage: Bacteria > Methylomirabilota > Methylomirabilia > Methylomirabilales > 2-02-FULL-66-22 > 2-02-FULL-66-22. The sequence goes on from METI01000033.1 coordinate 866, forward strand.
TCTGGAATACCCGGCTCGCCCCGGCGCCCGTTCACCGGGACACGGTCCCGGCGGTCTTCGAGGTGGATCCCCGCTCGGTCCCGCTGGCGGACATCGTCGCCCTCACCCGCGAGATCAGTAGCGCCGTCAAGGCCACGGCGCCCGCGATCGCCTTCAACGCCATCGCCGCCCTCACCCAGATCAGCCGGGAACTGTTCGTCAGCACCGAGGGCGCCCTGATCGACCAGGCCTTCGCCCTCACCCAGGGGACCTGCTACGTCGTGGCCCAGGATGGGACGGTGACCCAGGAGCTCACCGATGCCGTGGGACACCAGCGCGGCTGGGAGGTTCTCTCTCGCGGCGTGCAGGATCCCCCCGGCGCCCCGCTGCTGTCCTTCCCGGACTTCCGGACCTTCGCCAGTGCCCTGGCCGGGGACGCCGTGCGGCTCACCCGCGCCAGGCCGGCCCCCACCACGGAGGGCGAGGTCACCGTCGTGACCGATCCCCACTTCACCGCCCTGCTGGCCCACGAGATCATCGGCCACCCGACCGAACTGGACCGGGCCCTGAAGATGGAAACGGGGTATGCCGGCCGCTCGTGGCTCCTCCGATCCCTGGACGAGACCCAGGTCGGCAAGCCGATCGCCTCGCCTCTGGTCACCGCCTTCTCCGACCCGGCGCTGCCCGGCTTCGGCCAGTACCGGTACGATCACGAAGGCGTGCCCGCCCGGCGCGTGATCCACATTGATCGGGGCATCTTCCAGGACTTCATGAACAGCCGGCAGACCGCCGCCATCTTCGGCGGCGAGCCGAACGGGCACTGCAAGGCCACGGACCCGTCGCTGATCCCCTTGATCCGGATGTCCAACACCGTCTTCGCCCGGGGGGACCGCGACCCCCGCGACATCATCCAGGAGATCGATCACGGCTACTATCTGGTCGGCCACCGGACCCCCTCCATCGCGGAGTCCCGCGAGAACTTCCGGATATCGGCGATGAAGGTCTACGAGATCAGGAATGGCGAGCTGGGCCAGCTCTTCCGCGACGGCGGGATCATGGCGGACAGCCAGGCGTACCTCACGCAGGTGGATGCCGTCGGCACGGATTTCCGCCTGATTCCCATTCCCAACTGCGGCAAGGGCCAGCCCATGCAGACCAAGCGCGTGGGCAACGGCGGCCCCACGCTCCGCAGTCGCGCCATCCTCACGGGGAGCACCGAATGATCCGGACTCGGACCCTGGCGCAGGCGGCCGGGCAAGCCCTGGAGCTGCTTCGGGGGCAGGAGGACGTGGTCGAGGCCGAGGTCTTCGTCGCGGCCAACACCAGCCTCGTGGCGCGCATCCATTTCACCTCGCACATCCCCTGCAATGGCGTCGAGGAGCCCAAGTCGCTCGAATCCGTCGGTCTCGGCATCCAGGCGGTCTTCCGCAGCCCCGACGGCCTGCGCATCGGCTTCGGCAGCGAGCCCAACGATCTCACTCCGGAGGGGGCGCGCCGGGCGCTGGCCAAGGCGCGGCAAGCGGCCGTGGCAGACCCCGAGTTCGTTTCGCTCCCCCGTCCCGGGGCAGAACGGCGCCGCCTCCGGCGGTACCACGATCCCGCCCTGCTCCGCCTGTCGGATTCCGATCTGGTCGAGGCGGGCTGGAAGGTGATCGCGCGGGGCCTGGATGTCTTTGCCCGCTCCCAGGTCCTCGCCCGGATGGCCGGATCCGGCGAGGCCCTCTTCCGCCTGGGCCTCATCCTGAGCGGTGATGTGAGCATCCTGCAGGAGCGGATCGCCATCGCCTCCACCTCCATGCCCGGGGTCCAGGCCGACGAATCCACCCTCATCCTGAGCAGCCTCACCGCCATGGTCGAGGCGGCCGACGCCAAGGGGAGCGGCTGGAGCACGGGAACCCGCCTGGCCGACTTCACGGGGGATTCCGGCGCCGAGGCGGCCGAGAACGCTCTCCGGGCCATCGGGGGCGAGCGCGTGCGGAGCGGCCGCTACCGGGTCATCTTCGGCCGGCAACCGGTCGCCGACCTCCTCAACAACCTGGTCCTCCCCTGCCTCAGCCTGGGCAGTTTCTACACGGAGACTTCTGCGTTCCAGGGAATGCTGGGGAAGCGGGTCGCCAGCCCCCTGCTCACCCTCTTCGATCACGGCGCCCTGCGCGGGGCGACGGCGAGCAGGGGGATCACCTGCGAGGGGCTCCCGACGGGCAAGACCAGGCTCATCCAGCGGGGGAGACTGGTCGGCCTCCTCGCCAACTTCTACGAGCAGCAGCGGATCCTCCAGGATCCCCAGGCCGCCGCCAGGCTGGGCCGGGACCCCCGGGCGGTCCCCAAGGCCCTGGTGCCCCGCAACGGCTTTCGCTTCGGCGAAGGAGGCGGCCGGCGGTTCGAGGCGGCGCCCGGCATCTCCCCGACCAATGTCATCCTGGAGAGCAGCCGGCCGGTGTCACGGGAGGAGCTGCTGACCCAGGTGGGCGACGGCCTCTGCATCGGCCGCATCTGGTACACCTATCCGATCAACGGGCTGCGGGCGGGGGATTTCACCTGCACGGTGGTGGGCGACTCGTTTCTCATCCGGGACGGCCGCCTGGCGGCGCCCATCCAGGCCAACGCGATCCGGATCAACGACAACATCCTGCGGGTCCTGCACGGGATCGTCGGGATCACGGCGGACCGGCGCGAGACCACGGTCTGGGCCGCCGACGAGGTGATCCACGCTCCCGAGATCGCGGTTGCCGACGTCCGCGTGGACGCCATCGCAGAGCCGCGGGAGTCGAGCACGCCCGGCACAACACCAACGCCGAAATAATTCTTGACACCGAATGCCAGGCGCATTATTCTGCTCCGCGTCTGGTGGTCAACGTTCCGTTGGTTGCTTTCGAGTGAAGAACCGTAGGAGCAGAGGCCGCTCCTGCGGTTTTCGTGTTTTCAGAGACCGACCGCCCCGTTGCGGGGCGATGGTAGCGCCAGAAGGAAAGGAGGTGTTGTAGGTTGCGAAGCAAAGGAACCGTGAAGTGGTTCAACGATGCCAAGGGCTTCGGCTTTATCGAGCGACCTGACGGTGAGGATGTGTTCGTGCACTATTCCGCCATTCAGGCCAACGGCTTCAAGACCCTGAACGAGGGGCAGGCCGTGGAGTTCGATGTGGTGCAGGGCCCCAAGGGCCTGCAAGCGTCGAACGTTTCCAAGGCCGAGTAGCGCATCGCAGGGACCAAAAGGCCCCCGGGGAATTCCCCGGGGGCCTTTTTGCTTTTATGGGAGGGTGGGGTCACGCCGACTCGGGAAGCTTCTTCCCGCAGCCCGGGCAGAACTGGGCGTCGGTCTGCGCCGTCCGGCCGCAGGCCGGGCAGGTTTTCCCCGCCGGTTCCTTGACCTCGCCTTTGGCCTCCTTTGGCTCCGGCGGCTCCGGCTCCCGTTTCTCCGAGGTCTCCTTGAATCCCTTGATCGCCCTGCCCAGGGAGCTTCCGATCTCCGGCAGCCGCCCTGCCCCGAAGACCAGCAGGGCGATCACCAGGATCACCAGCAGCTCCGGCATCCCCAGTCCGAACATAGACACCCCTTTCGCCCCGCTCTTGGCAGGGCCGCTCGATGCACCAGGATGCTACCACTTGAGGCCGGCGACCTGTCAAGGAAATAGCGGGGGACTGCTGAGAAAAGCCCCGCTGGGAACCCCAACCCGAAGTTGTCTACCAGGTCGGCTTGGTGCGGGGGACAGATATCGAAGGATGAAGAGGACTCGGTCAGGAAAGGATGTGGAGGTTGAAGCGAAGGTACCGCCGGAGGAGTTCGAAGTCCCGCGCGTTGTGCGTCACGACCATGGCCCCCACCTGCCGCGCACACAACGCGATAAGCAGGTCATTCCAGAGGGTCCGGATCTTGGACCGGAGGTGAGGTTCCCTCCGCCGGATCTCGCCGAGATGTTCCCCCGCATGCTCCCAGGCGCTGGCGCCCGGCGTCACGACCCGGCGCACCCTGTGGGCCCGCCGGACGAACTCGAGAACTGCCCGCCGGGCTGCCTGGTTCGTCGCACCTGCGAGGAGCTCGGCGCATACCACGGAGGCGAGGTAGGTGCGAGGCAGGTTCTCCTGGAGCGTCCGACAGGCGGGGCTGAAGAGACCACCCTGGATAGCGGTGATGTACACGCTGGTGTCGAAGACCAGCCACTTAGCGGTCTGCATCCAGGTCCTCGATGTGCCCGTGTCCCTTCACCACGAGCGTCCTCAGGGCTTTCGCCAGCGCAGTCTCATCGGCCACCAAATCCAGGGCCCGGTGGATCGTCTCGGTCTCGGTCTTGGTTCCCAGGATTCCCTTGGCCCGATTCAGCTTGGTCACGTCAATACGGTAGTTCTTGCGTTGCACCTTGCCAGCCATCGCCAGTCCTCCCGTCCAAATAGGCTGTACAGACTCATAGCACGACGTGGATGTACAGTCAATTCCATATCCTCGTCACCGGGACAGGGGTCGGATCCAGCGGGTGAATCCGGCAGGCGTGAGGTGATGAGAATGACTGCCGCTTGGCAAGCCGCTCGTGGCGCCCCCGGGGACGCAAGTCCTCGGCCGCCGGCGTGAGCCACCAACGCCCGCGGTCAGCGGCGCGCGAAGCGTGGCCGGTGAAGCTCGCGATTAGGCGGGTGTCATGAGGCGGCTTTGAGGAGAGCCCTCTCAAGGGGCTTGGGCACATCTATCGTGAAGAAGCGATCTGCGGAATAGCCGTAGTCCTCGCCACTCTCGTCGACGATCCGCAGATAGCCGTGCCTCTCCGCCTCTTGATCGGGGATCATCCGATACAGCTTTCCGATCTCCAGCGAGGCCTCGTAGCCGCTGTTCTTGATGCAGACAGCGAAGCGGACTTGCGATCTAGCTGGTCTCCTCATTTGTCAGTCCTATGTTCCCGGTTGCACCTCCCTGTCATCGACCCGTCAGCCGCTCGCCGCTGAATCGGCAGGGTGCAAGCTGAGGTACTCGCGCACTTCGAGCTGCATCCGGTCGATCTCGGCCAGGAAGCCAGACGCGGCCAGACGGTAATTCACCGGGTTCGTCTCCACCTTCCGTAGGTGAGCTACCTGCTCTTGAAGCCGGTGGATCCGATCAACGGTCGTCTCGAGCTCTTGGTCGTTCGTGATCATGGGATCTCCGCGATGACCTCCACGATCCCTCTTTGGGCACCCCCGCGCGTCACCTGCCAGTACTCTATCGTCGCCTGCTCGGCCCCCCAAGCAGGCTAGGCGCCGGAGCCAGAACACGCTGGCTCCGAAGTGGGCCTGCGCCGCCGAGTGATCGAACAGCAGTCGCGTTTCGCCGGCGAGCTCGGAGGCGTCGAAAGCGTCGTCCATGAGAAGGAACACGTCCACGTCGTTCGGCTCCGGCTTGTCGGTGACGAACGAGCCAAAGACCACGAACCGCGCCACGCGCCCCGTGGACCGCGCCATGTCGTAGATACGCTCCAGCCGGAGGGCCACGGCCTTGCGCAGGATTGCACCCGTGCCGAAGCGGTCCAGCACCTCGCGCAACGAGGCCGCGTGTACTCCCGGCGGCAGATCGCCGCTATGCGTAAAGGGTGGCAGCGACACCATCTCTCTTGCTCGCTGGACCCAACGTGTGGCGGCAGCCGCGTCCGCTTGCGGGCGACGGCTGGACGCAACGGTTAGGCCCGCGAACCTGCGTGAGTGGCCACGCCCGCCCACGGCTTGATCTTCGCCAGCGTCTTGGCGAGGGCTTCTTCCGCCACCTCCGTGTCATAGGCCGCCTGCGCCCGCAGCCAATAGCCGTTGGAAAGACCGAAAAACCGGCACAGGCGCAGATCGGTGTCCGCCGTGATGGCCCGCTTGCCCGCCACGATCTCCCCGATCCGCTGAGCGGGCACGCCGATTTCCTTGGCGAGGCGGTATTGCGTGAGGCCCATCGGCACCAGGAACTCTTCGCGCAGCAACTCGCCGGGCGTCACGGGCTTGAGCTTCCGCATGGTCTTTCCCCCTTAATGATAGTCCACGATCTCGACGTCCTCCGCGCCCACGGCGGTCCAGCGGAAGCACACGCGGAACTGATCGTTCACGCGGATACTGTGCTGCCCGGCGCGGTTGCCCTTGAGGGCTTCCAGCCGGTTGCCCGGCGGCACACGGAGGTCTTCGAGCCGGCCTGCGATCTGCAACTGCCGCAGCTTGCGTCGCGCGACCGACTCGATGTTCACGAACCGCTTGACCCGCCGGCCTTTGGAGAGAGATTCCGTGTCGGCGCACTTGAACGTCTGGATCACGGGCCCATCGTAACGTATTGCGTGATTAACGTCAAGCGTGATGCCCCGGTAGCCCTCCGGCCCGGGCCGGCGGAGTCACCTTGGACCACCACGCCAAGAAGGCGCGCCGGATCTTACCGGGGCCTAACGGTTGCCTAACCAGCGGGAGCGGCCTGGCGCGGCCCGTGCGCCATACGGGACGTGACAGGACGGGACCGGCTGGTTCAGGCGGTAGTGAGCCGGCTTGTAACCCGGTACGTTACGTGGTACACTCTGTTCGTGGCGATACTCAGTTTCCGGCACAAGGGCCTGGAGCGGTTCTTTCTCCAGGGAACGACCGCTGGAATCCAAGCCAAGCACGCCAGTAGATTACGACTTGTCCTGGGCCGACTCACTGTGGCTATTGGACCACGCGACATGGCCCTGCCTGGCCTCGACCTGCACCCCCTAACAGGATGCTGAAAAACCCGTTTTCGCCCAGGCTGCTCAAAAAGGTCCAGATGCAAGGCGGCGTGCGATGCGAGGTGCGAGCCGTACTTAGTCCGTACGTCGCAGCGCCGCGCGAGCGCGCCAACGCCGCAGATGGGCCTTTTTCAGCAGCCTGCTAAGAGGCGACCGCAAAGGATCCTGGGCCGTAAGGGTAAGTGCCAACTGGCGCGTCACTTTCAAGTTCTCAGGCCCCGATGTTGAGGACGTTGATTATGAAGACTACCACTAGACCAGCCATGAAGATGCACAACCCGCCTCACCCAGGGGAGGTCCTGCGGAAGCTATGCCTGCAGCCTCTGCACCTGAGCGTGACTGAGGCAGCCGTAGCGCTCGGCGTCAGTCGGAAGACTCTGTCGAGCATCCTCAACGGGCGCTCCGGCATCAGCCCCGAAATGGCCGTCCGCCTGTCGATCGCGCTTGGCACCACCGCAGAAAGCTGGCTGCGCCAGCAATTGCAGTACGATCTGGCCCGGGCCGAGGCAAAGCGCCGGTCGCTCCGCGTGAAGAAGTTGGCTGCCGCCTGACCTTCCTCCGGCTAACGGAGCGGCTGGAAAGCTGCCGCTCCGTTGAGCGGGCGCGAGGGCCCTTCCAGCAGTCGCTCCAGCTCACCAGTCCGCGGACCCGGAAG
>METI01000034.1:0-2578 GCA_001771285.1 candidate division NC10 bacterium RIFCSPLOWO2_12_FULL_66_18
CTGTCCACTTCCTGGCCGTTGACTGTCCACTTCCTGGCCGTTGACCAGGGCGACCGCCCGGGGGCTGATGTTCAGCGGCTGGGCCAGCGCCTCGCGAACGCTCAGGACGGTCCGACCGGCAACGGCAGCCTCGAGGGCGTGGACACCGTAGACAACCCTCACCTTGCCGAGTTCCTCTTCCTGCGCCGCTGTCGTGGAGCGGGGCGGCGTCACCTGTTTGAGCTTTTCTTGGGTCACCTGCACTCCTCCCTCCCCAGAAAATCCCTTGATCCCATGGGACAAACCGGGAAGGTAAATTCCCCGCCACTCGGAGTTCTCACCGGGTATGGCGAGACGGTGTTTTTACCCCCTCCCCGGAAGGTGTCTCGCAGAGACCGTTATCATGCGGATTCTGGGGGAGCATGAAAATCGGAAAACCCCCATCCGCCGGACAAAACACGAGGGGGCTGGCGCTTCGGGTCGATGATCCTGTATCGGCCCGGAACGGCCGTGTGCTCCGTGAGGCACTGCCTGTTGACCAGGAGCCGGATCGTCCGTATAATCCGCCGCCGATACGCTCGCCCCGGAGGCCTCTTATGGCCTCACTGCGCGGCACGGCGAGTGGTGGAATTCTGTATGCGGAGCATCGACTCCCAGGCAGAAGACAGAAGGCAGAAGAGTCGAGTGACCATGCGGAAGGGGGATTATGGCCGACCAACCACAGGTGGGCGAACATCGGATGTTCGTTACGGAGGAGGATCACGCCGGAAGGTATGGGTTTTGCGAGATGTGTGCCGATCATCACGACATGGTGCAGTACCGGCTTGATGGCACCGGGAGCTTTCGACCCGAGGTGAAGTGTTACCCCAGTCGCCACGCCTGGCGGACCTGGCAAAAGGGCCAGGCGATCTTCCGGGTCCCAGGCGTGTAGGCGGGTGTCCGCCGTCCTGTCGCCCCCTCACCCATTCCTCTCCCCCCCCGGGGGGAGAGGCGGAGGAGAGGGGGGTGGGTGCATTGACCGGCGAGTTTCGGCCCGGAGAAGAGTATGCCTCTCTGGATCAGTGATCGTCTGATCCTGGCGTCCCCGGCGGATGCCGAGTACATCAAGGTTGATCCCTGCAGCATCGTCCTGAACGCCGAGCAGGCGTTTGGTACGGGGACGCATCCGACAACGCATATGTGCCTCTTGGAGCTCCAGGCGCACCTGGCGGGTGGGGATCGCGTCCTGGATGTGGGAACCGGCTCGGGCATCCTGGCGATCGCGGCCGCCAGGCTGGGCGCGGGGAGGGTGGTGGCCATTGACGTGAACCCCCACGCCTGCCGGGTTGCCCGAACGAACGTGGGCCGCAACGGCCTTGACCGGGTCGTCACGGTCGTGGCGGGCACCCCGGACATTCTGGGGCGGGCCGAAGGATTCGATCTCGTCCTGGCCAACCGGAACTCGGCGGGCGATGCGAAGTCCTGGCTGCCGACCCTCTCCCGGTTCTGCCGCTCTGGGGGGAAGATCATCCTTTCCGGGCTCCAGACGCCCGGGGAAGGGCCTCTTGTGGCGGCCGTGGGTGAGGCGAACCTTGCCCGGCTCGCGCGGCGCACCCAGGCGGGGTGGATCACCTTCGTCCTTGGAAAGCCGGCCTAAGTGCTGCGGAACGGAAATACAGTGACGCCCATTTCTGCTCCCTCTCCCACAGCGGGGAGAGGGTATCGAAACGTTGCGTCAAGACAATACGTCACCATAATTCTGGCCAGAAGGACTAAGTCCGTGGCGTCTGATCTGAGAGGGCGTGAAAGGGGAGCCTCTCCTTCCAGAGAGAAGGGGCTTCCCTGCAGACAAGCGGGCAGTTTTCCGTTGCCGCTGACCGGTTGGGGTGGTACAAATCTGTATATTTTCTCTGCTGCTGGGAGGGACCGTGGCGACGCTATTGGCCCCCGCGGGGAGTCCCGAGGCTGTCCACGCCGCGCTCGATGCGGGGGCTGATGCCGTCTACGTCGGCCTCAAGGGGTGGAGCCGGGGCGGGGCCCGGGGCGAGCTGATCTGGGAGGAGCTGGTGGCCTCCCAGCGGCGGGCCGCCTCGGCCGGTCGAGAACTCCAGGTTGCCCTCAACATCATCCCGAAGCCCCAGGAACGGGCGCGGCTCTTCGAGCGCATTCCCCCGCTCCTGGACCTGGGGATTCGCACCCTCATCGTCAACGACATCGGCATCCTGGCAATGCTCCGGGGCCGGTTCCCGGCGCTTCACCTGACGGCCAGCATCGGGTGTGGGGCCCAGACGGTCGCCGACGTGGGCTTCTTCCGGGATCTCGGGGCGCATGCCGTGGTCCTGCCGGGGACCGTCGGACCCGATGAGATATGCGCGATGAGGGCCGTCCAGCAGATCGAGTTGGAAGTCATGATCCACATGGTCGAGGAGTTCATCCTCCTCGGCAAATGCTGGATGCCAAGCTACATCCACCTGAAACCGTCGCCGCTGCCGCCGTCGTCCCATCCCGCCGAGCCGCAGGAGTTCGCGCTGCCCGAGGGGGCCGAGCGGGGCCTGCGCCAGACGGGGAGCATGAAGCGCGGCGGGGTGGGGGCGTGCTTCAAGATCTGCCAGCAGCCCTG
>METI01000034.1:2716-7232 GCA_001771285.1 candidate division NC10 bacterium RIFCSPLOWO2_12_FULL_66_18
GGTTCGTTGCTACCGGGACATGCTGGACGGGCGGGCGGATGACGCGAGGATGCCGAGCCAGCCGGCGGAGTTGCCGGCGGCGTGGACGGTGGTCGGACGGTGAAGAGCGAATCCAAAACCATGCAACCGCAGATGAACGCAAATGAACGCAGATGGTGCGGATGGAATCGAGGAGACGGGAGTGAGTGCGTTTGAGTTGAATACCTCGATCGCGAACCTGCGGGACCTGCTGGCCTCGGATCTCCGCGCCTACGATGCGGTCTACCTGGGGGACATCTACTGTCGCCTCTACGAGGCGAACTTTCTGGAGCGGCCGGAGGATCTGCGAGAGGGTCTCCGCATCCTCCGGGATCAGGGCAAGCGGGCCTACGTCACCACCTATGCCGCGCCGCGGAACGACTTCCTGCCCAAGGTCCGCAAGATGCTGGGGGTCGCGGCGACCGCGGGCGCCCAGGCGGTGGAGGTGCACAACCTGGGCATCCTGAAGATCGCCCACGACGAGGTCCCGGGACTGCCGGTGCATGTGGGCGGCTTCGCCAACGTCTACACCGACGCCGGCGTGGAGGTGCTGAGGGGGTTCGGGGCGGTGCGGTTCACCCCCAACTACGAGTTGAGCCTGGACGAGATCCGGGACATCGTGACCACGTCCGGGGCGGCGATGGAACTCCTGGTGCACGGCAAGATGCCCCTGGGGATCTCGGATTACTGCTTCCTCCTGGAATACGAGGAGAAGTGGGGGATCAAGTGCCCGGACCTCTGCCAGAAGGACCTGTTCCTGAAGCAGGGGGACTGGGCCATGAAGTCGGTGGGCAAGGGGATCCTGAGCGGCAAGGACGTCTGCATGTTGGAGCACCTGCCGCTTCTCTTGGCCGACGGCCACCGGCATTTCCGGATCGAAACCGTGTCGGAGACCCCGGAATACCGGCGCGAGGTGGGGGCCGTGTACCGCGAGGCGCTGCGCCGCGCCGCGGAGGCAGCCTTCCAGCAGGACGAAGGGTGGTGGGACGTGGTCCGGGCCCACGCGCGAATCGGGTTGTGCAACGGGTTTTACTTCGGCAAGAGCGGAATGGACTACGCGGGGATCCGGCCGGACGCGGTCGGATCGTTCCTGACCATAACGCCTTCGGGCCAGTAGGGGGGGATCGCCGGAACCGGCCTTTCCGCGTGCGGCCTCCGCGATCCCGATTCATGGCACGCTCCGGGGGCGGGGTTCCTCTTGGGGATGGGGTATGAAACATGGTCGAGCTCCTGGCACCGGCGGGGAATCTTCCGATGGTCGAAGCGGTGGTGGCGAACGGCGCCAACGCCATCTACGTGGGTCCGCGCGGCTGGAGCCGGCGGCGGGACCGCTATGAACTGACCGACGAGGACGTCCGCGAGGCCATCGCGATGGCCCACGCCGGCGGGGCGAAGCTGCGGGCGGCCATCAATACCAACATGCAGTCGCACGAGATCCCGCCCATGCTGCGCAAGATGGAACGCTTCGTGACCTGGGGAGTGGACGGCGCGATCATGACGGACATCGGGGCCATGGCCGAGGTCCACCGGCGCTTCCCCGACCTGACCATTCACGCCAGCATCGGGGCGAACATCCTCAACAATGAGGACGTGGGCTTCTACCGGTCCATCGGGGTGTCCCAGGTGGTCGCGGACACCAAGCTGACCCTCAGGGAGCTGGCCTCGCGCAAGGAGCAGATCGACGTCGGGATCGAGATCCTGATCCACGCCAACTACTGCTATACGTACCTGGGAAAGTGCTGGATGTCCCCCTACCACCGGCTGGAGCGGACGACGGACCCCTCCGGAAAGGACCAGTTCAAGGGCAGCCCGAACCGCGGCGGCCTGGATTACCGCGTCTGCCTGGAATCGTGGGAGCTGTACAGCGGCGCGACCAGGTGGGAGGATCGGGTCGCCCTCAAGAACGATGCGTTCTTCCTGCTGGAGGATATCCCGCACCTGATCGACCTGGGGGTCCATTGCCTGAAGATCCAGGGGCGCGAGTATCCCGTGCCCCTGGTGGGAGAGATGGTCCGGTTCTACCGGGATCTGATTGACGGCTACCTGGCCCATCCCAAGGGCCAGTCGTTCGACCTCACGCCATGGCGCGACACCCTGGCCCGCATCGAGGCGGAGCGGAACGTCGCCCGCAGCGAGGGCACGCGCCTGCTCCTGATCGAGGCACGCCAGCCGGTGCCGACTGCCTGACCCCGATTTCGAATTTCGAATGGCGAATTTCGAATGGTGAATTGGATTCAGGAATCTCCGGAAAAATCCGCAATCCGCAATCCGCAATCCGAAATCCAGGGCCGCCGGGGCGGCAAACCGTGACCGAAGATCGAGCGGGTTCGCGCTGCTTGAAGTGTGGCCAAGGGGGCCAAGCCTTCCGCTACGTGGACCTCATCGAGCGCGTCCGCCTCGCCGCCGACCCGGCCGATCCCAACTGCGGCCACTTCTATCTCGAGACCGTCCACATCATCCAGTGCCCTGCCTGCGGGCATCGGCAGGAACACCTCCACAAGCGGACGCCCTATCCGACCCTCCGCGAGGCCCAGACGCAGCTCGACGCCCACCTCCTGGGCAAGGGCTGAGCCCTCCAGCCCTCCACCATTCCAGTTCTGGATCGAACGTGTCCTTCCGCCCTGGCCGGACATCTCGGCCCTGGCGCCTGCCGTTGCAGTTCCCTGCGTCGTGGGCCATTGGGATCACCATTGGGGTCAGCCATTGGGGTCAGGCCTTGATAATTTGCTTATCCGCCTTCTGTCGAATACCGGGCGTGGCAGCGCAAGGTGACGCGGCCGCCCTGGGAGGGAAGGGGCGAGACCGGATTCAGAGGTTGGTGGTGAAGGCGTCCTGGCCCTGGCTGGCCAGGGCCGCCTGGGTGGAAGCCGCCAGCTCCGCGTCGTGGCTGTGGTCCAGCGCGAAGACGCGATAGTGGGCGACCTGGGCGGGAATATAGCGGAAGAGATCCGCCACGACCGAGGGTGAGGCTTTTCCCGTGGCAGGGTCGTAGATGAGAATCTTCTTGGTCTCCTCGGTCCACGGGTTGAGCGGCCGCGGGTCTTGCCGGGCCATGTCCACCTTGAAGGGGATGTGGCGCAGCCCCTCGGGCAGGTGCTTACGGATGGCCGCCTCCAGGTCCTGGGCCGACCAGAACTTCTTGCCGCGCGGGTCGTCCATGGTCTCCATGTGGTCGTAGGCCATCTTCCACTTGACCTCGCGGTTGAGGATCTTGGCCCACTCGGCGGCCAGGGCGCGCCTCCGCGGGTCCGCGTCGGTGACCCAGTGCTGCACCCCCTCCAGCAGGGACCAGTCGCTCACCGTGAGGTACCCGTCCAGCGACTCCCGCGGGTCGAAGGGGAAGAGCAGTTGGATGGTCTCCTGGAAGATCTCCTGCATGTGCAGGTCCACCGCCCGGTTGGTCCGATGGAAATAGACGTCGGCGTACATGGTGAAGCGCGCGTTGACGAAGCGGCGCAGCGTGGAGGACCCGGACCTGTGCAGGGTCAGGCCCCTGTCGGTGACGAAGGTATAATAGAGCAGCCGGTCGATGTCCACCATGTCCAGCGAGAATCCGGTCATGTAGGCGTCCCGCTGGATGTAGTCCATATTGTCGGCGGTGTAGATGCCGGAGAAAACCGGTTGCAGGGTCTGGAGCCATTCGGGCATCTGCTCGACGGCCCCCGGATCGGGCTTGCGCATTAAGAATGCGATGTGCTCGGGCTGGATCGCCTCGTCCTTCTCGAAGGGCCCGTCCGGGCTCCGCCGGATCCCGCGGATAATCTCGCCCAGCTTCTCCGTCACGATGCGCTGGCCGATCTCCTCGTGGGTGGTGCCGTAGAGGGGCTCCAGGAAGTTCTGGTCGAAGAAGTGGCTGAAGGGGCCGTGGCCGATGTCGTGCAGGAGACCCGTGACGCGCAGGATCTCCTTGACGTACGCCTGGGACGGGGAGCGGCGCCCGAAGACCTGCTTCAGGCTGGGGTACAGGCGGTCGGCGAAGCGGCCGGCCATGTGCATGGTCCCCAGGGAGTGCTGGAAACGGCTGTGCTCGCCCGAGGGGAAGACCCAGAAGCTGGACTGGAGTTGATGGACCTTGCGCAGCCGCTGGAGCCACGGGGTGTCGATGAGGTCCTTCTCGGTCTGCTCCGGGGGCCCGTTCTCCACCGGGACGCTGAACTGGATGTAGCCGTAGATCGGGTCGGCCAGGAGGGCGATGCCCTCGTACATGGGATGGCGGCGTTTACCGACTGGCACGATCACTCCCCGATGCGCGGCGTCTCTGAGGCCATGTCCGTGTCATTCCCCCAGGGGTCGCTTGAAGATGAGGAGCGCTCCGACCGTTCCGTAGGCGACGCCGTCCCGGTTCGGCGCGATGAGCGGCACGCTGCTGGTCAGTTCCCACCCATCAGCCCCCCAGGCGCCCAGGAACTCCAGGTTGCTGACCAGGCCGTCCTGGGTCTCCTTGAACATCACCATCTCGTCCCGGTACTCCCACTTCATCTGGTCCCCCCTCTCTGGA
>METI01000034.1:7278-37471 GCA_001771285.1 candidate division NC10 bacterium RIFCSPLOWO2_12_FULL_66_18
GTACGTGAGATCGTCCGGGAGACCCAGGGCCGTGGCGATCACGGCGCGGATCTCCTGCAGGCGCACGGGCCGCGCCTCGGACGGCATGGTCTCGAGGTCGAGCATCATCCGGGTCACGGCCTGGGTCAGCTCCTCCACCCGGCGTCCCGCGGGCTCCCGCTCGGAGTCACCGGGCGAGCTGCTGATCAGCCGGTTGACCAGCCCCTGGTAGCGGGGCGAACGCAGCAGGTCCACGTGAAACCCGGCGTCGAAAAGCATGTCGTAGTGGTAGCTGAAGAAGATCTTGGCCAAATGCCGGGCCGCCTGGGCGATGTCCATGGTTCGGTTGTCTCGCTCCAGGATGGCCAGCCGCTCCGCGGTGGGGAGCATCTCCCAGATCGCCGGGTCCACCTTCCGCTCGGCCACCATGCGGCCGGACCGGTAGCGTTCCGCGAAGTCGGTGATCCGCCGGTCCCCCATCCGCGCCGACAGGCGAGGCAGCAGGGCGCGGAGATCGTCGGGCGGGATCTCGGCGATGGACCGGTACTGGCGCTGGAGGGGGAGGACGTACTCTTCCCACTCCCGCAGGCTCATGAGGTCCGTGAGGACGAGGAACGCGGTCCCTAGCTCCTCCGGCGACATCCCGGCCGCGGTCGCGCCCGCCTCCGGCCGGACGGCCTCCGGGATTTCGTCGGGACGTTCCAGGGGGAGCTTGACCATCTGGCCGGCGAAGAGCTGATCCACGGGAACCAGGATCCCCAGCGTTCGACCCATCACCTCCCGGATCTCCGCCAGGGCCGCCTCCACGTCGTCCGGCGTTCCGTCGCTCAGGCGTTCGGCCCGCTCCAGGACTATCCGAAAGAGGAATTCGGCCACGGCGTCGGGCCGGGCCTCTAGCGCCTCCCGCACCCGGTGATAGGCCGGAAACTCGACCGCGGCCTCGGACAGTCCGGTGTCGTGGAACAGGTCATAGGATTTGCACATGAACAGGCGCGCCAGCTCGCGCCGCAGTTGGTCTGGCCTGAGTCCCCCCGGATCTTTTGCCAGGAGGTACCACTTCTCCGCTAGGGACATGCTCTGCAGCTCTTCATCGGTGAGATCCGCCAGCCGGGTTCCCTGCGTGCCCTCCTTGGCCTTCAGGTCTTCCAGGGCCAGGTCCGTATACTCCCGGAGAAAGATCGGGACGAATCGCCGGAGCTGGTCCACGGTCCAGTATTCGCTGTACGCGCCCAGATGCGCCGTCCGCTGCTCCGGGGAGAGGCAGTCGGCGAACAGCCGGACCGTCCAGCGCAGCTCCTCATCATCCATCCGGTCCACCCGGTCCACCAGTTCCTTGGCGCGTTGCTGGATGAACCGCCGCTGGGACTCGATCCTGGACAGAGGCTCCACAGGGACTGTCCTTTCCCGCTTGGCTGAGGCGCGCTCCGAGAAGCTGGTCGGCTACCCCAAGGGTGGCGTATTAAACCCTGTCTTTCCGAAATAGTCCAGCGGGATAACGGGCCTACGATCCGGGCGTTCCCGCTTTCCCGTCAGATGGCCAACGCCAGGCAGTCGCCCCGCGGGTCGGCGGCCCCCACCAGGCACCCGCTCTCGGGGTCGCGCAGAATGCCCTGGGCGAAGCCCATGTTGAAGTCGAAGGGGACCGTGACGGTCACCCGATGCCCCCGAGCGGCCAGCGCGGAGACCACCTCGGGCGCGAAGCGCGCCTCGATCCGCAGGCTCTGAGGATCATCGCCCCGCACTCGACGCCCGTGGACCCAGCGGGGCGCATCCAGGGCGTCCTGGATCGGCAGGCCGCGGTCCATCAGGCCGGTGACGATGGTGAGGAGGGTCTGCGGCTGTCCGTCCGCCCCGCGCGTGCCGGTGGCCAGCACGGGCTGGTCCTCTCGCGTGGCCAGGAGCGGGGTGAGCGTGTGGAGCGTACGCTTTCCCGGCGCCAGCCGATTTACGTGCTCCGGATCGAGGGAGAAATAGGCCCCCCGGTTCTGCAGCAGGATCCCGGTCGTCCCCGCCACCACCCCGGAGCCGAAGGTCGAGTAGAGGCTCTGGATCCACGCGACCCAGTTGCCCTGGCCGTCGGCGGTACACAGGCAGATGGTGTCCCCGTCGAGCTGGCCCAGAGAGGGGGCCGCCATCGCCCGATCCGGCGAGATCAGGCGGCGCCGTGCGTCGGCATATTGAGGATCCAGCAGGTGATCCACCGGCACCGACACGAAGCGGGGGTCGGACACGAAGTGATCCCGGTCGGCGAACGCCAACTTCTTCGCCTCGACCATGAGATGGAGGCGATCCGCCTCGGACGCGCCCGCCAGGTCGAATCCCGCCAGGATCTGGAGCGCCATGAGGGTGGCGATCCCCTGGGAGTTGGGGGGGCACTGAAAGACGCGGAGCCCGCGATACGGCACGCTGAGGGGCGCGACCCATTCCGCATGCGAGCCTGCCAGGTCCTCGGCTGTCAACAGTCCGCCCTTCGCCTGCGAGGCGCGGGCAATCTCCGCGGCGATGGGCCCTGCATAGAAAGCGTCCCGGCCCCCCTCGGCCAGCGTCTGCAGCGAACGGGCGAGGTCGGATTGCACCAGGATCTCCCCGGCGCGGGCCGGTCGCCCGCCGGGGAGGTAGACGCGGGCGGTCTCGGGCGTCGCCTCCAGCAGGGACCGCTCCACCTCCGCGGCCCGGACCAGCTCCGGCGGGGTGGGGAATCCCGTCTCGGCCAGGTGGATGGCCGGCCGCAGGACATCCTTCAGATCCATGCCGCCACAGCGGGTCAGGGCGGCCGCCCATCCGTCCACGGCTCCCGGAACGGTCGCGGCCCAGAGACCCCGGAAGGGCATCTCCGTGTGTCCGGCCTCCCGGTACCGCTCCAGGGTGGCCGCCTGCGGCGCCGCACCCGAGGCGTTCAGGGCCAGGACCCGGCGTTCCTTCGCGTGATAGATCAGGGCGAACAGATCCCCGCCCAGGCCGCACATGTGCGGGTGCACCACGGCCAGGACGGCGTTGGTCGCGACGGCGGCGTCCACGGCGTTGCCGCCCTGCTGGAGGATCTGGATGCCGGCCAGCGTCGCCAGGGGATGCGGCGACGCCACCACGCCGTGACGGCCGAGAATGCCGGGTCGATGGTAGGACATCAGGTGCTCCCTTTGCTGCCCCAGGTGGCGGAGCCTTCCGAATCCCGGTCGCCCCCCGATCCGTTCGGTCTGGAGGCGATGCGGTCTCGGAGGCAACGGATCATTCGGGACGCGCCGTGAGTTGCCCGGCGAGCCAGGCCGGCACCTTCACATATAACTCGGCGTTGGCCTTCAGGTCAATGTGGTTGAACCACCGCGGCAGATAGGCGAGGAGGCTCGCCGGCAGCACCGCGGGCTGGTGCTGGTGCTGGGAGATCACCTGGAGGACGGCCCATGGCATCGCCTGTGCCGTGGCCCGGACCGCCTCGATCAGGGACGGGATGTCCCCCTCCGCATGCAGGAGCAGCGTTGGCCGAGACGAGGCCGCAGGGGGCGGCATGGACCGGAGCAGATCCAGGATCTCGCCGGGGCCCTGGGCGCGGACCGTCGTGCTCCCGAAATGCGTCAGCATGGCCCGCCCCTCTTCCGACGGCCGCTGCGGCAGAGCCGGGGAGATCGCCGCGACCACGTCGGCGCTGGACATGAGGGCCAGCCGTCCGCCCAGGCTGTGTCCCACCGCCGCCACCCGACCGAACCGGCGCAGGAAGGCGAGGATCGCCTCGAGGTCCTCCAGCATCGCGCCACCCAGCGGCGCCGGATGCTCCCCGTGCCCCCGGATGTCGAAGGTGCAGGCGGCCAGGCTTCGCTCTGCCAGCCGGGCCGCCAGGCCGAGCATGTGCTCCTTGCAGCCGCCGTAGCCATGGACGACAGCAACGCCGGCAACGGGTGAATCCGGCCGGAAGAGATACGCCGGAACCACGTGGCCGTCGTGGCTTCTCACCTCGGTCAGTCGGGCGAACTCCATGGAGAACTCCAATGCAAGTGAAAGGGAAAACCGACAACCGGCAACCGGGAATCGGGATCTCCCGAACCACGCGGTCCCCGTCCGTGAACTCTCGAACAGCCGAACTCCCGAATCCGCCAGAGGCGGAAACGCTCTTCAGTCCGTCATGCCGTATTCAGCAGCGCCCGCCTCAGATGCGGCGAATGAAGCAACTGGCTGCCAGGCGCGTGGTCGGTGATCCGCCCCTGCTCCAGAAGGTAGGCGCGGCCGGCCAGCCTGAGGATCCGCCGGACGTGCTGTCCCGCGATCAGGATGCCGATCCCCTGGCCGCACAGGGCCCACAGGGTGTCGCAGAGCCCGGCGATGGGGCGGGGAGCCAGTCCCATGAACGGATCGTCCAGCAGGAGGACCTTGGGCTGGGCCATGAGCCCCCGGCCTCGGGTCCGACCTCCCGGCTCCGGCCCGCCTCGCGTTTCGCGGCCGCGAGGATGGCGCGCGCGCCGACGTAGCCGTGCATGGCCAGGGGGGGCGGCTCGACGCCGAATCGCTTGCGGCAGCCTTCCACGAAGGCGCGGGATGCCGCCTCGGTTCCCGGCTCCGTGATGCCTGGCTCCCAGCCGGTGGTGCCGAAGAGGAATTGGCCGGACGGGCCCAGATCGCGCACCACCTCGGGGAACTCCATCCCGAAGGCGCCGAGGAATCCCTTGAGGATGGCCACGCTGCGCGGCTTGAAGACGTCCACGACAATCCCCACCATGCTGTCCACGTAGCCGCCCACCAGGGCCGCCACGCGGAGTCGCGTGATGAGTTCCTCGGCCGCGGCCACCGCGCGGTCCGGTCGGGCCTCGTCGTCGCGGGTCGCCAGGCTGACCCGGAGCGTGCCTGACGCGTTGGCCTCCTCCACGGCGAGCTGGATCCCCCGGTGTAGGGCGGTGCCGTGGGCCGCGAAGCGCCCGCTGAGCGGGTTGATCTCCCCCAGGGCGAGAGTGGCGGCATTCGCCGCGCCCTGGCTGAGAGCGAAACCGGCGGAGAGGAGAAGAACGAGGCAGGCCCAGGTGCCGTAGGGATTCCGCTGGCGCATGAGGACTCCGATGAAAGTTGGACAGAAAATATCAGAGTGCGAAGACGGCCGTCAACGAGGAACTGGCCGTGACGGATCGCAGCCGGTCGTTGCAATGTGCGAGGTCCTGTGTTACCGTGTGCGGGCTTTCCGAAGGGGAGAAGGGATGCGGGTGAACCGACGGTACGCGGGCTGGCTCGTGATGGCGATAGTTCTGACGGCCGGGTGCGGGCGCCTCTTCGCCGACCGGACGCCGGCGGCGACGGCGTCGGCGGATGTCCAGCGCGTCACCTTCGACATCGTGGCGCGCGATAACCGGTGCGAGCCGGCCGTGCTGGCTGCCGACCGGGAAGGTCGGTCTCTCTTGATCACGTTCCATGTGGCCAGTGTGGGGAAGCAGCACGTGTTCCAGATCCCCGACCTAGCGGTTCGCAAGACTGTCCCGGCGGGCACCGAGATTTCCATCCCCGTGCTTGCCGATCGCTCGGGTATTTACTCGTACGGATGCACTGGCCTCGCGTGGCTGGGTCCCCTGGACGCGCGGGGGAAGCTTGCCATCAAGTAGTCCTCCGGCTCTCTGACTCCGTTGCCGGGCGGGCCAGGCCCGGCGCCGTCTTCGATGCCCGACAGCCGTCGATCCAACCAGCCCCCCGCTCCAGCACCCCAGTGGGTCCGGACCCCCGAGGAACTCCGGGCGTTGGCCGCCGCCCTGGCGGGGGGACGGATCGTCGCGCTGGATACGGAATCCGACAGCCTGCACAGCTTCCCGGAAAAGGTGTGCCTGGTGCAGGTGGCCGACCTGCGGGGAACCGTCAGCCTGGTGGATCCCCTGGCCGTGCGGGACCTGTCGGCCCTGGCGCCGCTTGTCGCCGATCCCGCCGTGGTCAAGGTCTTTCACGGCGCCTCCTACGACCTCTCCTCGATGAAGCGGGACTTCGACTTCGCGTTCGCCGGCATCTTCGATACGATGGTTGCGGCCCAGTTCCTGGGACTGCCGGCGCTCGGCCTGGCCTCCCTGCTGGAACGGTTCTTCGGGATCGCACCCGGCCGGTCGCGCCAGAAGGACGACTGGGCCAAGCGCCCGCTCACCCCGGAGCAGGAGTCCTACGCGGCCGAGGACGTCCGGCACCTGATCCTCCTCCGCGAGCAACTGCTGGTGGAACTGCGGATACAGGGTCGCGAGGCCTGGGTGGAGGAGGAGTGCCAGGCCCTGGCCGCGATCCCGGCGGCCCAGCGGGTCTTCGATCCGAACGACTCCGTTCACGTGAAGGGGGCCAAGGACCTTGACGGCAGGGGGCTGGCCGTCCTGCGCGAACTGTTCACCGCGCGCGAGGCCTGGGCGTGGGAGGGGGGGCGGCCGCCGTTCAAGGTGCTGGGCAACGAATCGCTGCTCGCCCTGGCGGCCGAGCGGCCGCGGACGCGCGAAGGCCTGCAGCGAATCCCGGGCTGTTCGCCCAAGGTGGTGCAGCGATACGGGGACGGCCTGCTCGCCGCCATCGCCCGCGTCGACGCCATTCCGGAGTCGGACCTTCCCACGGTTCCCCGGCCGAAGAAACCCCGGATCCCGGCGGCCGTGCAGCGGCGCATGGAGACGCTGACGCGGTGGCGGGCGGCCACAGCCGAGCGGCTCGGCCTGGATCCCGGATTGCTCCTGCCGCGCCGTCTCATCGAGCACCTGGCGGAGCAGGTCCCCGCGGGCCGCGAGGCGCTGGGGAAGATCGAGGGCCTCCGGCGCTGGCGCGCCGAGACCTTCGGCGGGGGAATCCTGGAGATCCTGGCGACGGCCCCTTCCCCCGATCGGCCGCGCCGGAATTCTCCCTCTCCTGCAGGGCGGTGACAGGACATGGCGGGAATGGCGGAGACGATCCAGAAGGTGGTGTCGGAGATCACGCGGGGAACCCGGCACCCCGTCTACCTTCTCCACGGGGACGAGCTCCTGTCGAAGGACGGGGCGAAGGCCATCGTGGATGCGCTGGTCCCGCCCGAGCAGCAGACCCTCAACGTCGAGGTGATCACGGAGGATCGGGATCTCGCCAACCTGCCCGTGCGGCTGAGAACGCTTCCCCTCCTGGGGGGGAGCAAGGTGGTCGTGGTGCACGACAGCAAGGCCTTCGTCTCGAAGCAGAATCTTGGCGACCTCACCAAGAAGAGCCTTCAGGCGTGGCAGGCTGGGGACGCCGAACGGGCGCTGCGCTTGTTCCTCCAGGCCGTGGGGGCGGCAGGCGAGGGCGAGGGCTTCTTGGAGCGGGCGGGCCGGGGAGAGCTATCGGATCCCGAGTGGGAGCGGGTCCTCGGGATGGAGGAGAACCCCGAGGCGGAGCCGTGGCTCCGGGAGATCGCGGGCCGCGCCGTCGCGGACGGGGCGGCGATCCCGGAGGCGACGGGCGCTGGCCTGGCCGGCATCTACGAGGACGCGATCCAGCGGGGCATCCCGGGAAACGCCTCGCTGGTCCTGACCGCCGAGGTGGTGGACCAGCGGCGGGCGCTCTTCAAGAGGATCAGCGCCGCCGGAGTCGTCATTGACTGCGGTGTCCGGACCGGGAGGACGGGGGAGACCCAGATGAACCCCGACAGGGCCCGGGAGAAGATCCGGGAGATGGTGGCGGCCGCGGGCAAGACCATCGCCGGGGATGCGATCACCAGCGTCGTCGAACGCACCGGGTTCAGCATGCGGGCACTGGAATCGGAGGTGGAGAAGATCCTCCTGTACGTCGGGACCCGTCCGGCGATCACCCCGGCTGACGTGATGGAAGTGCTCAGCAACTCCCGGGACTCCGGCATCTTCGACATGACGAATGCGCTCTGCGACCGGGATGCCGGGAGAGCCCTGCGGGCCCTCAGAGGCCTCCTGGCCCAACGGGAGCAGATTCCCCCGACCCTCGGGAGGATTGCCAGCGAGATCCGGACCCTGATCTTCGCTCGCGGCGCGCTGGAGCAGAAGCTCGAGGGCGCTCTGGATCCCGGCATGGCCTACGGGACGTTCCAGTCCCGCGTCCTCCCCCGCCTGCAAAAAAAGGTGGAGGGGGACGACGGGTCGGCGGCGAAGCTGCTGGAGATGCATCCCTTCCGGGCGTTCAATCTGCTCAAGGGGGCCACCCGGTACTCCCTGTCCGAGCTGGTGCGGGCGCTCACGGCGATTCACGAGACCGACCTCGCCCTGAAGAGTTCAGGGTCCCCCGAGGATCTGCTCATGGAACGACTGCTCATCTCGATCATCGGGGGCGAGTAGCCGAAAGACCTCGCGAAGGCTCCCGATGCGCCCATCTTTTCCCTTGACAAAGACCCAGGGTCATTGAAGAATCGGCCCCGCTTCCCGTCCCGGTTCTGTTTTCCCAACCTACAGATCGAGCCCGTTCATGTCGGCGCGCTCTGGCCCCGGTACGATGCCCCCCGTGTCTACGGGGTCGCCCCTGGTCCCGCCCCGATGCCCCGGGCGCCGGTTTGCCGGTGCTGTGTGCTTCCCCGTCCCTCTCGTCCGTCTCATGCGCCGCGTCGCCCTGTTCCCGTTCGCCCCTGACACCCAGGAGGAGCGCCATGTCCGCCCCTGAAGGCCCCCTGAAGCAGACGCCGCTGAACGCCGTCCACCGCCAGATGGGTGCCAAGATGGTCCCCTTCGGCGGCTGGGACATGCCGGTCCAGTACCGCGGCATCCTGGACGAGCACAAAGCCGTCCGGGGCGCCGCCGGGATCTTCGACGTCTCCCACATGGGGGAGGTCGAGTTCCGCGGGCCGGCCGCGCTGGATGCCGTGCAGCGGCTGACCAGCAATGACGCCTCGCGGCTGCAGGTGGGCCAGGTGCAATACTCGGTCCTCACCACGGAGGCCGGGACGTTCGTGGACGACCTCACGGTGTACAAATTCGCCGCCGACCACTACATGGTGACGGTGAATGCCTCGAACATCGACAAGGACTTCGCCTGGATGCGGGATCACACGAAGGGCAACGTGGAGATCCGGAACCAGAGCGACGAGACCGCCCTCATCGCCGTCCAGGGCCCCAAGGCGGTGGAGATCCTGCAGAAACTCACCCCGCTGGATCTGCATGCCATCACGTACTACTGGTTCGCGCGGGGCAAGGTGGTAGGGCAGGACGCGATCGTCTCGCGGACGGGCTACACGGGCGAGGATGGGTTCGAGGTGTACCTCCCGCCGCAGCACGCGGCGGCCCTGTGGAACGCCCTGCTGGAGGCGGGCAAACCGTTCGGCCTTCTCCCGTGCGGCCTGGGGGCCCGCGACACGCTGCGGCTCGAGGCCAAGATGGCCCTGTACGGCAACGACATCGACGACCGCCACTCGGTGCTGGAGGCGGACCTGGGCTGGATCCTGAAGCTGGAGAAGGGGGAGTTCATCGGCAAGGCCCCCCTGGCCAAGCAGAAGGCCCAGGGGGTCACCCGCAAGCTGGTCGGGTTCGAGATGGTCGGGCGGGGAATCGGACGCTCGCACTACAAGATCGTGAAGAACGGGCAGCCGATCGGCGAGGTGACCAGCGGCGGGCCCGCCCCCTGGCTGAACAAGAATATCGGCCTGGGCTACGTGGCGGCGGAGCATTCCGCCGTCGGCACCGAGCTGGACGTCCTGGTCCGGGACAATCCCGTCCCCGCTCGCATCGTCCAGACGCCGTTCTACAAGCGGAAGCGGTAGCACAAATGCACTTGGATGTGGGACGTTGAGGAGCCCCTCTCCCCGCGTGGGCATATGCGCTAACTTAAGCCCCCCTTTGATAAAGGGGGGATAACAGGAGAAAGACTTCTAAGTTAGCGCATATGCCCCGCGTGGGAGAGGGTAGGGTGAGGGGGCTCGCGGGATCGGGCTAGCCACGTCACGGTGGCGGACATCTACCGAGGTAGGATGGATCCGGGTGGTTTGCCTGTTCCTATCGTCCTGAACAGCCGAACCGCCGAACAGCCGAACGCTCGAACGCTGTTGTTGGAGGAGGGAGGAATCTTCATGTATCCAGCCGACCTGAAGTACACGAAGGAACACGAGTGGATCCGGGTGGAGGGGGGCAAGGGTCGGGTCGGGATCACCCACCACGCGCAGAGCGCCCTGGGCGACGTGGTCTTCGTCGAGCTGCCCAAGGTGGGGCGTCGCCTGAAGCAGATGGAGACCTTCGGCGTGGTGGAGTCGGTGAAGGCGGTGTCCGACCTCTACTGTCCGGCCAGCGGCGAGGTGGTGGAGGCCAACACCACCCTGGAGGGCAAGCCCGAGCTGGTGAACCAGGACTGCTACGGGACCGGCTGGATGATCCTGGTGAAGGTGGCCGACCCGAAGGAGCTGAACAAGCTCATGGACGCCAAGGCGTACGAGGCGTACCTGGCGGCAGAAGGAGGCCACTGATGCGGTACATCCCCAACACCGACGCCGACTGCCGGCAGATGCTGGACGCCATCGGGGTGCGATCGGTGGAGGCCCTCTTCGCCGACATCCCGGCGGCCGTCCGCCTGAAGCGGCCCCTGCGGATCCCGCCGGCGCTCTCCGAGGCGGACCTGACCAGGCACATCCGAGGCCTGGCGGCGAAGAACGCCGACGCCGACCGCTACAGCACGTTCCTGGGGGCCGGATGCTACAACCACTTCAGCCCAGCCATCATCGGGCACCTGATCTCCCGCGGTGAATTCCTGACGGCCTACACGCCCTACCAGCCGGAGATTTCTCAGGGCACCCTCCAGGTCATGTACGAGTACCAGAGCTTGATCTGCCAGCTCACCGGGATGGAGGTCAGCAACGCCTCCATGTACGAGGGGGCCTCCGCCACGGCCGAGGCGATCCTGATGGCCCACCGGGTCACCGGGCGGAACGAGGTGGTCGTGATGCGGAGCGTCCATCCCGAGTACCGCCAGGTCACCCGCACCTATGCGCAGCAGATCGACCTCACCTTCCTCGAGGTGGGCTTCACGCCGGCCGGGACGGCCGACCTCCGGGCCGCCAAGGCGGCCCTCAGCGAGAAGTCGGCGTGCCTGGTGGTGCAGAACCCGAACTTCTTCGGCGCGGTGGAGGACTTGGCGGAGTTGGCCGGGGCCGCCCATGCCGTGGGCGCCCTCCTGGTGGTGGCCGTGCCCGAGCCGGTGTCGCTGGGCCTCCTCAGGCCGCCGGGGGAGTGCGGCGCCGACATCGTGGCGGGCGAGGGCCAGGCGCTGGGGGTGCCCATGAGTTTCGGCGGGCCGTACCTGGGCGTCTTCGCCACCCAGGAGAAGTACATGCGCCAGATGCCCGGCCGCCTGGTGGGCGCCACCCTGGACCGCGAGGGGCGGACCGGATACGTCCTCACCCTGGCCACGCGCGAGCAGCACATCCGGCGCGAGAAGGCCACCAGCAACATCTGCACCAGCGAGGCGCTGATCGCTCTCATCGCCACGATCTACATGGAGACCCTGGGGAAGAACGGCCTGCGAGAGGTGGCGCTGCAGAACCTGCGCAAGGCGGCCTTCGCCAAGGAGCGACTGGCCAGGGTGCGGGGGTGTCGCCTCAGGTTCTCCGGCCCCACCTTCAACGAGTTCGTCGTGCAGGTGAAGCGAAAGCCGGCCGACCTCTTGAAGGGGCTGCTCCGGAAGCAGATCATCGGCGGACTGGATCTGGGCCAGTTCTATCCCGAGTTGAAGGACTGCCTCCTGGTGTGCGTGACGGAACAGCACTCCCGCGAGGAGGTCGAGGCGCTGGCAAGGGCCATGGGAGGTGGGCGATGAGTGGTGAGACTGTTGGAACCCGCGGGCTGGTCTTCAACGAGCCCCTGATCTTCGAGCAGGGATCCCCCGGTCGCGTGGGCTACTCGCTGCCGACCTCCGACGTGCGCGAGGTGAAGCCGGACCGGCTGATCCCGAAGAAACTGCTCCGCGATGACATCCCCGGCTTCCCCGAGGTGAGCGAGGTGGACGTCGTCCGCCACTTCACCCGCATGTCCCAGTGGAACTACGGGATCGACCTGGGCTTCTATCCCCTGGGCTCCTGCACCATGAAGTACAACCCGCGCCTGAACGAGGACATGGCGCGCCTACCCGGTTTTGCCCGGGCCCACCCGTACCAGCCCGAGGCGGTGAGCCAGGGCGCCCTGCAGCTTCTCTGGGAGCTGGAGCAGTACCTGGCCGAGATCTGCGGCATGGATCGGGTGAGCCTGCAGCCGTCGGCCGGTGCCCACGGGGAGCTCACGGGGATCATGCTGATCCGGGCCTACCACATGTCCAGGGGCAACCCCCGAAAGAAGATCCTCATCCCGGATTCGGCCCACGGGACGAACCCGGCCAGCTCGGCTGTGTGCGGCTACCAGATAGTTCCGGTGAAGTCCGGGCCGCGCGGCGTGGTGGAGCCCCAGGCCGTGGCCGAGGTCATGGACGACGAGGTCGCCGGGATCATGGTGACGAACCCGAACACGCTGGGGATCTTCGAGGACCACATCCTCGAGATCGCCAAGATCGTCCACGGGAAGGGCGGGCAGGTCTACTGTGACGGGGCGAACCTGAACGCCTTCGTCGGCATCGCCCGGCCCGGCGACATGGGCATCGACGTCATCCAGCTCAACGTCCACAAGACGTTCTCCACGCCGCACGGGGGCGGCGGGCCGGGGGCAGGACCGGTGGCCATGAAGCGGCACCTGGCCCCCTTCATGCCGGTTCCCACGGTGGAGAAGAAGGGGAAGGCATTCACGCTCAATTACAAGCTCCCCAAGTCCATCGGCAAGGTCCGGAGCTTCTTCGGCAGTTTCGGCGTCCTGGTCCGCGCCTACACCTACATCCGGACCCTGGGGCCGACCGGCCTGCGCCGCGCCGCCGAGGTGGCGGTGATCAACGCCAACTACATCCTCAGCCGGCTCAAGGGGACCTATCACCTGCCCTACGATCGCTTCTGCATGCACGAATGCGTCTTCGACGACGGCTTCCAGGTGCCCGACAACGTCAAGACGCTGGACATCGCCAAGCGCCTCATGGACTACGGCTTCCATCCGCCCACCATCTACTTCCCCCTCATCGTCCACGGGGCCCTGATGATCGAGCCCACCGAGACCGAGAGCAAGGAGACCCTGGACCAGTTCATCGCCGCCATGAAGGCCATCGCCAAGGAGGCGAAGGAGGGTGGCGACGTGGTCCGGGCCGCCCCCCACAACCCGCGGGTCAGCCGCATGGACGAGACCAGGGCCGCCCGCCAGCCCAATCTCCGCTGGCGGCCGCCGGGGGCGTAGCTCGTCTGTCCTGAGTCTTGTGCCCCTTCCAGCGCCCCGCCTCCCCCGTGGAGGGCGGGGCGCCTGTATCTCGGGAATGATCCGGCGTGGTCGAGAGGCCAGTAGAGACGGGTCCCCTCCTCCGGCCCCTCCGCTAGGGGAAGGATGACATCATGATCATCGGCGTCCCGAAGGAGAGCTTTCCGGGGGAGCAGCGCGTCGCCCTGGCGCCCGCGGTCCTCCCCAGCCTCGTGAAAGCCGGCTGCGAACTCGTGGTGGAAGCGGGAGCGGGCAATGCCGCCCACTACCCCGATGCGGCCTACGTCGAGAAGGGGGCTCGGATCGTCTCCTCGCGCGCCGAGCTCTTCGCTTCGGCGGACGCCGTGTTCCAGGTTCTGGCCCACGGCGCCAACGACAGGACAGGCCGCGCCGACCTTCCGCTCCTCAGGCGGGACCAGGTCCTCATCGGTTTCTTCCGGCCACTGGGCTCACCCGAGACCGTTCAGGAGACCGCCAACACGGGCGCAATGGGCTTCGCCGTGGAGTTCGTGCCGCGCATCACCCGGGCCCAGAGCATGGACGCCCTCTCCTCCATGGCCACCGTGGCAGGCTACAAGGCCGTCCTGCACGCCGCAAGCATCTTGCCCCGGATGTTCCCGATGCTCATGACAGCCGCGGGGACCGTGACCCCGGCGCGGGTGCTGATCGTGGGTGCAGGCGTGGCGGGGCTCCAGGCCATCGCGACGGCCCGGCGCCTGGGCGCCGTGGTGTCGGCCTATGACATCCGGCCTGCGACGAAGGAGGAGGTCCGGAGCCTGGGGGCCCGCTTCGTCGAGCTTCCCCTGGAGGCGGCCGACGCTCAGGATACGGGAGGCTACGCGAAGGCGCAGGACGAGTCCTTCTACGGGCGCCAGCGGGAACTCCTGGCGCGGGTGGTTGCCGAGAGCGACGTGGTGATCACGACGGCGATGGTTCCCGGCAGGAAGGCGCCGGTCCTCATCACCGCCGACATGGTCGCCAGCATGAGGCCGGGCTCCGTGATCGTGGATCTCGCCGGCGAGCGAGGCGGGAACTGCGAACTGACGCGCGCCTACGCGACCGTGGTGGAGCACGGCGTGACCATCATCGGCGAGGTGAACCTGGCGGGCAGTGTGCCCTATCACGCCAGCCAGATGTACGCACGGAACATCACCGCGTTCTTCCTCCACCTCATGCAGTCGGGCCTCCCCCAGGTGAATCTGGACGACGAGATCACGCGGGAGACCCTTCTGACCCGGGGCGGCGAGGTGGTGCACCCGCGCGTGCGCCAGGCCCTGGGGCTGCCACCCCTCGCGGCGAGCGCCCCGCAGAGGGCATCGCTGGGCATGTCGGAACCGGTGAAAAGAGGAGGCTCGTCGGATGCCGTCTAACCTGGAGAGTGCGCTGTTCGTCTTCTTGCTGGCGACCTTTGTGGGCTTTGAGGTCATCCGGCGGGTGAGCCCGCTGCTCCACACGCCCCTCATGTCGCTCACCAACGCCATCTCGGCCATCTCGCTGGTTGGCTCCATCGTCATTACCGGCGCGGAAAAGAGCCAGCTCAGCGTGATCCTGGGAACCATCGCGGTGGTCTGCTCCATGGCGAACGTGGTCGGCGGCTTCGTCATCACGGACCGCATGCTCAAGATGTTCAAGAAGCGGGAGCCCCGCCAGTGATGACGACCTACGTCATCCAGTTCACCTACGTCGCGGCGGCGGCGCTCTTCATCCTCTCGCTCAAGTGGCTGGGCCATCCCACCACGGCCCGGCGCGGCGTGCGGGTGGGCGAGCTGGGCATGGCGCTGGCAATCGTGGGGACCCTGCTGCACACGGAGATCGTGAGCTACCAGTGGATCCTGGTGGGCTTCGTCCTGGGCTCTGCCATCGGGCTGCCCCTGGCCGTGTTCATGCCCATGACCCACGTCCCGCAGCGGACCGCGCTGTCTCATGCCTTCGGCGCGCTGGCCGCGGCGCTGGTGGGGACGTCCGAGTACTACCTGCGCAGCGGGGAGCTGAGCACGTTCACCATGGCCGTTCTGAGCGTGGAGGTGATCCTCGGCTTCCTGACGTTTACGGGCAGCCTGATGGCTTTCGGGAAGCTGCAGGACCTGGTGCCCAGCCGCCCGATCGTCTACCCGGGCCAGAACGCCGTCAATCTGTCGCTGCTGGCTGCTGCCGTTGGCTGCGCAGTCTACCTCGTGAGGAACCCCGGCAGCAGCGCACTCTTTCCGGTGGTCGCGGGGCTGTCGCTCCTGTTCGGGGTCCTGCTCCTCATTCCCATCGGCGGCGCCGACATGCCGACGGTCATCGCCTTGCTCAACTCCTACGCGGGGCTGTCCGCGGCGGCCATGGGTTTCCTGCTCGACAACAACCTCCTGATCGTGGCCGGGGCGCTCGACGGCTCGTCCGGGTTCATCCTGTCGGTGATCATGTGTCGCGCCATGAACCGATCCTTCACCAATGTCCTGTTCGGGGGCTTCGGGCAGGTGCGGGTAGCGGCCGGGGCAGTCGAGCAGCGCAGCGCCCGGAGCGCCACCGCCGAGGATGCCGCGGCGATCCTGGAGGCCGCCAGCTCGGTGATCATCATCCCCGGGTACGGCATGGCCGTGGCGCAGGCCCAGCACAAGGTCCGGGAGCTGTACGACGCGCTCACCCGGCGGGGAGTGGACGTGAAGTTCGCCATCCACCCCGTGGCGGGCCGGATGCCGGGCCACATGAACGTCCTCCTGGCGGAGGCCGACATCCCCTACGACCGGCTCGTCGAGATGGAGGAGATCAACCCCGAGTTCCCACGGGCCGACGTATCCCTGGTGATCGGGGCCAACGACGTCACGAACCCGGCGGCCCGCCACGACAAGGCCAGCCCGATCTACGGCATGCCGATCCTGGATGTGGACAAAGCCCGAACGGTCATGGTGATCAAGCGGAGCATGAGCCCGGGCTTCGCCGGCATCGACAACGAGCTGTACTACATGGAGAAGACGATGATGCTCTTCGGCGACGCCAAGCACTTTGTCGGGGAACTGGTGAAGGAGATGACCGGGGCTCGCCTGGGCGCCTGATGCCGACCTCGGGACCATCGAAGTCGGGTGCGCCCGCACCTTCTGCAACGCAGGGGAGCCGAGCGATCGCCGGGTGGAGGTCGCCCCAGGGGCGTGACTGGACCAGTACCGTCGGGGAGAAAACGAGGCACGCGTGATCATCATTCTCAAGCCGGGGGCAACCAAGAAGGACGCGGATGAAATCATCCGGCAGATCGCCGCGGTGGGCCTGAAGCCCCTCTACCTGCCCGGAACAGAGCGCACCGTCCTCGGGGCGATCGGCGATGAGCGCATTCTGGGGAAGCTCCACATCGAGAATCACCCGCTGGTGGAACGCCTGTCGCCGGTGCTCACTCCATACAAGCTGGTCAGTCGGGAGATCCACCCCAGGGACACAGTCGTCAGGATCGATGGGGTGCCTGTGGGCGGACGGCATTTCACCGTGATTGCCGGCCCCTGTGCCGTGGAAGACTCCCGCCAGATGCTCCTCACGGCGCAGGCGGTGAAGCGGGCCGGGGCCAGGTGCCTGCGCGGTGGGGCGTACAAACCCCGGACGAGTCCGTACAGCTTCCAGGGGTTGGGACTGGAGGGCCTGCAGATCCTCCACGAGGTTTCGCGCACATTGCAGATGCCGGCTGTCACGGAGGTGGTTGAGGTCGCAGATGTCACCGCCGTCGAACGGTATGCCTCGGCCTTCCAAGTCGGGGCGCGGAACATGCAGAATTTCCGCCTCCTGAAAGCGGTGGGGCAGAGCCGGAAACCCGTCATCCTCAAGCGGGGCATGGCCGCATCCGTCGAAGACCTCCTCCTGGCCGCCGAGTACATCCTCTCCGAAGGGAATCCCAGCGTGATCCTGTGCGAGCGGGGCATCCGAACCTTCGAGACGGCCACACGCTACACGCTGGATCTGAATGCCATCCCTCATATCAAGCAGCACAGCCACCTGCCCGTCATCGTGGATCCGTCGCATGGCACGGGCGTCCGTGAGTATGTGATCCCCATGGCCAAGGCGGCCGTGGCCTGCGGTGCGGATGGCCTCCTGGTTGAGGTGCACCACAATCCCAAGGAAGCCCTGTCCGACGGCCACCAGTCGCTCGACCCCAGGGAGTTCGCGCGGCTCATGAAGGGCCTGCGCCCATATGTCGCGGCGGCAGGCCGGCGGATGTGATCTCTGAATCAATAGGGTCAGCCCGAGTTGGTCTCCGATACCTTTCCCACGTCCATGATCTGGGAGGTGAGGACCTCAGGGGAGCATGTGCGATGACCGTGAAGGCGTTTCAGGACTACTACCCGGATCACCTGAGCCATTGTTATGGTTGTGGGCGGCTGAATGAGGACGGCTTGCAGATCAAGACCTTCTGGGACGGGGAGGAAACCATCACCGTATTCCAAACGAAGCCCTACCACATCGCGATTCCGGGCTACGTCTACGGCGGATTGATCGCCTCCCTCATTGATTGCCACGGCACCTCAACGGCGGCTGCCGCAGCCTACCGGGCAGTGGGGCGCCCCATGGACTCGGAACCGGGGTTACATTTTCTCACGGCAGCCTTGCATGTGGATTACCTGCGACCGACGCCGCTCGGAGTCCCGGTGCATATTCGGGGTCGCGTCAAGGAGATCAAGGGTCGCAAGGTCGTGGTGGCGGCCACCCTGAGTACGAATGGAGAGATCTGCGCGCGGGGGGAAGTGGTTGCCGTGCAGGTCCCGGACCGGTTGCTCTGAGGCGAGAGCAATGCTCAGCGGGGCATTTCGGGATTGAGGTGGTCCTGGAGCCAGTCCCCGAGCGTGTTGATGGCGAAGATGGAGAGGAAGAGGGCAAGGGCCGGAAAGACCACCGGCCAGGCGTTCGTGAAGAGATAGTCTTTCAGGGTCCCCACCATCTGGCCCCACGAGGGGGCCGGCGGCATCAGCCCCAGGCCCAGGAAACTCAGCCCCGCCTCCAGCAGCATCGCAAATGAGAGCGTGAACGAGATCTGGACGACGATCACGGACGCCATGTTTGGCAGGATCGCGCGTCCAATGACGTGGAGCGGGCTGGCCCCCAGCGACACCGCCGCAACGACGTATTCCTTCCTTTTCAGCGACGCCGCCACGCTGTAGGCCACCCTGGCAAACTGCGGGAAATACAGCAGCCCGATCGTCAGGACGAGTGTCCTCAAGCTGTTTTCCATGAAGGCCATGACGACGATGGCCACGAAGATCTCCGGGAGGCAGACGAAGATGTCAATGGACCGCATGGTCAGGTTCTCGATGTGGCCCCCGGCGTAGCTCGAGAGGATCCCGACCGCCACGCCCAGGAGGGACGCGATCACCACCGCCGCGGCTGCCACGCTCAGCGAGACGCGCGCGCCGAAGATGAGGCGGCTGAGAATGTCCCTGCCCAATTCATCGGTGCCAAGGAGATGTGTGCTGGACGGCGACTGGAGGATATTCCCGGCGTCTATGCCAAGCGGATCGTAGGGTGCGAGGAGGTTGGCAAGCACGGCCGTGGCCAGCAGCAGGATGAGGATTGGCCCCGCCAGGAACAGCCGGAAATGTCTCTTCAACAATCGCACGGGCATCGCGCTGGCTGCCCTGGGCTCAGGGCCCTCAGGCGTGACGGAGTTGTGGATCGATCAGGCCCTGGCATAGGTCCACGAGGAGGCTGAACAGAACGAAAATCACGAAGATCGCGAGGAGGGCGCCCTGGATCATCAGGTAGTCGCGGTCGAAGCAGGCTCGCACCAGGAGCGAACTCAGGCCGGGCCAGTCGAATAACGCCTCGATGATGACCATCCCCCCGAGGAGATTCCCCGCGCGTACCCCGAGAATGGCGATCACGGGAATGAGCGAGTTCGGCAGGGCATGGCGATACGTGGCGAGCCGGTCCGACAGTCCCTTGGCACGCGCGGTGCGCACAAAATCCTTGACGAGAACATCCATCACGCTGGCGCGGGTCATCCGGGTGACCACGCCCATGAAGTTCGTCCCGATGGTGAGCGACGGCAGGATCGCGTGACGCAGATGCTGGACAGGATTCTCCAGCGGCGGGACATAGCCGGAGGAGGGCAGGAGCGGTAGCCAGAGGCTGAAGCCGATGATGAGAAGTATCCCGGTCACGAAGCTCGGCGAGGAGAAGCCGACGACCGCAATCGCAGAGGAAAGCCAGCCAGCCAGGGCATTCGGCCTCCGGGCACCGAGGATGCCCAGCGGGATGCCCACCGCGACGGCGAAGACAAGTCCGGCGACGATCAATTCGAGGCTGCGCGGGATGCGCCTGGCGACTTCCTGCGCAACCGGCAGGCCCGTCTGGAAGGACTCGCCCAGATCGCCCCGAACGATCCTGCCGACCCAGCGGACGTACTGGGTGGGGAGGGGGGCGTCGAGATTCAGCTTCTGACGGAGGCGACCCACGACCTCGGGGTTGCTCGCCCCTTGCTCGCCCAGGAGGAGGAGGATGGGGTCGCCCGGGAGGAGGTGGATCAGGAAGAAGACGAGGGTGCTGGCGATGGCGACCATGATCGCCGCCGCCGTGAGCCGCCGGCAGAGGAACATCAGCATCGGGCGATAACCAGGGTGCGCCCCGGCGGGAGGCCAGCAGGATGCGGTGGGGCGGGAGGAGGGGGGGGCCCCTCCTGCCGCGAGCACGCTCGATCGCTTATCGCTTGATCCACATCACGGGCAAGGCAATCCCAGGGCCGCTCTCGCTCAGGGCGCCGCCGAGCTGCTTGTAGCCCTGGACGCTGTCCCGGTAGGCCTGGGCCTGGTCGCGCCAGTTGATGAAGACCCAGGGGCTGACCTCGATCACCCGGCGCTCCAGCTCGGCATACACCTTCTTGCGGGCGTCGGTGTCGGTGAGGGCGCGCCCCTTCTTCACGAGGGTCTCGATCGTCTCGTCCCGGAAGCCGATGGGGCTCGCCCAGTAGGAGGAGTCGGCGCCGAAGTAATAGGCATACACGTCGGGGTCCGGGAGCTTCACGTTGACGCCGTACACCATGAAGTCGTAGGCGCCCTTGTTCTTGCTCTCCACGACGTTCGCCCATTCCACCAGCTTGATCCGCGCGTTGATCCCCACTTGCATCAGGTTGGCCTGGACGATCTGGGCCGTGCTGGTGTAGATGCCGAGGCCCTGGAAGACGAGGAGCTCAAGCTCCTGCCCTTCGGGGACCCCGGCCTCCTTCAACAAGGCCTTGGCCTTCTGGGGATCGTAGGAGAACGCGTTGGCCAGGTCCTTGTTGAAATAGGGGGAATCGGGACTCGTCGGCGGGCCATACAGCGGCGAGCCGTGTCCGAAGAATGCCGCCTTGGAGATGGCCTCCCGGTCAACGGCAAAGGCGAGGGCGCGCCGCACCCGCGGGTCGTCGAGCGGTTTCTTCTTCGTGTTGATCCAGAGGTTCATGAAGGCGCCGCCCGAGGCCTCGACCCTGATGCCGGACTGCCGCTTGAGGTTGTCAATGTCCTTCCACGGAACGAACTCGATCATGTCCACGGCGGCCGTGCGCAGGGCGTTCACGCGGGCGTCGTCGTTCTTGATCATGCGGAACTCGAGCCGGTCGAGGAGGGGCTGCCCCTTCCGGAAGTAGTTGGGATTCTTCTCGGCGACGGCGCGCACCCCCGGCTCGTAGTCCTTCAGGATGAACGGCCCGGTGCCGTTGGCCTTGACCTTGACGTTCGGGTCGGACTTCATCCACTCGCTGGAGAGGATGGCGACCTCCGGCATGGCGAGCACGTTGAGCAGGGTCGCGTCCGGGGTGGGCCGCTCCAATCTGATGGTGAAGTCGTCAACCACGGTGACCTTCGTGCCGAGCAGGTTTTCCCGGAGGGTCGCGCCCGTCTTGGGGTCCATGACTCGCTCGAGCGAATATTTCACGTCCCGGGCGGTGAAGGGCTCGCCGCCATGGAAGCGCACGCCCTTGCGCAGCTTCAGGACGTAGGTCTTGGCGTCCGAGGTGTCCCAGCTTTCGGCGAGCGCCGGGACCAGCCGGGCGTCCTGGTTGAAGGCGAGCAGGGTGTCATAGAAGGCCGCGTTGAGCACCTTCCAGGAGCTTCCCACGTAGACGTGGGGGTCCAGGCTCGACACTTCCGTCACCATGCCGTATCGCAAGGTGCCGCCGGACATGGGTTGGCCGGCGTCGGATCGTGGAACCGCTAGGGCGAACACAAGGCTGGAAACCAGTGCCAGGAGAGCAAGCAGTCTCTTCATCGTCCGACCCTCCCCTTTCCCGCTTCCGGTCAGCTCTTCGGCAGAGCCTCCAGAAAGCGCTCGATCTCGTCCTCGTCGTTGTAGAAGGACGGAGAGATCCGCAGCGCGCCGCCACGGACCGCCAAATCCACTGATGCGTCGGCCAGCCTGGGGGCGATAGCCTCCGCCGGGATGCTCGGGTGCCTGAAGGACAGGATGCCCGAGCGCTCGCCGTCCCCCTGGGGGCTGACGATCTCGTATCCACGCTTGAGCAGGCCATCCATGGCCAGGTCGGTGAGCATCCGGATCCGCTTTTCGATCTCGCGGGTCCCCAGGGTCAGGAGGTTCTGGACGGCGGCATCCAGGCCCCAGATGCCCGGGAAGTTCACCAGGGCCTCCTCGAACCGGCCGGCGTCGGGCCGGTACACGAGCTCGTAGTCCATGTGATCCTCGTGCTTCCCGACGCTGTGATAGCCGACGTTCGGCGGATCCAGGAGGTCCATGGCAGCCGCGCGGCAGTAGAAGAAGCCCGTGCCGATGGGGCCCAGGATCCACTTGTGCCCCCCGGCCGACAGGAAATCCACATGATAGTGGGAGACGTCCATGTGCAGCGCCCCGACCCACTGGATGGCGTCAAGATTGAGCAGGACTCCCCGACTCCGGCACAGGTCGCCGGTCAGCGCGAGGTCCTGGCGATAGCCGTTGCTGAACTGGACGGCGCTCAGCGAAACCAGTCGCGTGCGGCTGTCCATGAGCGCGGCGATGTCGTCGACGACGATCCGGCCGTTCCGGTTTCGCGCCCACCGCAGCTCGACGCCCCGACTCTTGAGCTTCATCCAGCAGTAGACGTTCGAGGGATACTCGATGTCGGCGATGATGACGTTGTCGCCCGCGCGCCAGGGCAAGCCGTTGGCGACCGTGACCAATCCCTCGGTGGTGTTCTTGACGAAGGCGATCTCCGATTTCTGGGCGCCGATCAGGCGGGCCAGGCGCTCCTTCACCTCGGTGTCGGCGACCGTGCACCATGTGGGATAGTTGTTCCGGCCGTTGTCCCGGACGTCCGCGAGGAAGGAGTCGATCGCCGCGATCACCGGCAGGCAGAGGGGGCCGATGGACGCGTTGTTGAGGTAGCACCGCGTCTTCTTGATGGGAAACAGCGTCTGGATCGAGGCGAAATCGGCAGTCTCGCGGGGGCCTGGATGCGAGATCTGCCGGGCCGATGCTTTCGAGGCGTCGTTCACTGCGGTGCCCTCATTGTCTGCTCGACGGGCATTGCGCCCGGTAGTGTCCCGGAGGGTATCAAAACACCCTCTCATGTGTCAAATGAGTTAACGAGGTCAAGCGGATCCTCTCCGGGTTCGACGAAATCGCCAGGATCGCAGAGGACATCCGGAGCCACAAGGAAGCCCGGCTCAGGGTTGTCTCGCAGCCTTTCCTGGCTCAGGCGGTCCTCCCGCATGCGTTCGCCGCCTTCGCGGATGCGCATCCGGGCCTCCGGTATTCGCTCGAGATCCGCTCGCGGGGGGACGTGGGGTCCTGGATCGCCGGCCACCAGTTCGACCTGGGCGTTGACGAGGTGTTTTCCGAACTGAACCTGCCATTGACGATCCGCGCGGAAACCTCCTCTGGGCTTTCCGCGTGTCAGATGGTGGCGAAGGGACTCGGCATTAGCCTCGCAGACGCCCTGGTCGCGCGCTGTCTTCCCCCGGGACAGATCGAGCTGCGAGAATGGGACCCGGGATTGAGCCTGACGTACGGGTTCCTCTATTCGAGCGCGCATCTCCCCTTATCACCCGTCCCGGAATTCGCGGAGATCGTCGCCGCAACGACGAAAAAACTCTCCCCCAAGCACGTTCGGCTCATTCGGGACACCAACACCCCCCGCGCCTGACCAGACCCCATTCCGGGTCAACGAACCCTCCTGAAATCATTTCCACGCACGGGATGGGCGGGGCAATCAAGAGGCGGCCAGGACGGCGGTGCGCGCCCTCAGGCTGCGGCGAACACAGCCGCCCGGGCGATGTCCTCGGTCCGGATCTTGTCCACGTCGAATTTCTCCAGGGCGGTCTGGACCTTCTCCCAGGTCTGATCGAAGGTGGGCATCGTCTTCCGGGCGCGGGTGAGGGGGTTGCAGCGGGCCATGACGAAATTCTTGACGTACGGGTGGAGGATGCCGCGCTTCTTCAGGCGGGCGACCGCGTCGGTCAGGAGCTTGTCGGCGGCCTCGACCAGGCCGGCCCGGTGGCCGCGCTCCTCGTAGGCCTTGGGGAGGGTGTTCTTCAGGAACGTGTCCACCCGCCGCAAGATGGGGGCGTGGACGCTTCCCGAGAAGCGGGGGAACTTCTCGTACAGGAGGCCGAGGGTGATGAAGTGGGCCTCCTCGAACTGGAAGACAAAGTCCTCCTCGGCCTTCCGAGGCTCCGCCTCCATGAGGCCGCGGAACATCCGGATGACCTCCAGGGACTTTTCCTTGAGGTTGTGGGCCTTCTCGGTGTTCAGGGCCAGGATCTGAAAGGCGACCTCCGGCTCCGGGATGAGGATGACCGGGATGTGTTTGGCCTTGAGCTTCTGGAGCGCATCCCGCCGGTGGTTGCCGTTGGGCGTCCAGTACTCCCCGGGCCCGTGGCGGACCACCACGACGGGGTCAATGAACCGGTCCAGCTTCTTGATGACCTCGCGCAGGCGCTTGGCGTGAGTCGGTGACAGGTCGCGCTGGTAGGGCGTGGGCTGGACCTGCTCCAGAGGGAGCAGGGCGAAGATCTGCCAGGCCTGACCCACCGGCTCGCGGTAGATGGCCAGGACGCTCCCCCCGTCGCCCTCGACCTGTTCCGCCAGGATCAGGACTGCCCTGGGCGGCTCGCCCTTCTCCGGGAAGATCCCCCATCCCTCACCGGCCATAGACCGGTCCCCGCCAATCCCTGCCCGTGGGTTTCTCCACGCCCAGCATCCGGAGGTAGGTGGCCACCTGGCCGCGGTGGTGGGCGTCGTGTTCGAACATGAGGATGAAGAATTCCAGGGTGGTCCGGTTCTTCCCACCCCACTCGGTGGGCCGCGTGAGATCGGCGTCGGTCATTCCCTGGAGGGTCCGGATGGTGGAGGCGTGTGCCTCCTTGAGGGCCACGAGTTCCGCGTCCAGGTCCGTGACCGCGCCCAGCGTTGCCTTGAGATCTTTCGAGTCGCCTTCCCCGTGGCGCAGGACGTAGTAGGTCTTGTGGTCGATGAGGTCGTTGAGGAATCGCATCCGGTTGTACTCGGATCGGTGCATGTGGCGGAGGAGTTGTCCCAGCGTGAGGGCATCCGGCGCCGGGGCCCACATGAGTTGCTCCCGGGGGCAGAGCGGCGCCACCTGCATGGTCCGGGAGAGCATCTCCTCCTTCAGCGCGATGAGAGACGCCACGGTGCTCATAGGTCCTTCACCCTCCCCGGCTGCCGTTTCTTCCATGTTCCAACCCAGAGCCTGGCATCGGCCACCAGTGAATGTTCCCTCGTCTCTCTGCGGATCACCGCCGCCGGCGCAGCCAGGCCCAGAGGCGGGCCCAGCTCGTGATGCGGCGGTCATCCGTCAGCCAGCCGCTGCGCGCGAAGAAAAAGAGCATCGCCGCCGGCAGGACCATCATCATCGCCAGGACCATCGCCAGAAGCCAGGGCCGGTCGTAGGGGATGCGGGTGAAGTTCATGCCGAAGAAGCCGGTGAGGAAGGCGAGGGGCATGAAGATGGTGGCGATCACGGTGAGCTGCTTCATCACCTGGCCCAGCCGGTTGGAGATGGATGCCAGGTAGGCCTCCAGCGTGTTCCCCACCAGGTCCCGGTAGGAATCGATGATCTCGAAGGCGCGCACCAGGTGGTCATGCACGTCTCGGAAATACACCGCCGTGCGCGCGTCAATGTAGGGATAGTCGCGGCGGCTCAGGGCGTTGTAGACCTCCCGCTGAGGACTCACGATCTTCCGGAGGTGGACCACCACCCGCTTCACCTCGAAGATCCGCTGCATCCGGGCGCGGGCCGGGGCCTCCACCACGGCGTCCTCCAGGGAGTCGATCTCGTCCCCCAGGGCGTCCAGCACCGGGAAGTATCCGTCCACCACGGCGTCGCTGAGGAGGTAGAGCACGAAGCTGGTTCCATTCTGGAGGGGCCGGGGGTCGGTCGCGCAGCGGTCGAAGGTCCGCTGCACGGCATCCAGCGGCCTGTCGTGGACCGTGAGCAGGTAGTGGTGCGTGAGGACGACGTGCAGCTCGTCCGTCTCCAGCTCGTCGCCTCGGAGGGCCCGCAGGGCATGGATGGCCAGGAAGACGTACTGGTCGAACTCCTCGATCTTGGGACGCTGGTTCCTGTGGACGAAGTCCTCGAGCGTGACCGGATGGAGCTCGAATTGCGCCGCCAGGGCCTCCAGGGCCTCGGCCGGCTCGCCTTCGGCGTCCACCCAGAGGACGGCTCCGGGGTCGCGCAGCACCTCCGCCAGGGCGCCGACGTCGGCAGCCGTCTCGACCCTCCCATCGCTGTGCCGGACCAGCACTCGCCGCACGGTGTCCAGCTCCTCCGGGCGCCTCGGGCCCCGTGGCCGCTAGATAGCCCTCCGCCTGGCCCAAGTCAAGCGGAAAGCTGGAACGGGCCGGGGGCCGGCCAGAGGCCGACGGGTGCGTTGACACGGCCAAGGCACCGTGCTAACGTCCCACCGCCATTCCCATGAATCGCCAGCCGCTTCAACTCGAACTCTACAGCAAGCCCGGCTGCCACCTGTGCGACGAACTGCGGGCGCTCTGCGAGCGGTTGAGCGACGAGTTCTTCCTCCAGGTCACGGAAATCAACATCGAGACCGATCCGGTCCTGGAGGAACGATACGGCCAGGATATCCCCGTCCTCTTCATTGACGGGCGAAAGGCGGTCAAGTTCCGGACGGCAGAGGCGGAACTCCGACGCAAGCTGCGGCGGCGCCTCCTCTCGCGACGGCTGTTCGGGTGCTGAAGGCAGCGGGCCGGGAGGCCGCACGATGAGAGATTCGTGACGGCGTGAGGATTGTCATGGCGGCTCAACACGGTGCACGTCAGGCGGGACACGGACGGATCTGGGAGATGTACCGGCGGGCGAACCCGCGGTCCGAGGCGCTCTTTGCCCGGGCTGGGCAGTCCATCGCCGGCCGCATCACTCACGACATCCGCCACATGAAGCCCTTCCCGGTGTACATCGAACGCGCCCAGGGCACCCGCAAGTGGACGGCGGACGGCCAGGAGCTGATCGACTACTGGATGGGCCACGGCGCCCTGTTTCTCGGCCATGGCCACCCGGCGATCCTCAGGGCGGTCCACGACCAGCTCGACCGCGGCACCCACTACGGGGCCTGCCACGAACTGGAGGTCCGCTGGGCGGAGCTGGTGCAGCGGCTCGTGCCGTCGGCAGAGCGGGTAAGGTTTACCATCTCGGGGACGGAGGCCACACAGCTCGCCCTGCGGCTGGCCCGCGCCCACACCGGCAAGACGAAGGTGGTGAAGTTCGAGGGGCATTTCCACGGCTGGCACGATTATGCCCTGGCAGGCGTGAAGCCGCCCTACGATGTCCCCCTGTCCTCCGGCATCCCGGGGGAATCGCTGGCGCAGGTCCTCCTGTGCCCGCCCAACGACCTGGCGGCCCTCGACGCGCTCCTGGCCGGTCGCCAGGACGTGGCCGCCGTGATCCTGGAGCCCGGCGGTGGGAGCAGCGGGACGATCCCGACGGATGCGACGTACCTGCAAGGGCTGCGGGACCTGACGCGCCGGCACAGGGTGGTGCTCATCTTCGACGAGGTCATCACGGGCTTCCGGTACGCGCCCGGGGGCGTCCAGCAGGTGGTGGGGGTCACGCCCGACATGACCACGCTGGCCAAGATCATCGCCGGCGGCCTGCCCGGCGGGGCGGTGACGGGGCAGGCGGCCATCCTGGACCGGCTGGCCTTCGGCGAGGATCCCGCCTGGAATCGGAAGGAACGCGTGGCCCACGCGGGTACCTATAACGCGAACCCGCTGTCGGCGGCGGCCGGGATCGCCATGCTGGAATGCATCGCCGACGGCAAGGCGCACCAGCGGGCCAACCAGACGACGCGGGCCCTGCGACAGGAGCTGGCGGGAGTGTGGCGCCGCCTGGGGGTCCCGGGCTGCGTGTACGGCGAGGCTTCCATTCTGAACTACTCGCTGGAGCCGGCGCTGGAAACTCCCCCGACGGCCGGCACGCGCGACCATCGCCGCCTCCAGGCGCTGGCCAATCCCGATGCCTATCATGCCCTGCGCTGCGGCCTCATCCTCAACGGGGTGGACATCTGCCCGCTGCACGGCTGGATCTCGGCCGTGCACACCGACGAGGACGTGCAGCGAACCGTCCAGGCCTTCGAGAAGGCCCTGTTGCTGCTTCGGGAGGACGGGTTCTTTTCCTGAGGTTCCTGCCGGACCGCGCTTTGGAGTTGACAGGCGCCCGCGCTGTGCTAGCATCCCCGCGAAGCCCTAGGGGAGTCCGCCGACAAGACCGTCGAACCTCTCGTCTGTCCCTGTCGAAGGACTGAGAGCCCGGGGAAGCGCGGCGCTGTCGGGCCGCGCCGCCGGGGACCCTGGAACCTGATCTGGGTCATGCCAGCGTAGGAAAGCGGCTTCCTGGAAGGCGCCAACTCCACGCCGCATCCCCCTTGGGCGATGCGGCGTTTTTCTTTTCGCCGGCGCGGAAACCGGACAAGACCGGCAGCAACTGGATCAGAGGGGGGAAGCGGATGATGCGGTATTCAGCCGGAGTTGGGATCCTGGTGGGACTTCTGGTGGCGATGGGGCTGGCGACGACTGCGGGTGCGGCAGAGACGCTGACACTGGCGCTCACTCCCTCGCAGAGCCCGACGGCGCTGCAGCAGGTGGGGGACGAGTTCGGGGCCGTCCTCTCCAAGCTGCTGAAGATGCCGGTGAAGGTCTACGTGGCCTCCGACTACGCCGCGGTGATCGAGGCCATGCGCTCCAGAAACGCGGACCTCGCCTTCCTCCACACGGTGGGGTACGTCCTGGCCCACCAGGAGGCCAAGGCCACGCTCCTGGCCAAGGACATCTGGCACGGGAAAACCTCATACACGTCGCGGATCTACGTCCGGAAGGACAGCGGTTTCAAGACCCTGGAGGACCTGCGCGGCAAGACCATCGCCTTCGTGGATCCGACGAGCAGCTCGGGATACATCTATCCCATGATCCTGCTGATCCAGAAGGGCCTCGTGAAGAGCCGAGACCCCAAGACCTTCTTCAAGGAGGCCCTCTACGCCGGCTCGCACGATGCCGCGCTCTTGGCGCTGGTCAACCGCAGCGTGGATGCAGCGGCGTCCTTCGACCTGGCCCGGGAGCAGTACCTGAAGGATCGGGAGCGGATCGAGGCGATCACCTGGGTGGCGGAGACCCCGCCGATCCCGGAGGCCGGCATCGCCGCGCGAGAGGGCCTCGACCCGGCGCTGGCCAGGCGGATCTTCGACGCGCTCATGGCGCTCAACGCGCCGGAGTACAAGCCGCTCCTGACCAAGCTCTACTCGATCGACGGATTCACGGACCCGGGACCCGACAGCGACTTCGACGTGGTCCGGGTCGCCCTCCGCGAGGGGATGCTGAGGCGGTAGGCGGCAGGCGGATCCGGAGGTCGGTGATGGGGAAAGACCAGCTCACAGCGATGAGACCTTGGCGACCCAGCAACCAATTATATGAGACGCACCTGGACGTCCCCAGGCGGAGAGTGCGATGGATAGTGGGGGGTTGGATCCTCGCAACCATCGTTGCGCTCACCGCAGGCAATGGAGGCGTGGCGCAGGGGGCGACCGGAATCACCCTGGCCCTGACCCCGTCCAAGGACCCGACGCTGCTCCAGGAGGCGGGCACGGCCCTGGCCCAGGAACTCAGCAAGCGCCTGGACCTGCCGATCAAGCTCTACGTGGCCGCCGATTACGCCGGGGTCATCGAGGCGCTGCGCAACGGGACCGTGGACCTGGCCTTCGTGCATCCCGTCGCCTACGTCCTGGCCCACCGGGAGGCCAGGGCGCGGATCCTGGTGAAGAGCATCCGCGGCGGCAGCGCCACGTATACCGCGCGCTTCTTCGTCTTGAAAGAGGGCGGGCCCCGGACCCTGGACGACCTCCGCGGGAAGACCATCGCCTTCGTGGACCCGGCCTCCACCTCGGGCTACATCTACCCGATGGTATTCCTGATGAAGCGGGGATTGGTGAAGGGGAAGGACCCCAAGACGTTCTTCAAGGACGCCGTCTTTTCCGGGGCCCACGATGCGGTCCTGCACGCCGTCCTGCGGCGCCAGGTGGACGTGGCCGTCTCCTACCCGCACGCGCCGGACACCCTGCTCAAGGACCCGGCCCAGCGGGCACAACTGACCTTCATCGCCGAGACGCCGCCCATCCCCAACGACGGGGCCTGCGTGCGGGACGGCCTGGCGCCGGATCTGGTCCAGCGGCTGAAGGCCGCCCTGTTGTCGCTCAACGATCCCGTCGGCCGGCCGCTCCTGAAGCGCCTCTACGCGGTGGACGGACTGGCGGAGGCAACCGACGTCGACTTCGACCCGGTGCGCGAGGCGGTGGACCTCTTGGGGCTGGCTCCGCCGAGGCGCTAACGAAGAATAAAAAACGTTCGGGTGTTCGAGGG
Organism: candidate division NC10 bacterium RIFCSPLOWO2_12_FULL_66_18; assembly: GCA_001771285.1. Classification (GTDB taxonomy): domain Bacteria; phylum Methylomirabilota; class Methylomirabilia; order Methylomirabilales; family 2-02-FULL-66-22; genus 2-02-FULL-66-22. The sequence continues at coordinate 37,266 of METI01000034.1, forward strand.
TTCGATGGTTCGGTCGTTCCCGAGCCACCGAACAACCGAACCCCCGAACCACCGAACGCCTTGCGAACCAGCCGTCAACTGTGAACTGTATACGCCGAGAGATCCCATGATCCTCATCCGCGGGCTTCGCAAGGTGTTTCCGCCGGACAAGCTGGCCCTGGCGGGGGTGGACCTGGACATCGCCGCCGGCGAGTTCGTCATGATCA
>METI01000035.1:0-101 GCA_001771285.1 candidate division NC10 bacterium RIFCSPLOWO2_12_FULL_66_18
CAATCCAGTGGTTGGTCATGGCCCCCCGACCGAAGCTGGCCGCCAGACCGGCGACCGTCGGGGAGTGTCATATACGCGCCTGGTGTTCGAGGGAGACCACC
>METI01000035.1:169-530 GCA_001771285.1 candidate division NC10 bacterium RIFCSPLOWO2_12_FULL_66_18
GCCGATCCCCTCGCAGCGGTTCACGGTGACGCCGTCCGCGACTTCGACGAACGTCGAATCCCGCGTCTCCTTGATCCGTTGCGCGATCCGCTCCATGACCCACTCGACCGGCTTCTGTTCCCAGGTCTCGCCGTTGGGCCGGCGGTACCAGACGCGCATGGGTCGGCGCTCGTTGTAGACAATCTGGATGTCGGCGTTGCCCTTGCAGCATAGCGCGCCCAGGTTGATCGGGTTGTCCGGGTCGCCCTCAATGTTGATGATCCGGCCGTTCTCGACCGCGGCCAGTTGACCGCAACCCACGGCGCAGTACATGCAGACCGTCGGGACTTCCTTGGCCTCGCGGGTCCGAAGGACCTGCGCC
>METI01000035.1:610-759 GCA_001771285.1 candidate division NC10 bacterium RIFCSPLOWO2_12_FULL_66_18
TTGACGCCGAGTCAGGGCCTGCATGACCCACCTCCTCTCCAATGTCCAATGACAAATGACCAATGGGTTCTCAGTTCCATTGGGATTTGGTCATTGGTAATTGGTCATTGAACCGTCATTGGTCATTGTGCCTTCGCCGTACCCCGGCC
>METI01000035.1:869-23875 GCA_001771285.1 candidate division NC10 bacterium RIFCSPLOWO2_12_FULL_66_18
AATCCGACCTCTTCTTCCAGGAACATGTGGTGCAGGAACTCCTTCACCAGTGCCACCCCCTTGTCCCGGACGATTGGGGCGGCGGCTGCAGCGATGGGCCGCCGGGCGAGGGCCTTGAACTCGTCCAGCCGCGCCTCCAGGTCGCGGTGCTCCCGCGTGAGTTCGGCGACCACGCCGGCCGCATCCGGTCCGGTCTCGGCCAGGGGACGAAACACCCATCGCTCCTCCGAGCCCAGGTACTCGCGCAGCTCGACGTCCAGGTAAGTCGCCACGTTCCTGGCCACGATGGAGCAGTTCGGCGTCTTCATCAAGAGCGCCCTGTCCAGAGACACCAGGGCCCTCCGGATGATGTTGTGGTCCCTGCGGAAGATGTCGGTTGCTCGCATGTCCCCCTCCGATCACTGGGGGTTGGGGGTCAGGGGTTGGGGGTCAGGGAGGATCGACCCTTCCCTCCCCGGCCCCAGGCCCCCGCTTAGGGATACACGCCGCGCAGTAGGGTCGCCTCGGCGACCCGTCCCACGGCCAGGATGTAGGCCGCGGTCCGCATGTCCACCCGCTCCTTCGCGGCGATCTCGCGCACCTCCTGGAAGCTCCGCGTCATGATATCGCGGAGCCGCCGGTTGACGTCGTCCTCGCTCCAGTGGAGCATCTCCAGGTTCTGCACCCACTCGAAGTAGGACACGGTCACGCCGCCGGCATTCGCCAGGATGTCCGGGATCACGTACACATTATTGGCGAAGAGGATCGGATCCGCCTCCGGCGTGGTGGGCCCGTTGGCCGCCTCGGCCATGATCCGCGTCTTGATCCGCGGCGCGTTCTCCTTCGTGATGACTCCCTCGAGCGCCGCGGGGACCAGGATGTCGCATGGTAGCTCCAGGAGTTCCTGGTTACTGATTCGATCCGCCTCGGAGAACGTGGCCACGGTCCCCGTTTTCCCCTTGTGCTCGAGGACCCGGGTCGGGTCAATCCCCTTCGGGTTGAATGCGCCGCCCCGCGAGTCGCTCACGGCGATGATGCGCACGCCCAGTTCGTGTAGGAGCATGGCCGCGATGGAGCCGGCGTTGCCGAACCCCTGGATCACGGCGGTGGCCCGGGGGAGGTCCAGGCCCAGTTCACGGGCGGCCTCCTGGATGGTGAAGACGCACCCGCGGGCCGTGGCCTCCTTTCGCCCCAGCGACCCCCCGAGGGCGATCGGCTTCCCCGTCACCACGCCCGGGACGGAGTAGCCCTTGTGCATGCTGTAGGTGTCCATGATCCAGGCCATCGTCTGGGCATTGGTGTACACATCGGGTGCCGGGATATCCGACTCCGGCCCCAGAAAGACGGAGATCTCCGTGGTGTAGCGGCGTGTGAGCCCTTCGAGCTCCCGGAGCGACATCTTCTTCGGATCGCAGCGCACGCCGCCCTTGGCCCCGCCGAAGGGCACATTGACCACGGCGCATTTCCAGGTCATGAGCGCCGCCAGCGCCCGCACCTCCTCCAGCGTGACATCGGGGTGGTAGCGGATGCCGCCCTTGGCCGGGCCCCGGGTGACGTTGTGCTGAACCCGGTAGCCGACGAAGACCTGGATGGTCCCGTCGTCCATCTTCACCGGGAAGTGCACGGTCAGTTCCCGCTTGGGCCACTTGAGCTTCTCGCGGATACCCGAATCCAGGTGCAGATGCTCCGCCGCGATGTGGAAGAGTCGCAGGGCCGCATCCTGGAACTCCTCTCCTTTGGTCTTGGCCAGCATCTCCATGGGCCACCCTCCGCTGTGGGAACGTTTCAGCCCTTGGCCATGAGCCAATTAGTCCGGATTTATCCGGGTCAAGCCACCAGCCCCAGCTTGCCCTCGTAGATGAACGCGCGCGCGTTCTCCGCCACGACCTCCGGGTCCACCTGGAGCCGGGCCACGCCACTCTGCATGGCGGCGGTGGCCACCGCCTTGGCCACGGCCACCGGAACGCGGAAGTCCAGCATGTGGGGAATGATGTAGTCGGGGCGCAGCTCCTTGTCGGTGATCAGCGACGCGATGGCCTCCGCCGCGGCCGTCTTCATGGCCTGATTGATGTCCCGGGCCCGCACATCCAGGGCCCCGCGGAAGATGCCCGGGAACCCCAGCGAGTTATTCACCTGGTTCTCGAAATCGGATCGGCCCGTGGCCACGATGGCCGCGCCCCCGGCCCGGGCTTCGTCCGGCAGGATTTCGGGGACCGGATTGGCCATGGCGAACACGATGGCATTGGGCGCCATGCTCCGGACCATGTCCGGGGTCAGCAGCTTGGGACCGGACAGGCCGATGAACACGTCCAGGCCCCGGATCGCCTCGGCCAGGGTGCCCTTCACCCTGTCCCTGTTGGTGAGGCGGGCGATCTCCTCCTTGGCCCAGTTCATCCCCTCCGACCGACCCTCGTAGATGGCTCCCTTCGTGTCGCAGAGGATGACGTCGGCCGCCCCCAGCCCCAGCAGCATCCTGGCCACGGCAATGCCCGCGGCCCCCGTTCCGTTGATAAGAACGCGGGTGGTCTCGAGGCTGCGCCCCGTGAGCTTGAGGGCATTGATGAGGCCGGCCGTCACCACCACGGCCGTCCCGTGCTGGTCGTCGTGGAAGATCGGGATGTCGGTCTCCCGCTTCAGCCGGTCCTCCACGTAGAAGCAGCGGGGGGCCGAGATATCCTCCAGGTTGATCCCGCCGAAGACCGGCGCGATGGCCTTGGTCACCTCCACGATCTCGTCCTGGTCCTGGGTCGCGATGCAGATCGGAAAGGCCTCCACGCCGCCGAAGGTCTTGAACAGGACCGCCTTGCCCTCCATCACCGGCATGGCCGCCCGGGCGCCGATGTTGCCCAGGCCCAGGACCGCGCTGCCGTCACTGACCACGGCCACCAGGTTCCCCTTGGCCGTGAGCTCATACACCTTGCCGGGATCCTCCAGGATGGCCTTGGCGGGGATGGCAGCGCCCGGCGGCAGGTAGAGCAGGTTCAGGATGTGCGCGTCACGGATCGGCACCTTGCTCACGACCTGGAGCTTGCCGCGGAAGCGGCGGTGCAGCTCCAGCGCCTCCTCTTTCAGGGTGAGGGTCTTGCCCGGCGCCCGCGGTTCCACCGGCGCCCTCCCCTCGTAGATGATGCGCAACGTCCGGTCCACGATCTCCCCCGGATCCATCTGCTTGCGGGCCTCGCCGGTGGCCATGGCGACCCTGGCCACGGCGGCGGCAATGCTGGGGGCGACGTGAAAGTCGAAGATCGCGGGGATGATCCGCTCCGGGCTGCGATCCGCCTCCGGCACCACGGCGGCCAGCGCCTTCGCCGCCTCCAGAAGGATGGCCGGGGTGACGTTGCGTGCCTGCACGTCCAGGAGGCCGCGCAGCACGCCGGGGAACACCAGGGCGATGTCCATTTGATTGGGGAAGTCCGACCGCCCGGTGGCGACGATCTTGGCGCCGGCCCGCCTGGCCTCGGCCGGTGAAATCTCGGGCGTCGGGACCGCCAGGGCGAAGACGATGGCGTCCTGCGCCATGCTGGACACCATCTCGGGGCTGACGACGTTTGCCGCCGAGAGGCCGACGAAGACATCGGCCCCCTGCAGGACGTCGGCCAGCGATCCGGCGGCGTTCTGGGGGTTGGTCTGCCGGGCGATCTCCGATTTCACCCAGTCCATGTGGGAGGCCCGGTACTTGTGTAGCGCCCCGGCGCTATCGCAGACGATGAGCTGTCGCGCCCCGGCCGCGAGCAGCAGGCGCGCCACGCCCAGGCCGGCCGAGCCCGCGCCGCCGATGACGATCCGCGCGTCTTCCAGGCGCTTGCCCACCAGCGGGAGGGCGTTGCTGAGCCCGGCCAGCACCATCACGGCTGCCCCGTGGGCGTGGTTGTGGAAGACCGGGACGTTCACCGCCCGCTGCAGGTGATCCTCCAGCGAGAAGCACCGGGGCGAGACGATGTCCTCCAGGCAGAAGGCCCCGAAGGTGGGCGCCAGCATCGTCACGGCCTGGATCATCTCGTACAGGCCCTCGGTCTTCAGGCACATGGGCAGGGCATCAATGCCGGCGAAGGTCTTGAAGATGACCGACTTGCCTTCCATCACTGGCAAAGCCGCCTCGGGCCCCACCTGTCCCAGGCCGAAGATCGCCGAGCCGTCCGTGATCAGGCCGACGGTGTTGCCCCGGCACGTGTATTCGAAGGAGTTCTTGGGGTCGCGGAAGATCTCCATGCAGGGCTCCGCGACCCCGGGGGTGTAGATCAGGCTCAGCGTGGCCCGGTCCTTGATCGGGACCTTGCTCTCCACTCCGATGAGGCCATGATGTCGGCGGCGATACTCCAGGGCATCGGTTTCCAGGGCCATGGTCCGCTCCATCCCGAGGGCCGATCCCCACTTCTCGGCCCTCCGGGCGTTCGGGTGTTACGGCTGCAGCCGCCGCCAGGGGATCTCACTGCAGCCCGCCACGCATCACACAAAACAGGACTCGAACACTCTTGAGGCGATCACTGCCACTCCCTCTGCCTTGTCCCGGCAATTCCGATACCAAGGTGTTCACCACGCTGCCGGCTTGGACGGCGGCCCCGGGAGAAGACTCATCCCCGCGAAAAAGCCAAGAGGAGGTGCATCGCTCCACTCTGCTCTTGGTCGCCGACACGCGGAGTGAATGCCACGCGATCGGATTCCTCTGAGGCAACGTAGCCAGCACCTGAGCCACAAAGTCTCGCCCTCATGCCAGCCCTCCCAATCGCGACGGGCCGGCCGCGTTCATCGCGGCAACCGGACTAATGCCACCACGATTCCTCTTTTTCCCCGCACGGGACACCTCTTCGAAATTCCGGGCGAGAAGGATTGCTCCCCTTGAAACCGGAAGTGAGGCAGCCTATATTCTGAAGTGAATGGCCCTGGGGCGAGGCCCTCTTCGCGCGATGGCGAACGGCGTTGAAGCGAGCAGAGGGGTGCACAGGCGAAAGGGGCCTCGCCCTTCTCGCGCCCTCCCCGGAAGGGGCTGGCAGACGCTGGGTGGCGTGAACGCCAGGGGGTGATGCACAACCCGACGACCCGCGAGCCCCTTCCGTTATACCCTGACGACCCCGGCGACTTTCCGGTCCCGGGGTCGTTCCACTTTCAACCCAAATTTTTCACCGCCAATCCCGCCACGGGCGGGACAAGAACGCAAGGGTACGTCAGGCCATCGGGGAGTTTCTTGGCCGACTTGGCGCCTTGGCGGTTGGTATTTTTGGATCGGGGCTAGGCGACGGCCTTGTCTGCCGGGCGGGATCGGGCGCGGAACACCTCGCAGAGGTGGTGCTCCGTCGTGGTACAGAGGTGCAGGTAGTGTGGGACGGGGGGGACCATCAGCCGGCCGTCCAGACGGGCGCGGCAGAACCCCTCGACGGGCCAGAGCCAGTCCGCCATTGCCGGTTTCAAGAACGGACACCGGTCCATGACAGGACTGCTGTCTTCCCGGGTCGGGGACCGAGTCTCAAGCGCCACGCGAGCCTCCGGCCGGATTCCGATCAGATCCCCCCGCTGACACTGAGGATATCAAGGAGCGTGCCATCTTCCTGCGGGAATACCCGGGAGCAGCTCACCCTGACTGTTAGTCGGTGCTTGCCTTTCCGGGGGGTGCCTGCCAGACGCTCTTCCCTCTGCCATCGGTCCGATCTGGCGTCCGCTTCGCCGCCCGCCTCCCCGATGATCTCATGCGTCCGAACGTACCCTCACCGAACCAGCCATCCTGCACCTCTACAAAGACAGGAGCCGGGTCGCCTCTTTCCGGGTGAGGGTTGCCTCGTCCACCCCTCGGCCCACGATATCCTCCCAGGTGGCGACCGTCCCCCGGAGGGGTAATTGCCCGCGTGCCGCACGGCGAACCATCAGCATCCGCCGGTACACATTCCTCGCCAGGGAATCCGAGGCATGCTCGATGATCCGCTTGAGCAGCTCCTGCGGCATCGCCCTCCCCCTGCGGCCTGCTGGTGGGCGGAACCGGGCTCCGAAAACACGAACGCCCCAGTGCAGTCCGACTCGGACGTCACTGAGGCGTCAGATCCTGCTGCCGGGCCGGTCGCCTCGGCCTCCCCCGACATCCGCTGGCCATGACCTTCAGACCCTTCTCTCGGCCAGATCCCCAGGCAACAAGTAATGTAGACCCCGCCCCCTGGCGTGTCAATGTCCCGACAGCGGTCTACGCTTGGATCACCCCGAGCCAGAAGGACCCTTCCTGCCTTCTGCCTTCTGCCTTCTGCCTTCTGCCTTCTGCCTTCTGCCTTCTGCCTTCTGCCTTCCGGAACCTCAAGCGGCGTGGGCCACGGCTTCCACCCTCACCGGCCGGATGGACAGGACGGGACAGGGTGCCATCCGGACCACCTTCTCGGTCACGCTGCCCACCAGCGCGTGGCTCAACCCGGTGCGGCCGTGGGTGGCCATCACGATCAGGTCCACCCCCTTCAGTCGTGCGGCGCGGACGATCTCCAGGAAGGGCACGCCGGGCAAGACCAGGACCTCGGTCTCCAGGACCTTCCGCACCTCGGGGGGCACGTGGTTGGCGTACTGCTCGCGAGTCTCCTGGTCCAGGTCTTCGTATACCTTGTCCACGGGGTGGGGCGGGACGTGCGCCTTGGAAATGCTCTCCAGCGTCTCATTGGACACGACGTGGAGCAGGACCAGCTTCGCGCCGAATTGCCGGGCCAGCTCCGCGGCATGGCGAAGGGCCCCGTCCGAATGCTCGGAGAAATCCGTGGGGGCCAGAATCTGCGTGAGGCGCAACATGGTCTCCCCTCCTTTCCCCATCGAGGGTGGGTCCTATGATTCGTCGTCCTTCTGGATCAGCGTGGCCTGGAACTGCGCCACCAGGGCGGCGGGCGCCCTGGGGCCCAGGCGCACCAATAGAAGATTTCCCCGGTCGTACCGGATGTTCGGCTCGTCGGTGATGGAGGGCTCGAACCCGTGGGCCCCGAAGAGCCGGAGCATCATGTGGCGGTACCCCGCCATGCCCAGGATGCTCCCCTCCAGGTCCCAACACCAGGTCAGGGCCTCTGCGTAGACGATCGTGGCATCGAAGTCGGGCGAGGAGAACGCCCGACGCATGAGTTGGCTGGCCAGTCCCAGGCCGCGCAGGCCGCGGGCGACCTCGATCCCGCCCAGCTCGAGGATCTGCCCAGGGGGCAGAGACGCCCAGCGGCTGTCTGCCTCCGGGGGATGGAAAGTGAGGTAGGCGACCAGACGGCCCCCGCAGTGCGCCACCAGCACGCGGCTCCGCGGAAGCGCCGCCACCTTCACGAGGGCGGCGAGCTGGCGGGCTGCGGCCTGCGGGGCGTAGCGACTGAAGGCCCCGATCCCCGGATCGGGCAGCAATTCCCGAAGGAACTCCGGCGGACAATGATCCCGGAATTCCACAGGGCCCTGGGGTGATGGCCTCGCCTGCGAAGGCTGGTCGGACTGGTTCATGTTGGGATGCTGAATCAACCCCTGCATGTGCTGTCCCGCTCGTGCGCCCGTTCTTCCCCGACCGCGGCGGAAGCGCGGCAGCGCGTGCGCCCACACACCCTGCCGCGAGCCTGCCTCCCAAGCTCAGCAAGGGGCATACCAAGCTCCACTAGGGCGTTTCAAATCAGAGAATCTCGATAGCTCTTCCCCGCAATCTTCGCAACCTCAAGAATTGCCAGCGTGGACGAAGAGTCTTGCCGGGATCTTCGCGCCGGAGGAGGCACGCGTGCCTGGGAGCAACTCTCTTAGGATGGGGCGCTCTGTCACACGGCGTGGCTGGTCTGGCAGATCGGGCGGGATGCGGACTTCCTCCGGTCGTCGGGTGTGCCGTCATTGGTCATTGGGATTGATGCCATACCGCCGGATCTTGCGGTACAGGGTCCGCCGGTCGATCCCCAAAATGGCGGCCGTCCGGATCTGGTGCCACTTCGTGCGCTGCAGGACCGCCGCGATGTAGTCCCGCTCCAGGTCTTCCAGAGTCGCTTCCTGGACCAGGGCCCGCCCCACCGGGCCGGCCCCGCCCGCAAGGTGCGGGGGCAAATCCGCGGGCAGGATGGCCGGCCCGCGCCCCAGCGTCACGGCGCGCTCGATAACATTTTCCAGCTCACGGACGTTGCCGGGCCAGGGATAGCTCATGAGGATCCCCATGGCCTCCTTCGAGATCTCGCGGATGGCGGGGTTGGATTCCTGGGTGAACTTCTGCATGAAGTGATTCGCCAGGAGCGGGATGTCCTCCTGGCGGTCCTTGAGGTCGGGCAGCGTGATGGGGACCACGTTCAGGCGGTAGTAGAGGTCCTCGCGGAAGGTCCCCTCCTCCACGGCCCGCTTCAGGTCCCGGTTGGTGGCGGCGATGACCCGGACGTCGATCTTGATGGTCCGGGTGCCCCCCACCCGCTCGACCTCCCGCTCCTGGAGGGCCCGGAGGATCTTGGCCTGGAGGTCGAGCCGCATGGAGCCCACCTCGTCCAGGAACAGGCTCCCCCCCGTGGCCAGCTCGAACTTCCCCACCTTGGTGGCGATGGCCCCGGTGAAGGCCCCCTTCTCGTGACCGAAGAGCTCCGACTCCAGGAGTTCCGCGGGGATGGCGGCGCAGTTGACTGCGACGAAGGGGCGCTGGCCCCGGTTGCTCTGCTGGTGGATGGCGCGGGCCAGGAGCTCCTTCCCGGTCCCGCTCTCGCCGCTGAGGATCACCGTGGCGTTGTTGTCGGCGATCCGCGCGATCAGGGTGTAGATCTCCTGCATCCGGACGTTGCGCCCGACCAGGTCCTCGAAGCGGTGATCCCGCGCCACCTCGGATCGGAGGTACATCACCTCCTTCACCAGTTCCTGCTTCTCGACCACGCGCTTGATGAGGGCCAGGATCTCGTGAATGTCAAACGGCTTGGTGATGTAGTCGAAGGCGCCCAGCTTGATCGCCTCGACCGCGGTCTTGAGGGACTTCACCGCCGTCACCACGATGACGTCGGCCTGCTCGTTGAGCTCCTTGATCCTGCGCAGCACCTCGATCCCGTCCATCCCCGGCATGCGGATGTCCAGGAGCACCAGGTTGATATCCCGGGTGCTGAGGATGCGCAGCGCCTCGGGACCCTGGGTTGCGAAGACAAGGTCGTAGTCCTTCGCCAGCACGGCTTCGAAGGATTCCCGGACGCCGACATCGTCGTCCACGACCAGGATGCTTCCCCGGACCGGAGAGGCCTCGATGCTTGCCATGCCGCGCTCCTGCCAGGAACCCGCCGTTACACGAGCCCCGGCGTGATGTGCCGCCTGCCCACGACAGGATGGGGCTCGCTCGATCGGCTTCGATACACGCGCTAAGTAGCCCAAACGGCAGAGGTTGTCAAGGACAAAGCCCCTCCGTGGCGCGTCTTGACAGGGGCAAGGAAGTGTGCGAGCGTTTCTTTCAGCATGAGCCTTCAGCAGTCAGCTTTCGGCTTCGGAATGAAGGGTGCCGGGTTCCGAGCCCATAATCCAGCCCCGGCGCTCCGGAGCATCCCGGGGCGGATAGCCGATAGCTGACCGCTGGGAGCCCATCCTCAGGCTCACCTATGGACCTCCAGGAAAAGATCCGCGGCCTCCCTGACGCCCCCGGCGTGTATCTCTTCAAGGACGCGCGCGGCGACCTGCTGTACATCGGCAAGGCCCTCTCCCTCCGCAAGCGGGTCCAGTCCTACTTCACCGACCGGGACTTCGGCTACGACGCCGAGCGCCTCGGCGCCATGGTGGGGCAGATCGCCGACGTGGAATTCCTCCTCACCGCCAACGAGCTGGAGGCGCTCATCCTCGAGAGCAACCTCATCAAGCAGCGCGGCCCCCGGTACAACATCGTCCTGCGGGACGACAAGCACTACCCGTTCATCCGGCTGGACCTGAAGGATCCGTTCCCAGCCCTCCAGGTGAGCCGGCGGATCAAGAACGACGGCGCCCTCTATTTTGGCCCCTACGTTCCGGCCGGGACCATGTGGGACCTCCTGGCGCTGCTCAACCGGACCTTTCCTCTGCGGACCTGCCGCAATATCGCGGGGCGCACCCTGTGCCTGGAATATCACCTGGGCCGGTGCCTGGGGCCGTGCGAGGGACTCGTGACCCAGTCGGAATACGCGGAGATCGTGCAGAAGGTCCGATTGGTCCTGGAGGGGAAGGACCAGGAGGTCATCCAGCAACTCGAGCGGCAGATGCACGAAGCGGCCGAGCGGCTGCAGTACGAGCGCGCCGCCAAGCTCCGCAACCAGATCGCTTCCCTCCGGCACGCGACGGAGAACCAGCGGGTCATCTCCGCCCGGGGCGAGGACCAGGACGTCTTCGGGCTGGTCCAGGAGGGGAACGAGCTGCACATCCAGCTCCTGGTGGTCCGGGGCGGCCGGCTGATCGGGCAGGACAGCTTCGCCTTCGAGGCGGGGACCCAGCCGACCTCGGGCCACCGGCCCGTCGGCTGGGTGCCCCCGGGGGGCGCTGCCGGCGTGCTGGGATCGCTGCTGGCCCAGTACTATCTGGGAGCGCGCCACATCCCCAAGACGATCCTGACGTCCCACCTGCCGGCGGAGGCGGATCTGCTGGCGAGCATGCTGTCGGCGCGGGCTCGCCACCCGGTGGAAATCCGCGTCCCCGAACGCGGCCCCAAGGCGCACCTGGTGGAGATGGCGGTGGGTAACGCCCGAGCGTTACTGGCGCAGAGCCTCACATCGTCCGCGGCGCGCCAGCGGGCCATGCTGGAGGTGCAGCACGCCCTCGGCCTGCCCCGCCTCCCGCGGCGGATCGAGTGCACCGACATCTCCAACATCTCTGGGGTCCTGGCGGTGGGCTCCCTGATCACGTTCGTGGACGGGCAGCCACGCCGGCAGGAGTACAAGCGCTTCCGGATTCGGACGGTACTGGGCGCCGACGACTACGCCATGGTGCGGGAGGTCCTGGGGCGGCGATTCGGCAAGAAGGACTGGCCGTTGCCCGACCTGTTACTGATCGACGGGGGACGCGGCCAGCTCAACGCGGGGATCCTGGCCGCGAAAGAGGCGGGGCTCACCGACCTGCCCCTGGCGAGCCTGGCCAAGGAGGAGGAGCTGGTCTTCCGGCCGGATGCCCCGGAGCCGATTCGCCTTCCGGACGGCTCGCGGGGAAAGCATCTCTTGCAGCAGGTGCGGGACGAGACGCACCGCTTCGCCCTGATGTACCATCGCAGCCTCCGCGGGAAGAGCGGCCTGCGCTCCGTCCTGGATGAGGTCCCGGGGATTGGGGCGCGGCGAAAGCGCCTGCTCCTCCAGCGGTTCGGGAGCCTGAAGCGCCTGCGCGCAGCCTCGGTCGAGGAGCTGCGAACGGTGGGGGGCCTGCCACAGCCTGTGGCCGAGGCCGCCCATCATCTCCTGAGCTCCGTTGCCCGGGAGTAGAGCGACCGCAACCGCAGATACACGCAGATTAACACAGATGTCCCAGGAGAAAGGATTCCGGAGGAATCTGTGTGCATCTGTGTTCATCTGTGGTTCCATTTTTGAGGTTCTTGACCCATAAACTCAGGAGGAGAGATGAAGCGAGAGGTGATCAAGACAGACAAAGCCCCCAAGGCGATTGGCCCCTACGAGCAGGCACTGAAGCTCGACGGGTGGGTATTCACCTCCGGCCAGATTCCGCTGGACCCCCAGACCGGCGCCATGGTGGAGGGAGGCATCGGCGCCCAGACCCGCCAGGTGCTGGAGAATCTTCGGGTGGTCCTGGAGGCGGCGGGCACCTCCATGAGCCGGGTGGTGAAGACTACCGTGTATATGACCAACCTGGGCGACTTCCAGAAGATGAACGAGATATACGGCGAGTATTTCCCCCAGGACAAGCCGGTGCGCTCCACCGTCGGCGTGGCGTCGCTGCCCCGCGGGGCGTCGGTGGAGATCGACGTGATCGCCCAGGCCTGATCCCGCGAAGCGCGGGGTTACTTGATGGCGACGGCCTTGACCTGCTTGAAGTCGGTCCACCCCTGGATCACCTTGATCACCCCGTCCTGGACCAGGGTCGTCATCCCCTGCTGGCGGGCGACCTTCAAGAGCTCTTCAGCCGTCGCGCGCTTCTGGATCATCCGCTTGATGTCGTCGGTCCCGATCAGGAGCTCGTGCAGGCCCGTCCGCCCCTTGTAGCCGGTGTTCTTGCAAGTCTCACAGCCCTTTCCCCGGTACAGCACGAAGCTGTCGTCGTACTTGTACCCCAGCTTGACGAAGGCCTCCGCTCCGAAGCTCAAGGCCAGCTCGTCGAAAGCCTCCTTGGGCGGGTGATACTTCTCCTTGCACTCCTTGCAGATGGTCTTGCACAGCCGCTGGGCCAGGACGCCCAGCAAGGCGTCCGCGAAGTTGAAGGGATCCATGCCCATTTCCAGGAGGCGGGTGACCGTCTCCACGGCGCTATTGGTGTGCAAGGTGCTGAAGACCAGGTGCCCGGTCAGGGAGGCCTCGACCCCGGTCTCGGCCGTCTCCTTGTCGCGCATCTCGCCCACCATGATCACGTCGGGGTCGGCGCGCAGGAAGGCCCGCATGGCGGCGGCGAAGGTCAGGCCGATCTTCGGCTGCATCTGGACCTGCCGCAACCCGTACTGGGTGATCTCGACCGGGTCCTCGGCGGTCCAGATCTTCCGCTCGGGGGTATTGATGTAGCCCAGGATGGCGTGCAGCGTGGTGGTCTTGCCCGATCCGGTGGGCCCCACGCACAGGATGATTCCGTAGGGTTTGGCGGCGATGTTCTTGACCTCCCGCAGGTTCCGCTCGGACATGTTCAGCTTCTCGAGGGGCAGGGGCTCGCTGGCCGCCAGGATGCGCATCACTATGTCCTCGTTGAAGCCGGCGGTGGGAACGGTGGCGACGCGCAGCTCGATCTCCTTGTTGCCCACCAGGAACTTGATCTTGCCGTCCTGGGGCTTGCGCCGCTCCGCGATGTCCAGCCGGGACATGATCTTGTACCGGGAGACCAGGGCCCGCCGGTAGGTCGGCGGGATCTTCTGGTACTCGAAGCAGCTCCCGTCCACCCGGAACCGGATCATCGTCTCTCGCTTCTCCCCGTAGGGCTCGACGTGGATGTCCGAGGCCCCCTGCTTGTAGGCGTCCGTGATGATCTGGTTGGCCAGCCGGACGATCGCGCTATCGTTTTCGTCCATGGCCGCGGTGCTGACGTCATCCTGCTTCTCCAGCTCGGCCTCGCTCACCAGCTCCCCCATGATCTCGGCAAGGGAGCCCTTGGCCGCCAGGGGATCCGCCTCGCCGCTGGCGGCGTACAGGAACTGGAGGATGTCCCGCCGCAATCCGACGGCGAACTGGACGTTCCGGCCGGGGAAGATGCGCTTGATGTCCTGGATCCGGTCAAGGTTGTTGGGGTCGTCGATGAGGATCTGGATCCCGTCCTTGTCGCGCTTCAGCGGGATCCAGAAGTTCTTCTTGAGGTAGTCCATGTTCAGGGTCTTGAGCAGCTCGGGTTCGATGGCCGTGCGGTCGTCGTACTCGATGAAGGGGCACTTGTAGAACTGGCTCAGGGACTTCCCGATCTCCGCCTTGGGGACCTTGTATTTGTCCAGCAGGATGGACTCGACGTCCGTCTGCCCCTTGCGGGCCTCGGCGATGGCGACATCCAGTTCGGCCTGGGTGATGCGGGAGTTGGCCACCAGGGAGTCGAACTTGGTGGGAGTCTTCCGGGCCAGCTTGAACTGGGTATAGAAGGCGATTCCCAGCGTCTTGGTGATCTCGACGACCGACTCCTCGTCCTTCTTGGTGAAGCGCCCGCCGCTCTTCTTGTTGACGAGCTGGATGACGCCCACCAGGTATTTGTTTTCCGCCACGATGGGGTAGGTCAGGATCTGCTTCGTCCGGAAACCGCTCTTCTTGTCCCAGGAGCTGTCGAAGATCAGGGCGGGGCTGATGGCGTTGAGCTCGACCCGGTTGTAGGCGTCGCCGATGTTGATGGGCCGGCGGTACTTGGCCACGAAGCCGGCGATGCTCTGTTCGCTGATGGGGACGCGGATCTCCTTGACTTCGTCGATGTCCAGGAACTTGGAGTAGATCTCCTTCCGCTCGGCATCCACGGCGTAGAGCGTGAGCCGCTCCGCGTCGAAGAGGCCGAGGATCTCGTCCTTCAGGTCCACCAGGATGTGATCCAGATCCTTGGCCGAGTGGATCTGGTTGATGATCTGCTGCAGATGCTCGGCATAGGCGAGCCTCTGCTGGAGTTCCTGAAAGGCCTCGGGTTGGACCGTCGTCTGCATGGTCGGCCTCCGTACCGCTCCACCCCGCGCGGGAAGGGCGGGGGACAATCGCCTCCGGTCTTCTGGTATTCGCGGGTCCGGGGCCTGCCAGGGAGCGCCAGCCGGAACCGATATGCCTGGGGGAGACAGGCGAGGTCAAGGGTAGTCCGGATCGGGCGGCGAAGGCAAGCCGAAAGAGGCCCCGGCCCGGCGGGATGGGAAGGGAGTCGTCGGATGGCCCATCCCCCATGGTGGGGCAGCCCGCCCGGGGTCTTCGGCGGGGACGGCTTCGGGAAAATCTGATCGCAGAGGGAACCATCTGCCCTCATCGGTTGTTCTTGACGGGTGAGGGCTGACAGAGTAGGGTGCACCGTTTCACAATCGTTGACCATACGAAGAGGAGGGTGATCCCGTGAAGAAGCTGGTGCTCGTTCTCGTGGTGGCGGCCATGGTCCTGGCTGTGGGCATGCCGGCATACGCCTTCAAGTGCCCGAGTCTTATCAAGCAGGCCAACGACCAGATCGCCAAGATGGACCAGAACAGCAACAAGGCGAAGAAGGCCAAGGCGCTGGTCGAGGAGGCGGACAAGCTGCACAAGGCCGGAAATCACGGCGACTCGGTCAAGAAGGCCGAAGAGGCTCTGGCCGCACTGCAGTAGCCGCTTCCCGGATCGAAAGCGACCGTGACGGGCCACCCGGGTTTTCCCGCGTGGCCCGTTGTCTTTCTGGTCCCTCGCCAGGGATTCCCGGGTGGCGGACCGGGGAGAGGCGGCGCCCTCCATCCGAGGCGGAAGGGTGGCGGGGCCGAAAATTCTTGCTGGACCACGCGGGTGGGCTATGGTATGAAAATATCCTCTCGCGATCCGCCACGGTTCGCCGGCGGGTGACAAGCGGGCGCTTAGCTCAGCCGGTTAGAGCGCCGTCTTCACACGGCGGAGGTCGCTGGTTCGATCCCAGCAGCGCCCACCACGAACATCCAGGGGGTTGGCCGTCACGGGCCACCCCCTTTTCTTTCGCCAAACGGCAACGGCGACGGTCACGGGCCGGAACGGACCTTCCGGGCAACCAGAGAGTCTGCCGATGCTGAGACATCCGGGCGGGAGACGGCGCAGGGTCGAGCGATGAGGCTGGTAGCGCTCTGGGAGGGGCTGCGCCGGGGCTACCGGCGCGTGAATGCGTCCCTGGAGCAGTTCTACCATCACGGCCCCGCGGCCCACGGGATCCAGGGGGTCCCGCCGCGAATTCCTGGACGGTCCGCCGGACGGTGTGCAACTTCTTACCTGGGATTCCTGGAGTTCCGGCGGGAATGTCGCCACCTCCGCGCCGCCCGCCAGGCCCTCGCGGCTCGGGATGGCGTGAGGCTCATCCAGCAGAGGTGAGGGCGATCGCTCTGGCCGGGACGTGGACTTCACACATAGTGGATGGGGGAGAATCCAGATGATCGGATCGCGAGGAATCAGCTGCGATGGGGCGACGAGTTGCGGTTCATGGTGGCGGGGGCGGGGCGCCTCCCTGTTGCTCGTGAGCGGACTCCTCCTGGTGCTCCTGTGCCGCTCCGTCTCCGCCGCGCAGCCCCGGACCAGGTCGGCAGGGGCCTCGCCGCCCGAGACGCTCGCCTGGATCACGATCAATGCCGCCACGGGGGATGTCCTGGGGAGCCAGGAGCCGGATCGCCCCGGCGCCCCGGCCTCCATGACGAAGATGATGCTGGCCCTCCTGGTGATGGAGGCCGTCCGGGATGGCCAACTGAAGCTCGCGGATCCTGTCCTGACCTCGCCGCTGGCAAGCAAGATGGGCGGCTCCCAGGTGTTCTTGAAGTCGGGAGAGGCCTTTCCGGTTGAGGACATGATGGCGGCGTTGCTCATCGGCTCCGCCAACGACGCGGCGGCGGCCCTGGCCGAGCGGCTGGCCGGCAGCGTCCCGGGGGCGGTGGGCCGGATGAATGAGCGGGCGGCCGCCCTCGGGCTCACCGCGACCCGCTTTGCGTCGGTCCACGGCCTGCCGCCCGGGCCCGGCCAGGAAGGGGACGTGACCACGCCGAGGGACATGGCCCGCCTGTCGCAGGAGCTGGTGAAGTTCCCGGACATCCTCCGGTGGACGTCCACCTCCGAGGCCCCCTTCCGCCAGGGGACGTTCATCCTGCGCAATAGCAATCACCTGATCGGCCGGTTCTCCGGGGCGGACGGGCTGAAGACGGGCCACTTCCGGGAGGCGGGGTACAGTGTCGCCGCCACGGCCATGCGGGGGAGCCTCCGCCTCATCACCGTCGTGATGGCGGCGCCCACCAACAAGGCGCGATTCGCCGAGGCGGCGCGCCTCCTGGAGGAGGGGTTCGCCCGGTACGTGGAGGTCACCGTGGCGAAGGCCGGCGTCCCCCTGGCGGCGGAGGTCCATCTCCCCAGGGCGAACGGGCCCCTCCGTCCCGTCCCAAGGAGCGACCTGCGCGTCTTCGTGAGGCGGGAGGAGCGGGACGCCATCCGGACCGCCGTGGACGTCCAGGCCGGCCTGCGGGCGCCCCTAGGCAAGGGCCAGCCGGTGGGCAGCCTGATCGTCCGCGTCGGAGAGCGCGAGATCGGCCGCGCGCCTGTGGTCGCCCCGGCGGATGTTCCTCGGGCTTTCTTCTGGTGGCTCACCCCCTGGCGGTAGGGAGAGGGCAGACAGACAGGGCACGCTGTCCGGGCCCGGGCAGGAACCCGGCCCCGATTCTCGAGCGGGCTGCCGAGCGGGCTGCCGTCTTGTCCTGACGGGTTCCGGTGAGTATAATGATGCGGCCATCACGCAGATGTTCCACCCGGGTGCGATGGCGCGAGCCGGGGGTCCGGACGGATGCTGACCTCCATTCTGTATCGCCTGTACGAGCGGCGGCTGCTGGCCGAACTCCGCGGTGCGCCGCTCCCCCGTCACATCGGCCTGATCCTGGATGGGGATCGCCGCTTCGCGCGGCGTCGGGGGCTGCGGGACGTCCTGCAGGGGCACGAGCGGGGAGCGGCCAAGCTGGAAGAAGCGCTGGACTGGTTCGAGGAGCTGGGGATCCGGATGGTCACCATCTGGTTCCTGTCCACGGAAAACCTGACGCGCCCCCAGGAGGAGCTGGAGAGGCTCCTCTCCCTGATCGAGCGGAAGATGCGCGAGGCCGCCGTGGACCCGAAGATCCACCGGCGTCAGGTCCGGATCCGCGCCATCGGGCAACTGGATCTCCTGCCGCCCTCCCTCCGGGACGCCATCCGGATCGCCGAAGAGGCGACGGCGATCTATGAGAACTTCTCGCTCAACGTGGCGGTGGGGTACGGCGGCCGCCAGGAGGTGGCGGACGCCGTTCGGGGCCTCCTGCGCGACTGGGGGCGCCAGGGGCTGACACTCGGGGAGATCGCCGACCGCCTCACCGCCGACGTCATCGGCAAATATCTCTACACCTACGACCTGCCCGATCCCGACCTGATCATCCGCACCAGCGGCGAGGTGCGCCTGAGCGGCTTCCTGCTCTGGCAGAGCGCCTACAGCGAGTACTACTTCTGCGACGCCTACTGGCCGGCCTTCCGCAAGATTGATCTGCTCCGCGCCATCCGAAGCTACCAGCAGCGCCAGCGCCGCTTCGGCCGCTGATGAGCGCCGGCGCCGCGAAGCCGGCGGTCGTGGACCTCGCCGAGGTGTTCCGCCGCGAGACGGGTCACGTGGTGCAGTTCACGTTCGCCACCGTCGGAACCCTTCAGCAGAAGATCGCGGCCGGGGAGACGGCCGACGTCTTCCTCATGACCGACGCGGCGATTGACGACCTGGCGCAGAAGCGGATCGCGGCGACGGGAACGCGCACCGACCTCGCCCGGGTCGGCATCGGCGTGACCGTGCGCGAGGGCGCCGCCGTGCCGGACATCTCCACCCCCGAGGCGTTCGTCGCCTTCCTCACCAGCCCGCCTGCCAGATCGAAGTTCATCGCCGTCGGCTTGGATTACAAGGAGTGACGGAGCGAGAATAGTGCCTTCCATCCACCAAGTATGGTATAGGAAGGGCACGCTACCTGGCCATCGGTGACGCATCCTCGGCCCGACGGGATGAGGAGAGGGTGCCGTTCACCGCGCAAGCCGGCGCTGCTGCCCAGTCAGGTTTCACGGTGCTGAGCGCCCGCCATCCGGTGGGCCGGGCAGCGGGGATTGATCGTCAACCGGTAGCGCCTCAATGGTCCACCCCGTATGGGGCAGAGATCGAGGAATCTACGCTACCTCTTAAGAATATCGGGTGGTTGCATCAATAATGGTGTCCGGTACCTTTTTCATTGGAGGATCGATATGACTAGGCTTGAAGAATTGGAACTGGCGATCGAATCTCTTCCGGAAAACGAGTACAGCCAATTTCGGCGGTGGTTCCTGGAGCGTGACTGGGAGAAGTGGGACCGAGAGATTGAGGCTGACTCCACGTCCGGCAAGCTTGACTTCCTAGTCAAGGAGGCCCAAGACGCCAAGGCCAAGCGA
Organism: candidate division NC10 bacterium RIFCSPLOWO2_12_FULL_66_18; assembly: GCA_001771285.1. Lineage (GTDB taxonomy): Bacteria > Methylomirabilota > Methylomirabilia > Methylomirabilales > 2-02-FULL-66-22 > 2-02-FULL-66-22. Next base: position 19,478 of record METI01000035.1, read on the forward strand.
ACCCTGAAGGACCTCTGATGCATCGGACTACGGAACAGTTCTGGCAGAGATACCACCAACTGCCACAAGAGGTCCGAGACCGAGCTGACAAGTGCTTTGGGTTGTTGCAGTCCGACCCCCGACACCCGTCACTGCAGTTCAAGAAGGTCGGTGCGTTTTGGTCAGCCAGGGTTGATCTGGCTCACCGAGCCTTGGCTATCGACGATGGAGACGATTTCATCTGGGTATGGATCGGCTCGCACGATGAGTATGAGCGGATTGTCAAGGGGCGCTAACCACGGGGTCAACCGGCCCGGACACACTGGTGGTAGACGGTTGGCACAGTTGATTTGTGGTTGGGCAATCGGCCCGACCGGTTACCCCGAGCGTGAGGCGCCGACGCGCGCGGCCGTCGCTGCGGTCCAGGTGCCTGACCCTGGGTGTAATACGTAATACGGGACAGTGCCACTTTCGTCACCTTGTGCTAGGGCCGCCCTGACCACCTCTCGCCAACCGCATCTCGCTGGCCCCAGGGCCATGCGGAGGCGTGGCGGGCGGGATTCCGCTTGACCCCGGCGGGCGCCCGGGAGTACGTTTCCGGCAGTAACTCACCACCGAATCCGCGCAGAATCGGTGTCCCGCTGGGGCGCCCATCCCACCACGGTCCCCCGGGTCACCGTGGCTCCTTTGTTCCATCATTAGCTATCACTACTGTCCGGTTAAAGATCGAATAGATTCAACTGGTTACAGAGCGCGTGAGTCTCAGTTTGAACATCCGTGGCTGTAAGTACTTGATAAATCTCTTCCCTCTCGAAAAGGGTGACGCTCAGAATTTGCAGGATTTCGCCGAGGCTCCGGTCGAGCTTGAGTTCCTTTTTCAGGATGGCCACGAGCACGTAGATGCTGATGGCGATCCAGATCTGGGTCTTCACCGCGTTCGCGGAGGTCCCGTAGAACGCCTTGATCCGCAGGTACTGCTTGATCCACTTGAAGAACAGTTCCACCTGCCAGCGGCACTTGTAGAGTTGGGCAATGGTCAAGGCGGGCAGCGTGAAGTTGTTCGTGAGAAACACGAACCGCTTGCCGGTCTCGGCATCGACGTAGCTGATGCGCCGCAGGGGAGCTGGGTACTCCTGCGAGGTCTTGGGCCCCGTCAGCACGATGGTCTGATCGCTGCGCAGCCCGGTCGTCTTGTCGACAGGCCGCGACCCGCGTCGGGCGTACGCGAGATTGCGCTTGGCGCGCACCACGAAGAACGCCCCACTCTGGGCTATGGCGTACAGGCGGCCGAAGTCGATATACCCGCGATCCATCACGTAGAAGGCCCCGGGCTCCACCAGCAGCTCGTCGAGGGCGGTCACGTCGTGCGTTTTCCCCTCGGTAATGTGGATGAACGAGGGAATGCTGCCCCGCAGGTCCAGCAGCGTATGGAGTTTCACCGCGGCCTTGCGCTGGCGGAAGCGGGCCCAGGGGAACAGCGTGAGACACAGGTCGATCGTCGTCGCATCGAAGACGTAGGCGGTGTGCGCTAGGTCGACGCCGAAGTCGTCCCCAGCATAGAGGTGCCGGGCGCGCGCAATGAGGACTTGCGCGAAGTCGGCGTAGATCCGCCAGTCGCGTCGCTCGTTCGCATCCGCCAGGGTGCTCCGGGAGATCTTGGCCCGGATGCCCGCATGGTAGAGCTTCGGTTGGAGGGCGCGCAGACACGTTTCGATGTCCCGCAGGCTCTCCCGGTAGGTGAGCTGGGCGAAGGCCATGCAGAGGAACTGGTCGAGGCAGGAGAAGCGGCGGACGCGGTACTGCCCTCGGTAGCGGTGCACGCACTGGTAGAGTTTGCGGATCGGCAGGAAGTCCAGCACCTGCGCGAAGACGATTCGCCCCGTATGCATTGGCCACCCCTTTCCGCGCTGCGGCGGCAGAAGAAGGGCCAAAGCCTACGGCTGAGTTGAAATCGAAACCAGTCATTTCTGCTCGTAACTTATTGGAATCGCAGCTGTTGGAGTAAAATCCCATACTCTTAACCGGACAGTAGTGATTAGCTATAGCCATTTTCCTTGGGGGCGAAGTCGCGCCCAATCGGTCGTTCGGTTCCTCGCCGGAGGGAACTGCTGAGGTTTCAGTGTACGGCGTGAGATCGATCCCGCGTGGCTTCCTGGCGATCCGGCCCGACTCGGTGTACCGGGCTACCGAATGTGGCTGAGCATCTCGCGCAGAGGGGCTCGGGCCGCTCGCAAGGTGACGCCGAAGAAACGGCCGGGTCCCCCATTACCCATTGGAGATCCTTGAAATGCTGATCCGACATCTTTCTCGTTCTGTCCTCGCTAGCTTGCTTCTGATTGCTTCGGGTTGTGCGTCCCTTGAGAACACGATTCGGGACTTGGGCTATAAACCTGTCGCGCTCCCCTCTACAGCGTACCGCCCAGGAAAAGTCGTTATGATCGAAAACGAGGACCCCTTCCAAGCGATTACGGTCTGTGAGTTCGGGAGCTATATCGGCTCAGCGTCCGGTGCAAAGGCTGAAGCCGCCTCTGTACAGGTTACTCAAAAGCTTTCCGGCACCTTTTCTCTCGGTGCTGACTACCTAAACCAGATCAATGCTAAGATTGGAAGCCAATACGTAAGAGAAGTCAGCGTGACGCTTAATAATGTCACCGTAGAGGAGATCTCGGACGACAGGGTTTTCGAAGGCCATAAGTTGCAGCAACCGGGGTGCACACAGGCACTTGAGAACATTAGGGATCGCTCTCGTCTTGGCTTTCTCCAAAACGCGCTGAAGGCGGACGCTGTGTACAAGGTGACCTTCGATACCAAGATTGGCATCAATGCGGAGGCGCAACACAGAGCGCTCCGAGACCTCGCTTTGAAGATTGGCGCTTCTCCGGAGTCGGTGTCAAAGGACGAAATTCGGGGGGCCAATCTTTATTGGGGTGTCAAACCCCCACGCATTGACTTGGTTCGCGTAGTCAAGCAAGAATCGCCCACTCCTCCTCCACTTTCCGTACAGCAGCCGAGCGATGAAAAGAAGTCCCCAATCCAGACCATTCCTGATGTAAGCCAAGCAAAAAGGGAACTATTAATTGATTCCCTCAATCAGCTCGTGCGTAAGTCCGAATTGGTTGACGTGAGCACGAGTGTTCCAGGGTATTTTGAGTTCACTGCTCCCCCTTCGTCAGGTCCCTATTCCTTCTCTTGCGCTGATACCGAGAGTTATTTTGGCGTAAACTATTTTGCCTCTGTGCGCATTGCGGGGTTGAGTGGTGCCGACGTGTTGGAGCTGAAAGGTCTGGGGGTGTGGTTTGCCATCGATGCTTCTGTGGGTTGGTACTATATGTATGAGTCTGAGGAGAACTGGACGACATGGCGACCATTGACAGTCGCGAGAGGGCGTGACATTAACACATTGGCGATCTATCAAATAGGAAGAGAGGTGAGCGGATTTCTAAACGGCAATTACGTAGCAACTCTCAGAAAACTCAAGAAACCAGGGCTAGGCCCTGTTGGCGTGTGTTTTAAGGCCAATCCGAAAACTGGTGGACGTATTCATTTTCAGAAACTCTCGATATGGGAGCTGCGTGATTAGGGCACAGGTGTTGCCTACGTTAACTTGGGCCGCGAACGGGCCCGGCGAGGCCCCTCGCCGTCCCGGCTGCGGCTGATCCGCCGCCCCGTTAGGCCGGGAGAAGACCCAGCGGTAGCCACATGCCAGAAATCTGTCGGTTTCTCGGGATCGTCATAGCGATGCACTACAGCGACCACTCGCCGTCGCATTTTCACGCGAGGTACGGCGGATATAAAGTGCTGATCGCGATCGAGACCGGGGAAGTGCTGGCCGGTCATGTGCCCCCTCGCGTCCTCGGTCTGGTGCAAGAGTGGCGGGAACTACACAAGAGCGAGCTAGCGGAAGACTGGAGACTGGCGCAGAACCGGAAACCTCTTAACCGGATCGATCCATTGGAGTAGCCATGATGGTGCCGAAAATCGTTGAAGCACGGTATACGGGTGGTTACAGGGTGTGGCTTCGGTTTGCGGACGGGGTGGAGGGCGAGATAGACCTCGAGAAGGAGTTGTGGGGCGAAGTGTTCGAGCCCCTCAGAGACCGCGCCACGTTCGGCAACTTCCGGCTCGATGAGGAGCTCGACACATTGGTCTGGCCCAATGGGGCCGATCTCGCCCCCGAGTTCCTTTACCAGCAGCTCCGCCCTAACTACGCACTCAAGCCGACGCCGAAGGTTGGCGCGGCTTAGCGCAAGCGTTAGGCGACCTTCAGGCCGCGACGGGATGGTTTCAGGACGAGCTTCACGCGGACGCCGAATCGCGAGAGCATATCGATGAGCACGTCGGTGCTGAACAGGTCAATCCTTCCGCGGAGAAGATCACTCACGCGCGGCTGGGTCACGCGGAGAATCTTTGCCGTTTCAG
>METI01000036.1:0-31673 GCA_001771285.1 candidate division NC10 bacterium RIFCSPLOWO2_12_FULL_66_18
CATCGCGAACTGGCTGAGGATGCAGGCGTGGCGGCCGGGCCCTGATCCTGTCGCGCCCTACTGACCCAGGAGGTGTCGGAGGGCAGCCTCGAGTTCGGGGTAGCGGAATCGGTAGCCTGATGCCTGGAGCCGCGTCGGCATTACCCGCTGGCTCGACAGGAGCAGGGCATCGGCCAGCTCCCCGAATGCCAGCCTCGCGGCAAAGGCGGGCATCGGTGCGATGGCCGGCCGGGACAGGACGCGCGCCAGGGTCCGGGTGAATTCGGCATTGGTCACCGGGGCGGGGGCCACGGCGTTGACCGGTCCCCGGAGCGATTCGGTGGACAGTGCGTGCTGGATGGCCCCGATCGCGTCGTCAATGGCGATCCAGCTCATGCACTGTGTCCCGCTGCCGATCCGGCCGCCCGCGCCCATCTTGAACGGGAGAAGCATCTTCTTGAGCGCCCCGCCCGCCGGGCTGAGGATCATGCCGAACCGCAACTGGACCACCCGGATGCCGGCCCGCGAGGCGGGCTCGGTGGCAGCCTCCCACTCGCGGCAGACCTGGGCGAGGAAGTCGCCGCCCGGCGCGCTGTCTTCGGTCAGGATTTCATCCCTCCGGTCCCCGTAAAATCCGATGGCCGACGCGCTCACCAGCACCTTGGGACGACGTGAGAGCTTCGCCACCGACTCGCTGAGCCGCCGGGTGCCTTCGACGCGGCTTCGACGGATCTCCGCTTTGCGCGCCTCAGTCCATCGGCCCGCCGCGATGTTCTCGCCGGCCAGGTGAACCACTCCATCCACTCCCTCGAGCTTGGGAAGGTCCCTGACCCCTTCCGCAGGGTCCCACGCGATGTCCGGGCCGCCGGGGGCCCTGCGCACGAGCCGGGTCACCCGGTGCCCGCCCGCGGTGAGAGACGAAACCAAGGCCGAGCCAACCAGGCCGCTGGAGCCACTGACTACGATATGCATGGCGTCCTCCTGCCCGGACCTTTCGGCATTCCGGGCAAACCCTCCCATCACCGCCACCTCGTCGGACTGTCCAGGGAGCTTACCACAGCAACATCGGATTCGACGCTCAGATTTGGAGCTGACAGGCTGCTCCTCGCGGAGCCTGGCCATTCTTTTGGATAGCCAAATCAGGGTTAGCTTGTTATTGATGGCGGGGATGTGCCGGGCCGTAAAGACCGGGCAGGGTTTGCCAGCTGTATCCGGTGGGGCTGTCGGCGCGCGAGACGGGGTCCAGACCCGGCCCTCCTTCGGGGCTGGCAGAGGATATATGGAGAGTCAGTTGAAAGGAGAATCGCCCACAACTTACCCGAGGCGAGGCAGGCTCCTGCGGCTGGCGTGGATCGGCCTTGCGCTCGTGATGGGCGGATGTGCTCACGGGGCCCCCTGGGCGCCTATCGCCGAGGGACAGTTCCCGGTGCCAACCGACCCTGCATATCCTGCAGAGGTTCTGAAGACACGAGCCGAGTACGTCCGGGCTGTCGAGCGCTGGCAACGGGCCCTGGACGCGCTGGATCGACTGATCGAGATTCGGCGCGCGGCGCGGGTCAGCCGCGATCAGGCGGGCAAGATTGTGGGCATCAGCGAGGATCTCGAGCTGCCCCGCTGGCGGCTGGAGATGGAGCATGAGCTCATGCGGGCCAAGGGCGCGCTCTCCCGCCTGGAGCGGAGGGTGCGTGCCGACTTCAATGGCGAATTTCCCGCATGGTGGCCCCGTGACAGCAGCGAAGCCGATCCAGGACCCCGCGACGTGGCCGCAGAGATCGACGAGACCGGTTGGAAACACCATGTGCTAAAGACGGCCATTACCGGGTGATCCAGGATTCCCCTCCCCCTCCAGACAATTGATCCGTCCTCCCTTCCCATCTACGTTGCGACCAAGTAGACTGGCCCCCGACTGGCCTCGACAGATGCCCCAGGGCACCGGCCGGGGCGGGGGGCGCGAGCCCAACATACCCAACTATGATTCAACGATGACGGAGGAGCGAGCATTGGAGAATTTTCCCCGTGTGGCATCCTTCAAGAACGTCCAGGCACTCAAGGCCCATCTGGCCACGCTGCCCATCCCGGTCGCCTGCGATGCCTCCCTGCTGCCCCTCGACCGCAATCCGCTGGCCCAGCCCCTGACCGTCTATGGCCGCACGGTGGGGAACCGGTTTGCCATCCATCCCATGGAAGGATGGGACGCCTCCCTGGACGGCAGGCCGACCGATCTGGTCCTGCGCCGGTGGAGGAACTTCGGCATCTCCGGCGCCAAGCTGATCTGGGGCGGGGAGGCGGTGGCGGTCCGCCGCGACGGGCGCGCCAACCCCAATCAGCTCTATTACTGCGAGGCGAACCGCAAGGCGCTGGCGGAGCTGCTCCCCGCACTCAAGAAGGCGCATCGCGAACGCTGCGGCACCACGGAGGACCTCCTGGTGGGACTGCAGTTGACCCACTCTGGGCGGTTCTGCCGTCCGGAGCCCGATCACCAGTCTCGCCCGCGCATCGCGTACCGGCACCCGATTCTGGACGGCACATTTGGCATCCAGGATGACCGGCCGATCCTGTCAGATCCTGAGCTGGGAGACCTGGTGCAGGATTACGTGGCCGCGGCCAGGTTCGCGGCCGAGGTCGGGTTCGACTTCGTGGATATCAAGCACTGCCACGGGTACCTGCTCCACGAATTCCTCTCCGCCCACACGCGGCCCGGACCGTACGGGGGAAGCCTGGAGAACCGGACCCGCCTCCTGCGCGAGATCAGCGCCGCCATCCGGCGAGATGTGCCGGGTCTGCATCTGGCAGTTCGTCTCTCCACCTTCGATCTCGTTCCCTTCACCCACCCGGCGCCGGGCCAGGGCGCCCGAGGGGTCCCGCTGGATTTCCGCCCGTACCTTCCCTACCGGTACGCGTTCGGAGTGAATCCCGGCAATCCCCTCGAGATGGATTTGACTGAACCCGTGAGGTTTCTGCAGCTCTGCCGGGAGCTGGGAATTGCCCTCGTCAACATCTCGGGCGGGAGTCCGTACTACAGCCCCCACATCCAGCGGCCCGCCTACTTCCCCCCGTCCGATGGGTACCCTCCCCCGGAGGATCCGCTCACGGGATGCGCCCGCCTGCTCGACGTGGCGGCTCGCTGCAAGCACGCCGTGCCGGACCTCACCATGGTCGGCACGGGATACACCTATTTCCAGGACTACCTCCCCCTGGTTGCCCAGGCCCAGGTGCGGCTCGGCCACGTGGACTTCGTTGGCATCGGCCGCATGGTGCTCGCCTATCCCGAGCTGCCGCATGACGTCCTGAGCGGCCGGGCCCTCGACCGCAAGCGGATCTGCCGAACCTTCAGCGACTGCACCACCGGTCCGCGCAATCGGATGGTGTCCGGCTGCTATCCCCTGGACCCCCATTACAAATCCCTGCCCGAAGCCGAGGCGGTCAGGAAGCTCAGGCAGAAGTCCGGACGGTAGCCCGACTCAAGAATACCAACCGCCAGGCCGCGAGTGATGAGCTTTGCGGAGGGGGGCACCGGCCCCGGGTCAATTGGCGGGGGGCAGAGCGGTCAGAAAAGGGAACGAGGGGGCGAGTCTATGAAAGGAAAGAGGGGTTATGGCCGATTCCGCCACAACCCCTCTGGATGATTGCTGGAGCGGGAAACGGGATTCGAACCCGCGACCCCAACCTTGGCAAGGTTGTGCTCTACCAACTGAGCTATTCCCGCGTCGGGGCCTCAACCTACCAAAGCAGGCTCGGCATTGTCAACTCAAAACCCATTCCAACTGAGAGCGTTCGGGAGTTCGGGGCACCCACGCCACTGCGGTGGGTGCCCACCGCGGTGCCGTGGGTCCCGAGGGTTCGGTTGTACTTTTCGGCCCCGAACAACCGAACGCGCGAACCACCGAACGCTTTTTAGTCGGAGATTCCCATCGCCTTGAGGACGGTGACCATATCCGCCTCGACGCTGGCCGGCTTCGGCGAGCGCTTCACCGCGGTATCCGGATCCTTCAGCCCGTGCCCGGTCAGGATGCAGACGATCCGGTCGCTGGGAGTGAACCCGTGCGCCTTCGCCCACCTGGCCAGGCCGGCCACGGAGGCCGCCGAGGCCGCCTCGCAGAAGACGCCCTCTATCCGGGCCAGCAGGCTGTAGGCGTCCAGAATCTCCTCGTCCGACACCATGTCGATCTGGCCCTGGGATTGCTGCGCCGCCTCCAGCGCCCCCTTCCAGCTCGCAGGGTTGCCGATCCGGATGGCGGAGGCGATCGTCTCCGGACGCTCGACCACCTGCCCCCGGACGATGGGCGCCGCCCCCTCCGCCTGCCAGCCGATCATGCCGGGAAGGCGGCTGACCCTGCCCGCCCGGTGGTATTCGCGGAAGCCCCGCCAGTAGGCCGTGATGTTGCCGGCGTTCCCCACCGGGATGAACAGGTGGCTCGGCGCCTCGCAGAGCTGGTCGCAGACCTCGAAGGCCGCCGTCTTCTGTCCCTCCAGCCGATCGGGATTCAGCGAGTTCACCAGGATGATGGGGTGTTTCTGTGAGATCTCGCGCACGATCTTCAATGCGTCGTCGAAATTCCCGCGGATCTGGAGGACGCTGGCCCCGTGGAACATGGCCTGGGACAGCTTGCCCAGGGCGATCTTCCCCTCGGGAATCAGGACGAAGGCCTTGAGGCCCGCGCGCGCCGCGTACGCCGCCGCCGAGGCCGAGGTGTTGCCGGTCGAGGCGCAGATGACCGCCTGCGCCCCCCGCTCCACCGCCTTGCTCATGGCCAGGGTCATGCCCCGGTCCTTGAAGGACCCGGTCGGATTGGCGCCCTCGTACTTCAGGTACACCTCGCACGGGAGCCCGAGGTGCCGCCCCAGCCGGTCCGCCCGGATGAGGGGGGTGTTCCCCTCGTTCAGGGTGACGATCGGGGTCGTCTCGCTGACCGGCAGGAATTCGCGATACTGATGGATCAGGCCGTGCCAGGCCATGTCACGAAACTCCAGAGGAATGACCAATGACCAATGACCAAATCCCAATGGTGGTGAGCGCGCTGCGCGCGCGACCCCCTTTCGCATGGAGGCACAACGTGCCTGCGGCATCAGTCATCGGTGTCGACTCTTTCCCCGAGTTTGTATTCGGGACTATCAGAAATCTGATTCGAAGCCCTTGGAACCACGGTGGCGTAGCACACACTGGGAATGAGAGCGCCATCACAACCAGCCCTAAGCCAAGTTGCCCTGGAAGTCGCAGCCTAGGATGAATGGTGGTCCCCGTGTTCCTGTCGCAATCCATCAGAGACCTTCAGAAGAATGCTATGGACGCGCGGTGACAGCCTCGCATCTGCCATTGGTCATTTGTCATTGGTCATTGGGATTCAATCTTCGGCGCCCTCGACCCGGATACAGACCGTATCCTGGGCGACCGCGTCGAGATGGTTGATCCGTTTCAGGGCCTTTTGCATGTCGCCCTCCACCGCCTCGTGGGTCAGCATGACCACGGGGACGGCCGCCTGCTCGGCGCGGCCCTTCTGGATGACGGAGGAGATGCTGATCTGATTCTCGCCCAAGACACCGGAGACCAGGGACAGGACGCCCGGCTTGTCCAGCGCCATGACCCGGAGGTAGTACCGGCTCCGGATGCGCTCCATGGGCCGCAACCCCACGCCCTCGGCCATCGCCCCGGTGGGGAGCAGGGAGACGCGGGAGGGTCGGTGAAAGATGATGTTGTGGGCGATCTCGACGAGGTCCGCCACCACCGAGGATGCCGTGGGCATCTGCCCCGCCCCCCGGCCCGAGAACATCAGCGAGCCGGCCGAATCGCCGCGGATGTGCACGGCGTTGTACACCCCGCCCACCGAGGCCAGCAGGTGGGTGTCCGGGATCATGGTGGGGTGCACCCGCACCTCCAGCTCCCCCGAATCCTCCTTGGCGATGGCCAGGAGCTTGATGCGGTACCCCAGCTCCCGCGCAAAGGCGATGTCCACAGCGTCGACCTTCTGGATGCCCTCGATGTAGATGTCGGAGAAGCGGATGTACCCGTTGTAGGCCAGGGAGGCCAGGATTTGCAGCTTGTGGGCCGCGTCCAGGCCGCCCACGTCCAGGGTCGGATCCGCCTCGGCGTAGCCCTTGGCCTGGGCCTCGGCCAGCACCTCGGCGAAGGGTTGGCCGGTCTCGGTCATCTTGGTCAGGATGTAGTTCGTGGTCCCGTTGACGATGCCCATGATGGACTCGATGTGGTTCGCCACCAGGCCCTCACGCACCGACCGGATGATGGGGATGGCCCCACACACGCTGGCCTCGAAGCCCAGATCCACCCGCTTCGTCGCGGCCGCCTGGTAGATCTCCAGGCCGTGCTCGGCCAGCAGGGCCTTGTTGGCCGTGACCAGGTGCTTCCCCTTCTGCACCGCCTCCAGGCAGAGCGTTCGGGCCACGCTGGTCCCGCCGATCAACTCCACCACGATATCCACCTGGGGGTCGTTGATCACCTCCATGGCGTCGGTGGTGAGCAGCTTGGGGTCCACGGCGATCCGGGGCGTGCCCGTCTCGGCGATCCGGCGGACGCGCAGCCGCGCCCCGACCCGCCGGTCCAGCAGGGCGGCATGGTCCTGGAGGAGCTTCACTACGCCCGATCCGACCGTGCCCATCCCCAGGATGCCAACGTTGATGGTTTTCATTGAGGTCCCTCTCGCCAGGTGTGAAACGGCGGGGTCATATCAGGACGCGGGACAGCCCGGTGCTCCACGCCCAGTGGATCGCCTCGACCGACAGGCGGAGGCTGAGACCCTGCCCCCGGAGCATCAGGTGATCCCCGCCCACCATGCCCAATTCCACGCACGGCACCCCGTGGCGCCGCGCCATCGCTCGCACGGATTCTCCCCAGTCCGGTCGCACGCTCACCACGATGCGCGAGGCCGATTCCCCGAAGAGCAGCGCGTCCGGCCGCATCTCGCCCGGAAGGGTGAGGGTGGCTCCCAGCCACGCCTTCGCCGTGGTCATGCAACACTCCGCCAGGGCCACCGCCAGGCCTCCGTCGGCGCAATCGTGTGCCGAGGACACACCGCCCGCCCGAATCGCCTCCAGACAGACCTGCTGGACCGCCCGCTCGCGGGCCAGGTCCAGCGCAGGGGGTCGCCCGACCTCCAGGCCGTGCACGACCTTGAGGTATTCGCTGCCGCCCAGCTCTTCCCGCGTCTCGCCCAGCAGGAAGACGACGTCCCCTTCCGCCTTGAACCACGGGGTCGTGGCGTGGGCGATATCGTCCAGGAGGCCCACCATTCCGACGATGGGGGTCGGGAAGATCGCGGTGCCCAGGGTCTCGTTGTAGAAGCTGACATTCCCGCCCGTCACGGGGGTCTGGAGGGCCCGGCACGCATCACCCATCCCGCGCACCGCCTCGGCGAACTGCCACATGATCTCGGGCCGTTCCGGGTTGCCGAAGTTCAGGCAGTTCGTGATAGCCAGCGGCCGGGCGCCGGCGCACACCACGTTGCGGGCCGCCTCCGCCACCGCCAGCTTTCCCCCCTCGTAGGGATCCAGGTAGGTGTAGCGTCCGTTGCCGTCGGCCGCCAGGGCCAGGCCCTTCCGCGTGCCCTGGACCCGCAGGACGGCCGCGTCCGACCCCGGCTCCACCACCGTGTTGCAGAACAGCATGTGGTCGTACTGCTGCCACACCGGCTGCTTGGACGCGATGTTCGGCGAGCCGAGCAGGTCGAGCAGAACCTGATCGAGCTTCTCCGGCAGGGACAGTCCGGACAGCTCGGCCTGCTCCGTCTCGGTGAGATACGCGGGGCGCCGCACGGGCCGGTGATAGACCGGCCCCTCCTCCGCCAGGGCCACGGCCGGGATCTCGGCCACCACCCGCTCGCCGTCCTTGACCCGCAGCAGGCCGTCCCCGGTCACCCGGCCGACGATCACCGCATCCAGGTCCCACTTGTGGAAGATGTCCATGACGAGCCGCTCGGTCCCGCGGCGCACCACCAGGAGCATCCGCTCCTGGGACTCGGAGAGCATCACCTCGTACGGGATCATGCCCGTCTCGCGGCGCGGCACCCTGGCCAGGTCGATCTCGATCCCCGTCCCGCCGCGGCTGGCCATCTCGCACGAGGAGCAGGTCAGCCCGGCCGCCCCCATGTCCTGGATGCCGACGAGGGCGTCCGTCCCCATCAACTCCAGGCAGGCCTCAATGAGCAGCTTCTCCTTGAAGGGGTCGCCCACCTGGACCGTGGGCCGCCGTTCCTCCGAGCCCTCGTCGAAGGTTTCCGAGGCCATGGTGGCCCCGTGGATCCCGTCCCGGCCCGTCTTGGCTCCCACAAACATGACCGGGTTGCCCTCGCCACTGGCCCGGGCCAGGAAGATCCGATCCTTGGGGGCGATGCCGAGACAGAACACGTTCACCAGGGGATTGCCCGCGTACGTCTCGGAGACGCAGAGTTCCCCCCCGACCGTCGGAACCCCCACCGCGTTCCCGTACGCCGCGATTCCCCCCACGACACCGCCCAGGAGATAGCGGCTCTTGCCCTTCGTCAGGGGGCCGAACCGCAGGGGATCCAGGAGGGCGATGGGGCGGGCCCCCATGGTGAAGATGTCCCGGATGATGCCGCCCACCCCGGTGGCCGCGCCCTGGAAGGGCTCGATGAAGGAGGGGTGGTTATGGCTCTCCATCTTGAAGACGATGGCCAGCCCGTCCCCGATGTCCACCACGCCGGCGTTCTCGCCCGGGCCCTGGAGAATGCAGTCCCCCCGCGTCGGCAACTGCGCGAGGTAGACCCGGGAACTCTTGTAGCTGCAGTGCTCCGACCACATCACCGAGAAGATCCCCAGCTCGGTGAAGTTGGGGTCGCGGCCCAGGATCGCTTGGATCTGCTGGTACTCCTCGGGCGTGATGCCGTGCTGGGCGATCAGCTCAGGCGTGATGACGGTGGGTTCGCGCATGCTCGGTACCTAGCGACCGGTGAACTCAAGAGCTGGGGTTTAAAGGCGTTCGACAGTTCGAGTGTTCGGCGGTTCGGGCGTTCATCCGGATCCGGAACAACCGAACCCTCGAACGACCGGGACCCACGGCACCGCGGTGGGTATCCACCGCAGTGGCGTGGGTGCCCCGAACGCTTTTCGGGTGCGGCCCCTTGGCTCAGCGCGGGAGCGCCCCCGCCAGGAGTCCCTCGAACAGGAGCCGGCCGTCCTCGGAGCCCAGCAGGGTCTCGCTCGCCCGCTCGGGGTGCGGCATGAGCCCCAGGACGTTGCGTCCCTCGTTGCAGATCCCCGCGATGTTCTCCAGGGATCCGTTCGGGTTCGCCTCGTCGGTGATCTGCCCGTCCGGGGTGCCGTACCGGAAGACGATCTGCCCGTTGCTCCGCAGCCCGGCAAGGGTCTCGGGGGACGCGTAATACCGGCCTTCCCCGTGGGAGATCGGAATCTTCAGCACCTGGCCCGGCGGTACGGTCCGCGTGAATGGCGTGTCGCAACGCTCCGTGCGGATGTGGACCCAGCGGCACCGGTACTGGAGCGAATCGTTGCGCAGCAGCGCCCCGGGCAACAGCCCGGCCTCGCACAGGATCTGGAACCCGTTGCAGCTCCCCATGACGGGCCCGCCCTCCCTGGCGAACCGGACCACCGCGTCCATGATCGGCGAGAAGCGGGCGATGGCCCCGCAGCGCAGGTAGTCCCCGTGGGCGAATCCCCCCGGCAGGATCAGGCAGTCGTATCCCGCCACCGAGGTCTCCTTGTGCCAGAGGTACCCCCACTCCACCTCGAGCACGTCCTGGAAGACGTGGGCGAAGTCCTGGTGGCTCCAGGTTCCCGGGAAGATCAGGACCCCCCACTTCATTCCACCACCTCGGTGATCCGAAAGACGTAGTCCTCGATGACCGGATTGGCCAGGAGCTTGCGGCACATCTCGTCCACCTGGGTCTTGGCCCTGGCCGGATCCTGCTCGGCAAGCCGTAGCACCATGAACTTCCCGATCCGGCAATCGGTCACCCCCTGGAAGCCCAGGGTGGCCAGGGCGCCCTTCACCGTGTCGCCCTGCGGGTCCAGGACGCTCTTCTTGAGCGTGACGTGAATCTCCGCTTCGAACATGCGCACCTCACTGCGGTCAGCCATCAGCTAATCAGCGGTTTACTGTTCAAGGTTCGAAGTTCCAACTGCAGCACCGCGAACCGCAGCACCGCCGCACCCGGCGCTCGGCGCCGTCAGGTGCACACGCGTCGAAAGATCTCCTGATAGGCGGTCGCCTCGCGGGCGAGACTGCGACGGGCCCGATCCTTGCCGAGGTTCTCCCGCGTGGTCCGGTCCCAGAAGCGGCAACCGTCCGGCGTCAGCTCATCCCCCACCAGGAGCGCCCCCTTCTGCCGCCCGAATTCCAGCTTGAAATCGGCCAGCAGGATCTCGCGCTCGGCGAAGAAGGGCAGCAGGACGCCGTTGGCCCGGAAGGTCGTCTCGCGGATGGCCCGCAACTCCTCCGACGAGGCCAGCCCCAGGGCCCGGACGTGGTACTCGTTGAGCAGCGGGTCCCCCAGGGCGTCGCTCTTGTAGTAGAACTCCAGGACCGGGGCGGGCAGCGTGGTCCCCACCTCCATCCCCAGGCGCTTGGCCAGGCTGCCCGCGGCGATGTTCCGCAGCACCACCTCGAGCCGGATCATCTCGAGCCGCCGCACCAGCATGTCCCGCTCGCCCACCACCTCCACGAAGTGGGTGGGGATCCCGTTCTTCTGGAGCAGCCTGAACACGGCCGCCGAGATCTGGTTCTTCATGGCGCCGCGCCTCGGCAGCTTCGCCCGGGGCCTGCCCGCGCCGAGCATGGGGGTGTCCTTGAACCGCTGGATCAGCAGGGCGGGATCCTGGGTCTCGTACAGGATCTTCCACTTCCCCTCATAGATCTTCCGCCCGCGCACGCCGAGACGGCTGCTGGAAATTGGAAGCTGGACATCGGAAACCGATCCCATCTCGCGCCCTCGTCTTCCCCGTCGAGTGCCCATTGTCCAGTTTCCAGTTTCCGGTTTCCAGTTTCCGGTTCCTAGATCAGCCCGACGCGACGGAAGATGTCGTCCATGTAGCGCAGATGATACCCCAGATCGAAGCAGCTTTCAATTTCAGTCTCCCCCAGGACGGCGCGGACCTCGGGGTCCTGCCGGAGGAGGGTCTGGAAGTCTTCGCCCCCCTCCCACGCCCGCATGGCGTTCCGCTGCACCATCCGGTAGGCGGCCTCCCGGGAGGCGCCGGCCTTGGCCAGCGCCAACAGGACCTGCTGGGAAAAGATGATGCCGTGGGTCGCGTCCAGGTTCCGCCGCATGGTTTCCGGGTACACCCGCAGCCCCTCCAGGATCTCCCGGAAACGCACCAGGAGGTAGTCCAGGAGGATGGTGCTGTCGGGCAGAATGACCCGCTCCACGGAGGAGTGGCTGATGTCCCGCTCGTGCCAGAGCGCCACGTTCTCCAGGCCGGCCTGGACGTGGGACCGGAGCAGGCGCGACAGGCCCGAGACCTGCTCGCAGGCCACCGGGTTGCGCTTGTGGGGCATGGCCGAGGAGCCCTTCTGCCCCTCGGTGAAGGGCTCCTCCACCTCCCGGACCTCGGTGCGCTGGAGGTGGCGGATCTCGGTGGCGAACTTGTCCAGGGACGCCCCCACGATGCCCAGGAGCGCCAGGAACTCGGCGTGGCGATCCCGCTGGATGATCTGGGTGGAGATGGGCTCGGGCGTGAGCCCCAGACGGGCGCAGACGTACTCCTCCACCCGGGGCGGGACGTTGGCGAACGTCCCCACGGCGCCGGAGAGCTTGCCGTAGCTCACCACCTCCCGGGCCCGCAGGAGCCGCTCCCGCGCCCGCCGCACCTCCATCAGCCACATGGCCAGCTTGAGGCCGAAGGTGGTGGGTTCGGCGTGGATCCCGTGGGTGCGCCCGATCATCACCGTGCCCTTGTGCTTGATCGCCAGGTCGGCCAGGATCCGCCCCAGCGCCTCCGCGTCTTCCAGCAAGAGATCCGCCGCCTCCCGCATCTGGCAGGCCAGGGCCGTGTCCAGGATGTCGGACGAGGTGAGGCCCAGGTGCAGGTACCGCGCCGCCGGGCCCACCCGCTCCGCCACCGCCGTGAGGAAGGCCACCACGTCGTGCTTCACCTCGCGCTCGATGGCGTCGATGCGCGCCAGGTCGAAGCCCGCCTTGGCCTGGATCTCCGCCAGGGCGTCCCGCGGGACCTCGCCCAGCTCGGCCCACGCCTCACAGGCCAGGATCTCGATCCGGAGCCAGAGGGCGAACCGGTTGGCGGGCTCCCAGATGGCGGCCATGGCAGGACGAGAGTAACGGGGGATCATGTGCTCTCCTTCGGAGAGGGTTCAAGGTGCTGCGGTTCGAGGTGTCCGCCTTCGGCGGATTCCCAACCTCGAACCTCGAACGTCGAACCGCAAAACCGCCGATGGCGCCTCCTTCTGAGGGGTTAACCGGTGCTGCGGTTCGAGGTGTCCGCCTTCGGCGGATTCCCAACCTCGAACCGTGAACCTCGAACCGGCAAACCGCTGGAAGGCTATCACAAACAGGCGACGGAGACAACGGCGGGTGCGACCGGAAGTCGGAAGTCGGCTGCAGCCGGCCGCCGCTCCCCGAGGCGGCGCAGCGGCCAGGGGGCCGACCGACCATGGCCAGAAGAGTAGGCGGAACGCGAACCGGTGGGGACAATTCCCGGTCAGCGTTCGTCAACTCGGTCAAAGACGTCCCTGATACCTGACAAGCAGCACGCCGTTGGTCCCTGACTCCCTCACCCGAGCACGCTATTGAGCCCTGGCAACGAATCGCCGGAGGATGGTCCACTTCGGCGGATCGGAGGTCCCCAGCTAGGCTGGACTCGGAGCGGGATGGTCTCAGGCAGTGTGAAGCGCGGCCTGGCGGGGAACGAAGCGAATCTCGACGCGCTTATTCAGGGCGGCGGCGATCCGCTGGAGCATGGCCAGCGAATGGCCCTCATAGTCCGCATCCTCCAGCCGGCAGATGACCGAAGCGGTGGTGCCGACCAAGTGGGCCAGGGCCCGTTGACTGAGGCCGGCTGCCTTCCGCAAGTCGTAAATCTTGCGGGCGATTTCCGCGTTGGCCCTCTCTTCCTGGAGGGAGGTCTCGCGCTCCGGCCGGTGAGCATAGTGCCGCCGGTGGATGATGGCGATGGCGTCTGTCGTCTTCGGCTTCTTGCGTGGCATTGTTAGTCCTCCGCGAAGGTGTGTCGGGTCGGGTCGCGATCGAACTGGCGTTTCCGGTCGGCCGCGCGGTCGATCTCGTTCGGGGGAACCCGATGTTCCTTGACCACGCCATGCGAGAGCACGGCCATGGCGCGCCCGTGGAAGAAATACAGCATCCGGTAGTTGGCGTTCCGGAGCCGCACGCGCAGTTCGTAGATGTTGTCGCGCAGATAGTCCGCTTCCGGTCGGCGAAGCTCATGGCCCAGCGCTGCCAGGCGTTCGAGTCGGACGCGGCACTTGTCCTGAGCTTTCTCCGGCAGGTCATCGAACCAGTCGAGAAACGGCACCGAGCCGTCCTCTTCACGGTACATGACCACCTGGATGCGGCCCATCGCGCCCTCATGTTCGCAAAGTTACGAACTACAGTCAAGCCCCTTTTGGGGGTCCTCGATGCCGACCTGGTTGGCGTGGATCTTCTCGATCTCCAGCCGTACCAGGGGTCGACCCAACACGTGTGTTACCTGCCGCAAACTGTCGGACTGAGGCATTTCATTTCAATAGCTTGGACTGTGGTCCTAGCTAACCTCGGTCGCGACAAAGAGGTGCCCTGTTCGAGTCCGGGTTGGTTCATCGGATAGGGGGTTGGAAATCCGCGTCGGCCGGACGCCGCTGCCGGAGGGAATGACCCGGCCGCGGGCCCGGTCGAACCGGGCGGCTCCAGAAACCATGCGAATCCGAGTCGGCGGAGACGGGACTAGCAGCGGACCGGCGTGTCAAGGCGGAAGTCGGCGGCGGGCAGTGAGGCGAGGGCGAGGACAGGCGACGACCCTGACCCCGCGCCAGATTCAGATGGTCAGGGGATCCGGGAGCGGGAGATCATCCTCCACCGGGTCATAGGTATGTGGTGCCCCGGCCCCGGCGCGTCGAGTCGCACGCGCCGGGGCGTTCTCCCCGCCCAGTGCCTCTGAGAGGCGAGGCCGGACGCCTTCTGAGTTATTCCACTCAGTCAACGACGTCCCGCATTATGAGCTCGACACAGACTCAGCCGAGCGGCGATGACCCGCATCGTCCCGCCGCACCGCGGACAGCACAGCGGGTCCACCCCGTACACCTTCCGCATGAGGCGCACCCGATGTCCAGTACCGCGCGTAGGCGACGGCTCCGATTCTGGAGTCACGAGCAGACAGGGCAGGTCAGAGCAGCAAGACTTCGTCAACGAAGCCCGAACAGGCAGAGCAGCGCCGCGTAGCCGCTTGGCAGCGACGTCGGGGGCTCCTCCAGGTGGCCATAGCGCACCGCCATCTCGAGGAAGAAGCGCGCATGGAAAAACGCCTCGAGGATCGGTCGCGTGACCTCGGTCCATCTGGAGTTGTCTTCCGGCGTGAATCGCTTCCCGGTCCCTTGCCGGACGATCTCGAGAAAACAGGGCTTCAGTGGCTGTCCTGGCACGAGCTCGCCCAGCTCCCGGACGATGGCCTCGGTCTGGCTCTGCAGCCAGTACACCTTGAAGCTCTGGTGGTAGAAACGGTAGACCGGATCCTCGAAGCCCCAGTGGTCTGTTGCCTTCGAGAGCGCTGCCTCCAGGTACGCCCGGCGGGCCTTGAGGTTCGACAGGAGCTCGACTTCCAGCGGGCGTGCCGGCTGCGGCTGACGCTCCGGCGGCTCCGGGTCCGGTCCCCGGTCCGCTTCTTCTTCGAACTCCCGGCATCCCTGGTGCTCGAAGGTGAGCAGGCCGCAGCGGGGCGACTTGGGGTTGTGGCAGACGCCCCAGTCGTAGCGGAGCCCCTGCGCGAGCGGGATGAACCAGCGGCAGCCGCAACTGCAGTCGGGACCCGAATCCTCCCTCCGGGAGCGCTCTCCCCAAGGCTCGAAGTCCGAGGGAAGCCGCTTGACGATCAGGTGGAGCGGTTCGTGACGCGGGTCGCTCATCGCTCCTCCCCTCCTTCCGGCACGGCACAGAACCAGGCACCTCGCCGCCCGGAAGCGCGGCGGTCAGGTCCGCGGGCGCGGCCCCACCGGATGACCCAGGAGCGCGGCCAAGAGGAGGCAGGAGTCGGGTCGGAGGCTGGCGATTCCCGGTACTCCGGTTCCAAACCTCGAACCGTGAACCTCGAACCGGCAAACCGCCGTCGGCGGGGTTGCCGGTGCTGCGGTTCGCAGTGCTGCGGTTCCCCAACCTCGAACTTCGAACCTCGAACCGGCAAACCGCCTTAGCTCAGGTGGCCGATGGTGGTCAGGGCGTAGCGATCAGGTTCGAAGAGGGTTCGGTTGAGTTCGGCGAAGGTCTGGGGCGAGACTCCGTCAATGCCCTGGATGATCTCGTCGAGATCGAAGTAGCGCCCGAAGTAGATCTCGGTCTTGGCCAGGCGGGTCATGCGGCTGCTGGTGCTCTCCAGCCCCAGCAGGAGGTTCCCCTTCAATTGCGCCTTGGCCCGGTGGAACTCCGTGAGATCCACCGGCCCCTCGCGCAGGCGGGCGAACTCGGCCCGGATCAGGTCCACCACCTGCGGGTAGGACTCGACGCTGGTGCCGGCGTACACCGCCAGCAGCCCGGAATCGTAATAGGAGGCCAGGTATGAGTAGATGGAGTAGGCCAGCCCGCGCTTCTCGCGGACCTCCTGGAACAGCCGGGAACTCATGGAGCTGCCCAGGATGGCGTTCAGCAGGTAGAAGGCGTAGCGGTTCGTGTGGTTGTACGGAAGACCCTCGGCGCCCAAGACCAGGTGGAGCTGGGCCGAGTCCCGCTCCGCGTGGTGCACCGTGTGGTAGGAGACAGGCGACGATCCGTTGGTGGGCAGGCAGCGCCCCTGCCACGTGCCGAAAGCGGACCAGACGAGTTCCACCACCCGCCGATGCTCCAGGTCGCCCGCGGCCGCGACGATGACTCGGTCCGCCTGGTAGAAATCGCGGAGGTGGTCCAGGATGTCCTGGCGGGTGAGGGCCTGGAGGGTGTCGCGGGAGCCCAGGACGGGCCGGCCCAGGGGGTGGTCGCGCCAGAGCTGCTGCGCGAAGAGATCGTGGATCAGGTCGTCGGGGTCGTCCTCGACCATCTTGATCTCTTCCAGGACGACGCGCCGCTCCCTCTCGATATCCTCGGGATCCAGCCGGGGGTAGAGCAGGAGGTCGCTCAGCAGGTCCACCGCCAGCGGCAGGTGCTCCCCCAGGACCTTGGCGTACAGGCAGGTGTTTTCCCGCGAGGTAAAGGCGTCCAGGGTCCCGCCCACACTGTCGATGGCCTGGGCGATCTCCTCGGCGCTCCGGGTCTGGGTGCCCTTGAACAGCAGGTGCTCGATGAAGTGGGAGATCCCGGCCCGCTCCACCTTTTCGTAGCGGGAACCCACCTTGACCCACACCCCCATGGACACGGAGCGGACCTGCGGCATCTGCTCCGTGAGGACCACGATGCCGTTCGGGAGGACCTCCTTCCTGTAGAGGCCGGCTACCTTCCCGATGGCTTCTTCCCCTCTGGGACCCTGGTCTCGTCCCCCGCCCGCCTGGCCTCGGCGGGGTGCGGGCCGGGCGTCCCGGCCTTCTCGGCGGCCTCCCGCAGGAGCTCGCGGCGGCTCAGTCGGATCTTCCCCGCCCGGTCCACCTCGATCACCTTGACCATGACCTCTTCGCCTTCCTTGAGGACATCTTCCACCCGCTTGATCCGCTCCTCCGAGATCTGCGAGATGTGCAGCAGCCCATCCGTCCCCGGCAGGATCTCCACGAAGGCGCCGAAGTCCATGATCTTGACCACCTTCCCCAGGTAGACCTTGCCGACCTCCGGCACCTCGACGATCCGGCCGATGATCTCCATGGCCTTCCGCGCGGCCGCCTCGTCCACGGAGGCGATGGCCACGGTCCCGTCGTCCTCGATGTCGATCTTGACGCCGGTCTGCTCCACGATGCCGCGGATGATCTTGCCGCCGGGGCCGATGACCTCGCGGATCTTGTCCACCGGGATCTTGAAGGAGATGATCCGGGGCGCGTAGGGGCTCAGGGCCGGGCGCGGCGTGGTCAGGGCCCGGCCCATGATGTCCAGGACCTCCAGCCGGGCCTGCCGGGCCTGCGTCAGTGCCTGGCGGAGGACGGCGTCGGTGATCCCCTGGATCTTGATGTCCATCTGGATGGAGGTGACTCCCGTGCGGGTGCCGGCCACCTTGAAGTCCATGTCGCCCAGGTGATCCTCCAACCCCTGGATGTCGGTGAGGACCACCGTCTTGTCCCCCTCCTTCACCAGCCCCATGGCCACCCCGGCCACGGCCGCCCGCACCGGGACGCCGGCATCCATGAGGGACAGGCTGGCCCCGCACACCGTCGCCATCGAGGAGGAGCCGTTGGACTCCAGGATATCGGAGACGATCCGGACCGTGTAGGGGAACTCCTCCTTGCCCGGCAGCACCGGCTGGATGGCACGCTCCGCCAGGGCCCCGTGGCCGATGTCCCGGCGGGAGGCGCCGCGCATGAACTTGACCTCCCCCACCGAGAAGGGAGGGAAATTGTAGTGCAGCATGAAGCGCTTGAAGGTCTCTCCCTCGATGTCGTCCAGCCGCTGCTCGTCCTCGGAGGTTCCCAGGGTGGTGGTGACCAGTGCTTGGGTCTGCCCGCGGGTGAACAGGGCCGAGCCGTGGGTGCGGGGCAGGACGCCGACTTCGCACGTGATGGGCCGCACCTGCGTGACGCTGCGCCCGTCGGCGCGGCGCCCTTCCTCCAGGATCAGCCGGCGCATCTCCTGCTTCTCCAGCTCCTCGAAGATCTCCTTGACCTGGCGCGTGGTCCCCGCGGGCTCCGCCGCCACGGCCGCCAGGGCCTCGTCCAGGAGGACCTTGCGCCGCGCCTTCTGTTCCTCCTTCTCGGGGACGAAGGCCAGCTCCCGGATGCGGGGACGGCACAACGCCTCGATCCGACCCTGCAGCGCCGCATCCACCGGGGGCGTGACGAACTCAGGCCGCGTGACGCCCATCTGTCGCGCCAGATCGTGCTGCATCTGGATGACCGCCTGGAGCGCCCGTTGGCCGAAGAGCAGCGCGTCCAGCAGCGGTTCCTCCGGCACTTCCCGCGCTCCACCCTCGACCATGACCACCGCGGCCCCGGTCCCGGCCAAGACCATGTCCAGGTCGCTCTGCTCGAGCTCCGCGTAGGTCGGGTTCACGACGAAGCGGCCGTCCACGCGCCCCACCCGCACGCAGCCGATGGGGCCCAGGAACGGGATGGGCGAGACGGTGAGGGCGGCCGAGGCGCCCACCACGGCCAGCACGTCGGGATCGTTCTCCTGGTCGGCCGAGAGCACCGTGGCGATGATCTGGACATCCTGATGATAGCCGGCAGGAAACAGGGGGCGGATGGGGCGGTCAATCAGGCGGGAGGTGAGCGTCTCCTTCTCGTGAGGCCGCCCCTCCCGTTTAAAGAAACCGCCGGGGATCTTCCCGGCGGCGTACGCGCGTTCCTGGTAGTCCACGGTCAAGGGGAAGAAGTCGATCCCCTCCCGAGGTTGTTTGGAGGCCACGGCCGTCACCAGGACCACCGTATCCCCGGAGCGCACCCACGCCGCCCCGTCGGCGGCCCGGGCCACGCGCCCGGCTTCGATGCTGAGGGTCTTCCCCTCCAGAGTGATTTCGGTCCGATACGTCATTTGCGAATGCCCAACCTTTCAATCACGCGTTTGTACCGCTCGACGTCCTTGTCCCGCAGATAGTCGAGCAGCTTGCGGCGACGACCCACCAGCATGAGCAGCCCGCGCCGCGAATGGTGATCCTTCTTGTGGACGGTGAGGTGCTCGGTCAGGTACCCGATCCGGCCGCTGAGGAGCGCGATCTGGATCTCCGGGGATCCGGTATCCTGCTCGTGCAACCGGTATTGCCCGATGAGCTCACCCTTGTTCGCTAAATCCTTTGGCATGATCACTCTCCCTGCCGTCGGAGCCGCACCTGTCCCCCATCGCGACAAAAATTATCACAGGGCCCTAGGAGTGTAAAGTCCATTCTGGCCAGGAAAGGCCGCGCGCAGCCTGCCACACCGCCTCGGCCGCCTCGCGGTCGCGCCCGAGTTGCTCCGCCAGCGCCTGGGCCGAGGCAAAGCGCTGTTCGTCACGCAGGCGTCGCAGGAAGAACGCGACGACCCGCTCGCCGTACAGCGCCGCCTCCCACGCCGGCATGTGGATCTCCAGCCTCCGCGCCCCCGGGCCGAAGGTCGGCGCGCACCCCAGATTCATCATGGCGTCCTGGAACCCGCCGCGCACCAGGACCCGCCCGGCGTAGACCCCGTCGCAAAGCGGCGGCGCCTCCGGCAGCGCCACGTTCGCCGTGGGAAATCCCAGTTCGCGCCCGCGGCCCGCGCCCGCCTGAACCCCACCTTCGAGGCAATAGGGCCGGCCGAGGAAGCGCCGGGCCTCCTCCACCTTCCCTTCGGCCAGGAGCCCCCGGATCATGCGGCTGCTCACCACCACGCCGTCCAGGCTCACGGGTGGGATCACCTCGACCCAGAAGCCAAGCCCGGGAGCCAGGGCCTGCAGGAGCTCCGCATTCCCCCGCCGACCCTTGCCGAATCCAAAGTCATAGCCCACGCATAGGCCCGCGACGCGCAGGCCGTCCACCAGCACCGTGCGGACGAACTCTTCGGGCTCGAGGGCCGCCATGGCCTCGGAGAAGTGAATCGCCGCGGCCGCGGCCATGCCGAGCTGGCGGAGCAGCGCCAGCTTGAGCGCCAGCGGCGTGATGAGCGGCGGCGCCTGCGCGGGTCGGACCACCTCCAGGGGGTGCCGCGCAAAGGTCACGACCGCGGGGGTCCCGCCCACTGCGGCGGCCCGCTCCCGCACGCGCCGCAGGAGCACCTGGTGGCCCAAGTGCACGCCGTCAATGGTCCCCATGGCCAGAATGGGCGTCGGCAGGTCCCAGCGCAGATCCTGCACACTCGCCGCGTGGATCACGCGCATGGTCGCCGGACCCTCAGGCCGCGCTCGAGAACACCCGCACGGGTTGCAGCACGACGCGGGTCGGTTCGCAGGCGGAGAAGTCCGGCGAGGCCACCGTGGTCTCGGCCAGGGACAGGAGCTGTTTGCGGAAGCCCAGGACCCGCACCAGGGCCCCGCGGTGGAGGTCGGCCGGGAACTGCACCACCAGACCGGCCGCCACGGCGCCGCCGTGCAGGATGAGCCGCCCCGCCTCCGGCACCACGCGGACCGCGGGCAGGTGCGCCAGGGCGTCGGCGATAGACATGAGCACTTCGGGGAGGCGCCCCTCCCGGACCCGCGCCTCCAGCTCCTCGAGCGTCAAAATCCCGTCCAGGCTGAACCGGCCCGAGCGCGTGCGAGTGAGCGCGTGCAGGTGCCCGCCGCAGCCCAGGGCCCGTCCGATGTCGTCGCACAGGCTCCGGGCGTACGTTCCCTTGGAACAGGTCGCGCGCAGCCGGGCGAAGGGCGACGCGAACTCCAGGAGCTCCAGCGCATGGACGCGAATGGCGACCGGCTGGCGTTCCACCTTTTCCCCGCGACGCGCCAGCCGGTACAGGCGCTCTCCCCGGTACTTCTTGGCCGAGAAGATGGGCGGCACTTGCTGGATCTCGCCCACAAAGCGCGGGAGGATCGCCAGCAGGTCTTCTCGCCGGACCTGGATGTCCTCGACCCGGCCCGTCTCCTTGCCCGCGGCGTCCAGCGTGTCGGTGGTCACTCCCAGGCGCAGCGTCATGACGTATTCCTTGTCCGCCTGGGTCAGGAACTGGGCGATCCGCGTGGCCCGCCCCACGCACAGGGGCAGCACCCCCGTGGCCTGGGGGTCCAGGGTCCCGGTATGGCCCACCCGTCGCACGCCCAGAATCTTGCGGACGGCATCCACCACGTCGTGCGAGGTCATGCCCGCCGGCTTGTTGATGTTCAGGACCCCGTGCACTTCGGGCGTTATGGCCATTTTCGATTTTGGATTGAAGATTGCCGATTGACAGTGAATCGAAAATCGACAATCGCAAATCACAAATCCGGTTGGAGGTAGGTCGACGCCGCCGCCAGCACCCGGGCCCTGGCGTCCGTCAGGGACGCCTGCAGGGTGCACCCCGCCGCGTTCCGGTGGCCGCCACCCCCGAACTGCCCGGCCAGGCGCGCCACGTCCAGGTCGCCCCGGGACCGGAAGCTCACCTTCACCTGGGTGGCCGAAACCTCCTTGAAGGCCACGGCGATTTGCACCCCGCGCACGGCCCGAACGTAATTGATGAAGTCCTCCGTGACCTCCAGCCCCAGCCCCGCCCGTGCCTGTGCGGCCGACGTCACCTCGATCCAGGCCAGGCGGCCGTCCGCACTCACCCGGAGGGTGGCCAGGACCTCGCCCAGGAGATACCACTCGCGCGGGTCGCGGTTGCCATAGAGCCACGCCGCGATCTCCTCGACGGCGGCCCCAGACTCCACCAGGTCGGCCGCCGCCCGCAGTGCCTCTGGGGTGGTGTTGCCGTATTGGAAGGAGCCGGTATCGGTCAGGATGGCGGCGTACAGGTTCGTGGCCACGGCCTTCGAGATGGGGAAGCCGCCCCGGCGGAGGATGCGGTAGACCATCTCACCTGCCGACGAGGCCTCGCTCTCCACCCAGTTCACGTCGCCGAATCGGCTGTTCCCGGCGTGGTGATCCACGTTGAGGACCACGGCGCCGGCCGGTCGCCCGGAAAGCAACCCGCCCGTCCGCTCGAGGTTGCTGGTGTCCAGGACCAGGTAGCAGGCGTAGGGACGGGCGATGGGCACCTCCCGCACCACCTCGGTCGCCCCGGGCAGGCTGCATAGCTCGGGGGGAAGCGGATCGGCATTGTAGGCGGCCGTCACCTTTCCCACCTCGCGCAGCGCCAGGCTGGCCCCCAGGGTCGCCCCGATGGCGTCCGCCTCCGGAAACACGTGCGCCAGGACCGCCACCGAGGGCGCGGCCCGCAGGGCATCCACGACCTTGTCCAGCTCACTCACCCTCGTCGCCCTCGCGCGCCGCGACCTGTTTCAAGAGCGCGGCGACGTGCAGGCTCCGCTCCACCGACTCGTCCGCCTCGAACGTGAGTTCGGGCGCGTACCGGAGGCGCAGGGTCCGGCCGAGCTGTCCCCGCAGAAATCCCGCCGCCGACCGGAGGCCCGTGAGGGTCTCCTCGGTGCCCCCCTGGCCACCCGGACCCATGAAGGAGACTCGCGCATGGCGCAGATCTGCGCTGACCCGCACGGCCGTGATCGTCACCTGATGCACCCGAGGGTCTTTGACCTCGCGCAGCAGCAGGCGGCTGAGCTCCACCTGGATCAGGCCGGCAACGCGGTCGGCTCGCTTGAACGGCAGGGGCATGAGAATTGGAAGTCGGAAATTGGAAATTGGAAACTGGAACGCTGGAGACCGGATGGCAGCCCTGGCACCCGGGCCCGGACCAGTTTCCATTTTCCAGGGTCCAGTTTCCAGAGGAGGTCAGTGGGTGACCAGATCAATCTCGTAGTCCACCACCAGGGCCTCGCCGTTTGCTTCGATCCAGTTCACCACCTTGGAGAGGGTTTCGTCCACCAGTCGGGCATCGTTGCTCACGGTGGCGACCCCCAGCGTCGCTCGCTGCCAGTCGTCCAGCCGGTCCACCTCGGCGATGCCCACGTTGAATCGCGCCTGGACGCGATCCTTGAGGCTCTTGACCACCCGGCGTTTCGCCTTCAGCGAGGCGCTGTCCGGGATCCTGAGCTCGATCTTGCAGCTGCCGACCGTCATGGGAAAAATCTGGGAACCACAGATGAACACAGATAAACACAGATTGATCCCCGGGAACTGACTCTGCGTGCATCTGTGTTCATCTGTGGTTGCATTTGTCAGAGCTTGGGGGCGATCTCCTCCAGCTCGTACGCCTCCAGCACGTCCCCCGCATGGATGTCGTTGTAGTTGAGGAGGCCGATACCGCACTCCTGCCCGCTCAGGACCTCTCGGACATCGTCCTTGAAGCGGCGCAGCGAGCCGATCTTTCCCGCGTGGACCACCCGCCCGTCGCGCAGCAGGCGCACCGAGGCATCCCGCAGCACCTTGCCGTCCACCACGTAGGAGCCGGCGATGGTTCCCACCTTGGAGATATTGAAGATCTGCCGGATCTCCACGCGCCCCAGCGCCCGCTCGATGTAACTCGGCTCCAGCAAGCCCTCCATGGCCGCCTTGACCTGGTTGATGGCCTCGTAGATGACGGTGTACAGGCGGACATCCACCTGCTCCTGCTCCGCCAGCTTCTGAGCCTTCGGCTCGGGCCGCACGTTGAAGCCGACGACGATCGCGTTGGACGCCGCCGCCAGCATCACGTCGCTTTCCGTGACGGCGCCCACGGAGCTGTGGATGACCTTCATCATGACCTGGTCGGTGCCGAGCCGCTCCAGGGACTCGCGCAGGGGCTCCACCGAGCCCTGGACGTCGCCCTTGAGGATCAAGCGCAGCTCCTTCACCTCGCCCCGCTGGATCTGCTGGTGCAGGGCGTCCAGGGTGATCCGCGGCTGGCTGACCATGGTCTCCTGGCGATGCTTCTCCTGCCGGGCCAGGGCAATCCGGCGGGCCTTGCGCTCGTCCCCCACCACGGCGAAGGTGTCGCCGGCCAGGGGCACGCCCGACAGGCCCAGGATCTCCACCGGGATGGCCGGTCCCGCCTCCTGGAGCTTCTTGCCCTTGTCGTTGATCATGGCCCGGACCTTCCCGTGATGCAGGCCAGCCACCACGGCGCCCCCCACGCGCAACGTCCCGCTCTGCACCAGGATCGTGGACACGGGGCCGCGCCCCTTGTCCAGCTCGGCCTCGATGACCACCCCGCGGGCCGGCTTGTCGGGGTTGGCCTTCAGCTCCTGCACCTCGGCCAGGACCAGCAGGTTGTCCAGGAGGTTCTGGATCCCCTCACGGCGCTTGGCCGAAACCGGGACGAAGATCGTCTCCCCGCCCCACTCCTCCGGGACCAGGCCGTACTCCGTGAGCTGCTGCTTGATCCGGTTGGGGTCGGCGTTGGGCTTGTCGATCTTGTTGATCGCCACCAGGATCGGGACCTTGGCGTCCTTGGCGTGGTTAATGGCCTCGATGGTCTGGGGCATGACGCCATCGTCCGCGGCCACCACCAGGACCACGATGTCCGTCGCCTGCGCCCCGCGCGCCCGCATGGCCGTGAAGGCCACGTGCCCCGGGGTGTCCAGGAAGACCACGCGGTTGACGGCGTGGCCCGGGACCTCCACCTCGTAGGCGCCGATGTGCTGGGTGATGCCGCCCGCCTCCGTCGCCATGACGTTGGTGTGGCGGATGGCGTCCAGGAGCGAGGTCTTGCCGTGGTCCACGTGCCCCATCACGGTGACCACGGGCGCCCGCGGCCGGAGCAGGGCGGGATCCTCGACCTCGACCAGTGCCTCCACCAACTCTTCGGGCGAGGCCCGCTCCACGCTGTAGCCGAACTGTTCCGCCACCTTGGCGATCGTGTCGGGGTCGATGGGATTGTTGATGGTCGCCAGGACCCCTAGCTTGATCAGCCGCTTGATCACGTCACTGGCTGTGGCCGACATCTTTTCGGCCAGCTCCTTGGGCGTCATCTCCTCCCCGATCCGCAGGACCTTGGCCAGCGGGGCGGCGGGCGCCTCGGGCTTCACCTTCGGAGCGGGCGACGCCTCTTTCCACACCGCCTTGGGCTCTGGCGGCAGGGGGATCTCGGGCTCGATGGGCGGGAGGTAGACGGGTGCCGCCGGCGCCTCCAGGGCGCCGATGTCAGGCGCCTGCGCCTGCGCCACCACGGGGCGAGGCGGCTCCACCGCAGGGCGCGGGGGCTCCAGGCGCGGCTTCACCTCGGGGGCCGGCATTGCCTTCGGCTTTGCCTCTCTCAGCACTGGAGGCGCAGCCGGCGGGGCGGCCCGCTCCGGCGTCCGCGCCACGGGTCGCTGCGGCTCCCGCCTGGGAGGCGGGGGCGGCGAGGGCCGCGGCGTCGGAGACATCGGCGCCTCCGCGGGCGGCTGCACCGCCCTGGGCGGCTCGATCTTCGGCGGCTCCAGCGGCCTTGGGGGCTCGGCCAGGGGAGCCTGCGGACCCGGGACCTCGACCTTCGGCGCCACGGCGGCTGGTGGAGCGGTGGGAGGGGCGACGAGCGTCGCCGGTTCGACCCTGGGCGCCTCCAGGGTCACCACCAGCGGTTTCGCCTGCGACGTGGCGGCAGGCTGCGGTCGATGCGTCCTGGGCTTCGCCTCTCCCTTGACCTCTTCTGCGGGGGCCGACTTCGCGCGGGTCCGGGCCTTGTCCGCGGCGGCCGTGCTGGTCTGCGGTGCCGCCGCCTTGCTCCGGGCGGCGCGCCGCGTCGTCGGCCTGACCGTGGTACCGGTCCCCGGACGGATCGTCCGGGCCGGGATTTTGGCCAGGGGCTGGGAGAGGATCTCGCGCGCGGCCTGCTCCTCGACCGAGCTACTGAACGTCGTCGCCTCGATCCCCACCGCCTGGAGTCGTTCCAGGACCTCTTTGGTCGTCAGGCGGAACTTCGTCGCCAGATCGTATATTCGAACCATTCCCACGCTGAGATCCTCCAGCCCCGCCCCGCGCGGGGTGGCTCCATCCGTCCCCGCCGCTCGCAGCGGACGGTGGCCCCGGCCGTCCATTTCCCGGCACGGACCCGACTGTCTCTACGCGGCGATGACGCCCCGCCGTCGCAACTCTGCCTCGAACCGCTCCCGCAAGGCCACCTCGTCCAGTCCCGGCAGCGCCCGCCGGAAGGCCCGCCGATGCCAGGCCTTTTCGAGGCACGGAAGGGAGGGGCACAGGTACGTCCCCCGCCCCGGTGCCTTTGGCGCCTGCGGCGGGACCACCACCACGCCCCCGGATGGATCGGCGGTGATCCGGACCAGTGCCGGCTGTTCCC
The DNA here is from genome assembly GCA_001771285.1 of candidate division NC10 bacterium RIFCSPLOWO2_12_FULL_66_18. Lineage (GTDB taxonomy): Bacteria > Methylomirabilota > Methylomirabilia > Methylomirabilales > 2-02-FULL-66-22 > 2-02-FULL-66-22. The sequence goes on from METI01000036.1 coordinate 25,925, forward strand.
GGATCTGCCGGCAGCCCACGCAGGTCCGCAGCACCGGCCGGACCATTATCCTGCGTCGGCCTCGTGGCCGATCCCGGCCGCCGCCTCCTGGCCGGCGGAGCCTCCGCCTTCCTCCGCCCCAGGCGCGACCTCGCCCGCCGGGGACCCCGCGGGTGCCACCGGGCCGGACCCGGCGCTGCCCGCATCCGCCAGTGCCTCGCGTGCCGCCTGCAGGATCTTCTCCGCGCTCTTGGGGCCGATCCCCTCGATCTCCTTCAATGCCTCGGGCGTGGCCCCCGCCAGGGCCGCCAGCCCCGCGTAGCCCGCGGCCATCAGGCGCGCCGCCAGCTTCTCCCCCACGCCCGGCAAGGCCGTGAGCTGCTCCAGGGCTTCTCCCTCGTCCAGGGCGGGGGCGGCCTCCGCCCGCGCCTCGCCCGTCATCAGGCCGGACAGGGCGGCCTCGGCTTCGCGCTGGAGCTCGGAGGTGCTCTTGATGTCCACCTTCCAGCCCACGAGCTTCGCCGCCAGGCGCGCATTCTGTCCCCGCCGGCCGATGGCCAGGGAGAGCTGGTCGTCCACCACCATCACCCGGAGCGTCCGCGTTTCCGAGTCGGCGGTCACGCGCTGCACCTCGGCCGGGGCCAGGGCGGCCTTCACGAAGGCGGCGGGGTCTTCGCGCCAGGGAATGATGTCGATCTTCTCTCCCTGGAGTTCCCGCACGATGGCCTGCACCCGGGCGCCCCGATATCCCACGCAGGCCCCCACCGGATCCACGTTCCCGTCCTTGGAGGCCACGGCGATCTTGGCCCGCTCGCCCGCCTCGCGCGCCGCGGCGCGAACCTCCACGATGCCCTCGTAGATCTCCGGCACCTCCAGTTCGAAGAGGCGCTTCACGAATCCCGGATGCGTCCGCGAGACGACGATCTGGGATCCCTTGGAGGTCTTCTTCACGTCCAGAATGTAGGCGCGGACGCGGTCGCCGACCCGGAATTCCTCGCGGGGCAGTTGTTCGCGCACGGGCAGGATGGCCTCGGCCTTCCCGATGTTCAGGATCGCGTTGCCCTTGATGACGCGCTGGACCAGGCCGTGAACCAGCTCGCCCTCCTTCTCCTTGAAGGTCTGGTACACCGAGTCCCGCTCCGCCTCCCGAACCCGCTGGATGATGACCTGCTTGGCCGTCTGGGCGGCGATCCGCCCGAAGCTTGTCGCCGGCACGGGCACCGGACTCTTCACCTCGTCCCCGATCTGGGCGTTCGGATTTATTTGCAGGGCCTCTTCCAGGCTGATCTCCACCTTGGGATTTATGGGGGTCTCGACCACCTTCTTCACCGCGTAGAGCATGAACTGGCCCGACTTCCCGTCGAAGTCCACGCGCAGATCCAGGGTGGCCTGGGACAGGGGAAGGCTCTTGCGGGACGCGGAGAGGATGGCGGCCCCCACGGTCTCGATGAGGATGCTCTTCTCGATCCCCTTCTCCCGCCCGATCTGATCAATGACCTGCATCAGGTCCATTCCGTGCCTCCCGTGGAATCGCCGGGGACCCGCCCGCCGGAGTCCGGTGGGATCCCGCTCGCATCCCACGTCCTGCGTCTACAGTTCGATCTCCAGGCGCGCCCTGGCGATGAGCCCCCGGGGAATCCTCACCTGCCGGCCCTCCGCCACGTCCAGGAGGACTTCCCCGTCCGCCAGCCCCGCCAGGCGGCCGTGAAAGTTGCGCTGCCCCTGGATGGCCTCTCGGGTGGTGATGCGTGCCGCCTTCCCGGCGAAGCGCAGGAAGTCCGCCTCCCGGGTCAGAGGTCGGTCCAGGCCCGGGGACGAGACCTCCAGAGTGTAGGCATGCGGAATGATGTCCGCGACGGCCAGGTGGTCGCCCAGCTCCTCGCTGACCTGCTGGCAGTCGTCCAACCTCACCCCGCCCGCCCGGTCCATGTACAGGCGCAGGGTCCAGCCGCGACCCTCACGCTGGAACTCCACGTCCACAAGCTCCAGGCCCCGGTCGGTCAGGATCGGCTCCGCCAGGCTGCGGATCCGCTCCACGATCTCCGCCGCGCGCTGCGGCGGGCCCTGATCCGCCGGTCGCCTCTGCATGACTCCCTGGCCCGTCCCCCACATCCCCCCAACTCGGGGAGGAGGGCCGCCCGGTCCTCTCGCGAGGGCAGCCTGAGCCTCGAAAAACAAAGAGTGGGCAGTCGCCCACTCCGGTCGGCAGGGTACCACAGCACCCCGACGCGCGCAAGGGAAAAATCCCCCCGCTATTCCTCTTCCTCCTCCACGGGGCGCTTCGCCTCGGCCACGATCTTCTCCTGGAGGTGGGCCGGGACCTCCTCGTAGTGGGAGAACTCCATGCTGTAATCCCCGCGGTCGCCGGTGATGGACCGGAGCCGGGAGTCGTACTCCAGCATCTCCGACAGGGGGACGTTGGCCTTCACCGCCTGGTTGCGTCCCTTGGCCTCGATGCCCAGGACGCGCCCGCGCTTGCTGTTCAGGTCCCCCACGATATCGCCCATGCACTCCCCGGGGGCGATCACCTCGACGGTCATGATGGGCTCGAGCAGCGTGGGCTTGGCCTGGGTCATGGCCTTCCGGAAGGCCAGCCGCCCGGCCAGCTTGAAGGCCAGCTCGGAGGAATCCACGGCGTGGGTGGAGCCGTCGTAGAGGATCACCCTGAGGTCCACCACCGGATAGCCGGCCACCGGCCCTCGCTCCATCCCCTCCAGGATGCCCTTCTCCACGGCCGGGATGTAGTTCCGGGGGATGGCGCCGCCCACGACCTGGTTCACGAACTCGAAGCCCCCGCTCCGCGGAACCGGTTCCATGTGGATCCAGCAGTCCCCGAACTGGCCCCGCCCGCCGGTCTGCTTCTTGTGCCGGCCCTGAATCTCGCGCGCCTTGGCCTTGATCGTCTCCTTGTACGGGACCCGGGGGGTCTTGAGCGTCACCTCCACGCCGAACTTGCGCTTGAGCCGCTCGCCCACGATCTCCACGTGGGCCCGGCCCATCCCCGACACCACCGTCTCCCTGGTCTGGGGGTCGTAGCGGATCTGGATGGTCGGGTCCTCCTCCCGCAGGCGGGTGAAGGCGGTGCTCATCTTATCCTCGTCTCCCTTGGCCTTGGGCTCCACGGCGAAGGAGATGACCGGGGCGGGGAAGGTGATCTCCGGAAGCCGGATGGGGGCCTTCTCGTCGCACAGGGTGTCGCCGGTGCCGGTCTCTTTCAGCTTGACCACGGCCCCCATGTCCCCGGCGCCGACCGACTCCACCGGCGTCTGCTGTTTGCCCCGGAGCAGGAGGAGTTGCCCCACCCGCTCCTTCACGCCCTTGGTGGCATTCAGGACGCTGGAGTCCGAGGTCAGGGTCCCGGAGTACACCCGGAACATCGTCACCTTGCCGGCGTACGGATCCGCCACGGTTTTGAAGACCAGTGCCGCCAGCGGCGCGTCGTCCTTGACCTCGCGCCGGACGGTCCCGTTGCCCTTGGGATCGGTCCCCTCCACAACCGGCCGCTCCGTGGGGGACGGGAAGCACTCCGCCAGGAGATCCAGGAGCGGCGCGACCGCGACGTTCCTGGATGGGGCGCCGCAGAGGACCGGGAAGAGCTTCTCGTCGCGGATCCCTTTGGCCAGCCCCTCCTGCACCTCGGCCTCGGTCAGCTCGCCGGTCTCCAGGTACTTCTCCAGCAGCCGGTCGTCCGCCTCCGCCACGGCCTCCACCAGCGCGGCCCGCTGCTTCTCTGCCAGGGCCTTCACCGCCTCGGGAACGCTGCCCTCCGTGGCCTTCCCCGAGCCGTCGGTGGCGAAGGTGAACGCCCGCATGCGGACCAGGTCCACGACGCCGGTGAAGCCGGCCTCCTGCCCGATGGGGACCTGCACCGGCACGGCCTTGGGCGACAGGTTCTTCTGGACATCCTCCAGGGCGCGGGAGAAGTCGGCCCGCTCCCGGTCCATCTTCGACAGATAGATGACCCGGGGCAGGTCCTGGGCGGCGGCGGTGCTCCATACCTTCTCCGTCTGGACCTTCACGCCATCCGGCGCGCCGACGACCACCACGGCGCCGTCCACCACCCGCAGGGCGTTTTTGGCGTCGGTGAGGAAGGCGGCGAAGCCCGGAGTGTCCACCAGGTTGACCTTTCGCCCCTTCCATTCGCACCAGGCCATGGCGGCGCTGATGCTGATCTTGCGCCGGATCTCGTCTTCGTCGAAGTCCGTGGTGGTGGTGCCGTCCTCCACCCGGCCCAGGCGGGTCGTGGCCCCGGCGCAGAACAGCAGGGCCTCGGTCAGCGTCGTCTTGCCCGCACCGCCGTGGGCAACCAGGGCGACGTTTCGGATCTTGGCCGTCTCGGGTCGTTTCATCGTGTGCCTCGTCGTTCCGCGAAATAGGGCGGGTTCGGGTGGCGGGTCGCGTCGCGCAACCCGCGAACCTGGGAGACCTCGTTACCTAACACACTCGCGTCCGGCCGCGCAAGGGAAAATGCCGCTCGTCCGGATACGCAGATCTTCTCCCCACTGACCCGGAGCCGAAAACATTAACCACCATGGCGCCAAGAACGCCAAGGCCGGAGGGCCATTTGGGGAAAAAGGACGAGATCCCAAACCTCCATGAACCCGTATCCACGCCCTTTAACCGATAGGCAGAACCTTCATATCCTTGGCGACCCGGGTACCCAGCGCTTGCGCTGGGTGATCTTGGCGGTTCGTGTCTTTTCGGCTAGCAGGATGCGGAAAAACCCCTTATTGCCCAGGCTGCTCAAAAAGGTCCAGATGCAAGGCGGCGCGCGATGCGAGGTGCGAGGCGTACTTAGTCCATACGTCGCAGCGCCGCGCGAGCGCGCCAACGCCGCAGATGGGCCTTTTTCAGCAGCCTGCTAGAGGTGTTCCAGGATCGCGGCCGTGACCTCGGTGGTCTTCGACCGGCCGCCCAGGTCGGGTGTCCGGACCTTCCCCTCGGCGAGCACGGCCGCCACTGCCTTCCGGATGCGCGCCGCTGCCCGCTTCGCCCCCAGAAAGTCCAGCATCATGCCGGCCGTCAGGATGGCCGCGATGGGGTTGACGATCCCTTTGCCCGCGATGTCCGGGGCCGAGCCGTGTACCGGCTCGAACATGGAGGGGAATTTCCGTGTCGGGTTCAGGTTGGCGGCGGGGGCCAGCCCCATGCCCCCCACCACGGCCGCCGAGAGGTCCGTCAGGATGTCCCCGAACAGGTTGCTGGCCACCACGACATCGAAGGCCTCGGGCCGGCGCACGAAGTTCATGCACGCCGCATCCACCAGCATGGAGCTGGTCTGGACGTCGGGGTAATCCCGCGCCACCGCCCGGAAGACGTCGTCCCAGAACACCATGCTGTGCGCCATGGCGTTGGATTTGGTGATGGAGGTCAGGTGCTTGCGCCGTGATCGCGCCTGCTCGAAGGCGTAGCGGATGATCCGCTCGGTCCCGTGCCGGGTGAAGATGTTGGTCTGCACGGCGACCTCACTCGGAAACCCCCGGTAGACGCGACCGCCCGCGTCGGCGTACTCGCCCTCGGTGTTCTCCCGGACCACCAGCATGTCGATGCTGCCCGGGGCCTTGTCGCGGAGCGGCGTGGGGACGCCCGGGTACAGGACGGCGGGCCGCAGGTTCGCGTACTGATCGAAGGTCCGGCGGATGGGCAAGAGCAGGCCGTGGAGCGTCACGTGATCGGGAACCTTCGGATCCCCCACTGCGCCCAGGTAGATGGCATCGAACCGCCGCAGGGTCTCCAGGCCATCGGCCGGCATCATCCGGTCGTGCTTCTT
>METI01000036.1:31693-36560 GCA_001771285.1 candidate division NC10 bacterium RIFCSPLOWO2_12_FULL_66_18
CGAAGGTCGTGAAGCGGAAGCGGAGGCTCTTGTCGCGCCTCGCCAGGGCCTCCAGGACCCTGCGTCCCTCGGCCACCACCTCGATGCCAACCCCGTCCCCGGGGATGACTGCAATCCGAAAAGTGGGCATGCCTCCGCTCCTCGTCTCCCCTCGTCCCAACCTCACCTCACTGAGCCACGCCCCTCCACCCATCGCAGGAAGTCGAAAGCCCTCCCACGCCGAGAGTGGCTCTTTTAGCATAACTCCACGCAATGAATCAAGGACTCCACGACCCTTCACCCGCCCCCGCTTGGCGGAATACCTTAAGCGAGACAGTACCCGACGCGGTGCCCCGGTTCGCCCCAACTGTTTAGCGTCGGCAGCTTTAGGGTGCTTCTCCGGCGAGTCTCAGGACGGCAGCCCGGGTGTGCGGGGCGAGGCGAAAGCGCAAATCCTGAAGTGTATCCAGGATTGCCTGGACAGCTGGGATGAGCCCAGCGCGTTTCGCAGCGAGCAGCAGCCCCAGCGTCCCAGTCAGGCGGATGCCCAGGGTCTGTGCTACTCGCCTCGCCAGGGCGTCATCGAGGACGACAACGGTGTCAGGTGACTCCAATGCCAGCATGAGAACTTCCGTTTCCCCCGGGCCCAGATCCGTGACCAGTGGCAGAGCAGACGAGCTGGACGGACGACGGATTGCCACCCAGTCCAGCGTGTCTGGATCAGGCAGGTCCACACCTGCCAAGCGACCCATCGAAAGCTCTTCCATAACTGCCGGGGGAACGATCACCCGGTGGGCCATCGCAGGGAAGATGTGGAGGAGACCGAGTTGATGAAGGTATTGAATGGGCGAAGTGTTACAGATGACGTCAGGCAAGGCGGGTCTCTGCCCGAAGCTGCTCTTCGGTCAGGCGGAAGGTATCCACCCCGTAATCGGCAAGCCTGGAGAGGAATACGACTCGCGGCACACCCGCCAGTCGGGCCGCCGCGCCGGAGGAAAGCCGCCCCAACTCGAAAAGCTTGACGGCGGCCGCCATGCGCAACTCCTGGCCGAACGCGTCCGGGGACATCTTCAGCGCCAGCAAAGCGTCATCCGGTATGTCCAGCTTGATTTGGCTCATGACCAACTCACCCCCAGCCCTTACCGAAGTGGGCCCCGGCGGCGCAATCCGCCCTCGGTGGATCACGGGCCCTCTTTGCGATGAAACCTGTGACCGTGTCTTCTACTCCGGGGACTGACGCTACGACAAAGTCCCCATCGTGTCAACCCCGATATAGTGGGAAACGTCGTTGATCGAGCGGGATAATCCTCAGAAGGACTTCCTGGAAAAGCGTCCGGCGAGCCAAAACGGAGGGTGTCGTGTAGGTTCGATCAGGTCCTTGGGGCAAGTTGGGCTCTTTCCTCGGTTTCAGGGTCCCGACGGTCAAGACCCTCATGCGGGCTATCTCGGGAGCTTGCCGGCTGCGGATGCAGGCTGCCGTTCGGAGGAACACGGCAATGAAAATCGCAAGCGCAGGCCCCTCCGCCTCACGAATCATGGAAGACATCCTGTGGCGGGTGAGCGGATAAGTCAACTCAGTCGACTACGGTGTTTTTAGCACGAGTGAGCATGCGTAATCGAGCCTGCCGCCGCATCCCGTCTGATCGGCCGTCTTTCAGGCGCGGGCTCACCTTCCAGGTGCGCCGCTTGAGGCAGGCTTTCGACGAGAGATTCAACCAGATGGGCCCGCAGGTTGACAGGTAGGGAGGTTTCCCATAGAGTCCCAGCGAGCGTTCCTGTGCCAGGGGCCTCCACAAGGAATGCTCGCCCATGCACCACAGCACCCAACGAGTTTCGTTGGCCCTTGGATTGCCCTTTCATCCGGTTGCGCATAAGGAGACGTTTCTAAGGCTCCCTACTTCTTACCCATACCGAGCCAATGTGAGGTGTTGCGCTTGTCGGGTCATCTTTCCTTTTGTTGGTGCAGCCCGGCCGTCCCGACCCATCGACTTGGTTGTTAGCTGCCCTCAGGGTGCCGACGCAGAAGGCACGGCAGACAGGAGCTACCATGATGCGTCGCACCCATTCAACGGGCCAGACCCTCGCGCTCAATCTGGCGCTGCTATTTGTCTCGATAATTGCCTCTCAGGACGTAACCGGAGCGGCACAGGCCCGACCGTCCTCCTCGAAGCCTTCCCTCACCACCCTTACGCCAGAGAAGCTATTCCAACGTGTCTCTCCGTCCGTCTTTGTCGTGGAGGGCCTGAGACCCGATGGGAGAGTCCTCAGCCAAGGGAGCGGCGTGGTAGTGGCCCGTGGGCTGGTGGTTACAAATCGCCACGTGGTGGAGCGGGCCGCACGAATCCGGCTCCGGCGGGAAAGCCGAACCTGGACTACCTCTCTTGCATACATTGACCCCGAGCACGATCTCGTACAACTTCGCGTCTCTGGCCTTACAGCCCCGGCAGTGCCGATTCGGTCCTCCACCACTCTCCAGATTGGGGAACGGGTCTATGCCATCGGTGCTCCTGAAGGGCTGGAACTCACCCTTTCGGAGGGCCTGATCTCCAGCCTCCGCCCCTACGGGAAGGTTCAACTCATCCAAACCACGGCGCCCATCTCGGCTGGTTCCAGCGGCGGCGGGCTCTTCGATTCCCAAGGTCGTCTAGTCGGCCTCACAACATTCCGGGTCAAGGAGGGGCAAAACCTGAACTTCGCCATCCCGGGCGAATGGATCGCCGCCCTCCCGATCCGTCCGGCCGGACCGCCCGTGGCCGGAGGGGAGGTGCCGCCTCGGGAGGATGCCGTAACGTGGACGCAGGTAGGAGTGGAAGCTTGGATTGCGCAGGACTGGGCACAAGCCGCCAGGGCCTTTCACGAGGCGATCCGCCTGAAGCCGGATGACGCGGGAAACTGGGCCATGCTGGCACATGTGTACAGGGAGCAGGGCCTGCACGCCTCGGCCATGTCAGCCGCCCGCGAGGCAGTGCGTTTGAAACCGGATAGTGCCGAGGCGCAGAAGGCCCTAGGCAAGATCTACCAAGACCAAAAGCAATTCGCGGAGGCCATCGCCGCGTTCCGCGAGGCCGCACGCCTCGATCCGCGTGATTCGGGCGCGTGGGTACTGCTGGGCCGTTTGTACCTTGACCAAAAGGAATTTGGGGACGCCGTGCTGGCCTTCAACGAGGCCCTTCGCCTGAGGCCACAGGACGGGTGGATCTGGACATCCCTCGGGGAAGCGCATCTCGGGCGGAATGACCCCAGCGCGGGCATCGTCGCCTTACGCGAGGCCATCCGTTGGAGACGTAGTGATGGGAGGGCGTGGTGCCTGCTTGGACTCGCACACCGCTGGCAAAAACAAGCTGGCGAGGCCGTCCAGGCCCTCCGCCAGTGTGTTCGTCTGGAACCTGAGCGCGCGTGGAACTGGGCCCAGCTCGGGGAAGCTTACGACGATGACCATGACCCTTTGCAGGCTGAGGCAGCTTTCCGCGAGGCCATTCGCCTGGACCCAACTAACGAGGACGCTTGGATTGGTTTAGGCAATCAATATTCTTCGAATGAGAAATATCCAGAAGCCATCTCAGCCTATCGTGAGGCTATTCGCCTGAAGCCCGAAGCCAGTTGGGCGTGGTTCGGCCTGGGAGCGACGTACGTCAAAAAGCGTGAGATAGTGCGTGCGCTCGAGGTGCACGAGAAACTGCAGGCCTTGGATCCCGCTAGCGCCCTGGTGCTCTCACTGATGATTAAGAGTGAAATATTGCAGAGGCCCTCCCGTTAGGGGTGCGGTCCGAACGGTCCCGAAGGTGCTCTGCGGGGCTTCAGCAGATCGCGCCTTCGACCCGCCAAGGGCATGCAATTGCCAATAGACTTGTCAGTGGCACACCTATTCGCGCTGGACTAACCGCGCCACCCCTTCGGCTCCCTTACCGGCGGCTGATCCCCGTCGGGACAGGGCGGCTGCCGAGGGTTTTGGGGGCGAAATCCCTTTCGGGCGGTTTCTGCGGGAGGAAGCCATGAACCCCGAGCCCTGGCCCCGAGAGCGTCTACTTTACGAGCTTCTCTGCGGCGAAATCCAGCGTGCGTCTTGGCTCGAAGCAAACCTTCACTACCTGGGCACTCTCGTTCGCGAGAAGGTCCGTCCTGCATATTGGTCCCGCTACGTCAAGGACTCCCCCCGTCTGATCGAGGAGGCGCGCCTGAGTTTCCTCCGATGTGAGGAGGTGGCTCCGCTGGGGCTCGATCTGCCCGTCCGACTTTGCGACCGCCTTCGTCAGCAATGAGGAGGGTAGAGTAGAGCACTGGTGTCGGAGGGTAGCGCGAGCCTATCTGTTCCCGCCCCTTTCGGGTGGCGGTGCCTCACGAGCCCCCGCGTGCGCCGAACACCAGCGCCCCCTCATCGAACCGTGCGTGCGGTTTTCCCGCACACGGCTCTCCGATCACCTTCGGCCGCCGGCATGCACGGGGAAGTCCCCGCTTAGCGCGGCGGCCTAGCCGTCACAGGGGGGTCCCGCCAGACACGAGGGGTGCTAGCCTCGCGGCAATCCCCTCCCGGGCCTCCCATCAGCGGCGTGGTGAAAGTGCGGCCCCTTCCCTCGGTGGAGGTTCTGTTGTCCTCTGCCTCCAAGCGGTACTGTGGGCCGCTCCGACTGCCTGGGCAGCCCGGCGGCGCCTTCGGCGTTCGCCTTCTACGCCGCGGTTGGACTCCTGTGGTCCACTGGCCAGGCTCTCCCGTGGTGCCCCCTGGGGCTGTCCCCGCCTGCCATCCCTGCTACCCCGGAGAGCCCCGGCAGCGGTGGTGGGCACCCGAGCACCGGTCTTCCTCCCCGGACAACGGAGTCGACGCCCTCGCGCTGTTAACGGGGCTACCCCTGGGTTCGCTGCACGCTACGGCCTGCGGGGTTGCGCGCTC
>METI01000037.1:0-10863 GCA_001771285.1 candidate division NC10 bacterium RIFCSPLOWO2_12_FULL_66_18
GACCGAGGATCTCGTCGGCCACGTACAAATGGCGCAGGTAGGCCCGGGAGAAGTAGCGGCAGGTGTAACAGGCGCAGGCCGGGTCCACCGGGCGCTCGTCCCGGGCATTGGCGGCCCCCTTGATGTTGAGGCGGCCCGTGCCGGTGAAGAGGGTTCCGTTTCTGGCGTTCCGGGTGGGCAAGACGCAGTCGAACATGTCCACGCCGCGGGCGATGCCTTCCAGCAGGTCCTGGGGCGTGCCCACCCCCATGAGATAACGGGGGCCATCGGCCGGCAGGAGGGTCGTGGTGTGCGCCACGACCGCGTTCCGCCGCGCCGGCTCCTCGCCGATCCCCAGGCCCCCCAGGGCGTACCCGGAAAAGCCGATCCGCCGCGTCTCCTCCGCCGAGCGGGACCGGAGGTCCAGGTGCGTGCCCCCCTGGACGATCCCGAAGAGGGCCGGCTCATCCCCCGGGTGGGCCGCGCGGCACCTCTCTGCCCAGCGGGCGGTGCGCTCCATGGAGGCCTGGTGATAGCCGAAATCGGCGGAGTGGGGCGGGCACTCGTCCAGGGCCATGAGGATGTCGGCGCCGAGGGCGAGCTGGATTTCGATGACCTTCTCGGGGCTCAGGAAGTGGCGCGACCCGTCCAGGTGCGACTGGAACGTGACCCCCTCCTCGGTGATGTGTCGCAGGGCGGCCAGGCTGAGGACCTGGTATCCTCCGCTGTCCGTCAGGATGGCCCGGTCCCAGCCCATGAACCGGTGCAGGCCGCCGAGTTCCTTGACCACCTCGTGCCCGGGGCGGAGGTAGAGGTGGTACGTGTTGGACAGGATCAGCTCGCAGCCTTCCTCGCGCAGGTCCCGCGGGTCCAGTGTCTTCACCGTGGCCTGCGTCCCGCAGGGCATGAAGACGGGCGTCTCCACGGTGCCGTGGGCGGTGGTGATTCGCCCGCGGCGAGCGCCGGTCGTCTTGTCGGTTGCGAGGAGTTCGAATCTCATGCCAAGGCCGCCACCCCCACCCCAGCCCTCCCCCCACGTGGTGGGGGAGGGGAGGGTGAGGGCGTCGTGACAGGGTTACAGGATCAGCATCGCGTCCCCGTAACTGTAGAAGCGGTATCGCAGGGCGATGGCCTCGGCATAGGCCCGCTGGATCGGCTCCAGGCCGGCGAAGGCGGAGACCAACATGAGGAGCGTGGACCGGGGCAGATGAAAATTGGTGAGGAGCGCGTCCACCACGCGGAAGCGATAGCCGGGGGTGATGAACAGGTCCGTCTCGGCCTCGCCGGCCCGCAGGGTGCCGTCTTCGCCTGCGGCGTGCTCCAGCGTGCGCACGGTGGTCGTCCCGGCGGCGATCACGCGCCGGCCCTCGCTCCTGGCTGCCTTGATGGCGTGGGCGGACTCCTCGGGAATCGAGTAGCGTTCCGGCTCCATCCGGTGCCTGGACACCTCGTCCACCCGCACCGGCTGGAAGGTGCCGGGACCGACGTGCAGGGTCACCGGGTGCACCCGCACCCCCAGCCCGCGTATCCGGTCGAGCAGCCCCGGGGTGAAGTGCAGGCCGGCCGTCGGCGCGGCCACCGCCCCCTCCTCCTGCGCATATACGGTCTGATACCGCTCACGGTCAGAGCCGAGAGCCGAGAGCCTAGAGCCGCGAGGCTCGGCATCATTCTCGGCTCTCGACTCTCGGCGCTCGGCTCTCCGCTTGATATAGGGCGGCAGGGGCATCACCCCGTAGGATTGCAGGATCGTCCGCAGGTCCACGTCGGCGGGCAGTCGCAGGACCCGATGCCCGTAGATCCCCTGGGCCACCACCGTCACTTCGAGACGGCCGCAGGCCAGGATCAGCCGCCGTCCCACCCGCGCCGGCTTCGCGGGCTTGACCAGCGCCTCCCAGGACCCATCTCCCGCCGGTCGCACCAGCAGGACTTCGACCGATTTGCCGCCCTCGAAGACGCCGAAGAGCCGGGCCGGGATCACCTTGGTGTCGTTGAGGATCAGGACGTCACCGGCGCGGAGGTACTCAGGCAGGTCGGAGAAGGTGCGGTGCTCTGTCCGGTTGATCCCCCGGTGCAGGACCAGGAGGCGCGAGGCGTCCCGTTCCGTCGCGGGCTCCTGCGCGATCAGTTCCGCTGGAAGCTGGTAATCGAAATCGCTGGGTCGCATCTCACAAACCGAAAGCGTTCGGCTGTTTCCGCCTTTGGCGGATTCGGGCGTTCGATCGTTCTCGAACAGCCGAACCGCCGAACCGCCGAACGTTGTTGGTTACTGTCCCACGAGTCCGGTCAGGGTTCGGATCTCCGCGAGAGGATAATAAAATTTCAGGATGTCCTGGTGCTGATAGGCCAGGTCGGCCATCTCCTTGGCGCCCCACTGGCTCAGCCCGACGCCGTGCCCCCATCCCCGTCCCACGAAGGTGAAGCCGCCGGGATCGGCGCGGACCTCGAAATCGGTGCTGCGGATCACCTCGTTGCCCAGCGCCTCCCGGAATCGCTTGCCTTCCAGGACCAGGGTCCCCCGGGTGTGGTGGACCGCCAGGCGAAGGATCCGCCCCGTCCGGCTGCGCAGGAGATCTTCGATGCGGAGGAGGCGGCCGATCGGATAGCCGGCCTGCAGGAGCGCCCGCTCGATCTCGCGGGAGGTCAGCCGCTCCACCCAGAGGGCGTCGGGGCAACCGAGGCTGAACTGGTCGGGCACTCCGACGATCGTGTCAAAGTTCGCGCCGAAGACGTCCAGGGCATCCTCGGTGACCCCGCCTGAACACGAATGGTAAAAGGCGGGGATGGGTTGGCCCCCGAACGTGAGGATCTGGCCCCGGGTTGCCTGCACGGCCCACGAGGTTCGGGCATCCTCCCCCGTGGCCCCCCCGTACACCTGGGAGGCCGTGGTGGCCCGGAGGTGAAACAGGGCGCCGGGGTTCTGCTGGACCTGGTAGACGGCATACGTCCGGGCGGTGATGGCCATGGCCTTGGCCGCCTCGGCCGGCCACCCCGGCGGGATCTCATCCTTCAGGACGCCCAGGAGGTACTCCTCGAGGTCCACCACGTTCACGGCCGCCAGGGCGCCGTTCCACGGCTGGACCAGCAAGCGGCCTCGAAAGGCCTGCCCCTCCAGTTCCACGGTAGCCGAGCGGGCCGGCCACGCGACCAGCGTGGGGGCCGACGTCCCCGTCTCGCGGACCCGAACCGTGCCTCCGCGGACCAGCAGGCGCAGCGGCTCGCCGCTGCCGCGCTGCGCCAGAACGCGCCGGCCCGTGGCATCGGTGATCGTGAGGCCGCCATCGCTACTGACCGTGAGGGCGCTGCGGCCCTCCGCAACCAAAACGCGAACACTCTGGACCGCGGCCGATCCCGCCTCAGGCCCTGCCGCGAGACAGACCGCCACGGCCGCCAGTGCGATAGTCCGCCTTGGCCAGAACCGCCAGCGTCCCCTCATCGGCGACTGAAGAGCGAGAACAACAGGGTCAACAGGATGCTGATCAGAATGCTGGTGGTCAGCGGGAAGTAGACGCTCCAGTTTTCGCGGCGAATGAGGATATCCCCGGGCAGCCGCCCGAGGAACGGGATCTTGCCGGCCACCAGGAGCAGCCCGCCCAGCAGGGCCAGGACCACTCCGAACAGGATCAGCATCTTGCCCAGCGAATCCATCCCGGGAACCATGGGCTTTGTCCCCCACGAATCTGCGTAATCTGTCCCGCTGAGCGGGATCTCGCCCGATTGGGTCGTCCTTCTTCCAGGCGGGTCCGCTCAGGGCTCGACGTAATCTGCGGATAAAAGGAGTCCCCCCCCGATCACTGGGCTGCGCCGGACCACAGCTCACCCTGGGGGCCGGTGGGCGGCGGGGGGATGTGGAAATGAGCATAGGCCAGCCGCGTGGCCGTCCGCCCCCGGGGGGTCCGCGCCAGGAAGCCGAGCTGGATCAGAAACGGCTCGTACATGTCCTCGATGGTGTCCTTCTCCTCGCCCACGGCCACCGCCAGGGTCTCGATGCCCACCGGCCCGCCGGAGAACTTCTCGATGATGGTCTGGAGGATCCGGCGGTCCATCTCATCGAATCCCCGCTCGTCCACGTCCAGGCGGTTCAGCGCATCGTGGGCCACGTCCCGGTCGATGGTGCCGTCCCCCAGGACCTGGGCGAAGTCGCGGACCCGCCGCAGCAGCCGGTTGGCCACCCGCGGGGTGCCACGCGAGCGCTTGGCGAGCTCCGCTGCGCCATCGGGCGTAATGGAGACGTTCAGGATCGCCGCCGAGCGGGTGACGATCTTCAGCAGGTCCTCTTCGGTGTAGAAGTCCAGCCGCTGGATCACGCCGAAGCGGTCCCGGAGCGGCGAGGTCAGCAGCCCCGCCCGCGTCGTGGCGCCGATGAGGGTGAAATGGGGCAGGGTCAGCTTGTAGGTCTGGGCGCTGGGCCCCTGGCCGATGATGAGGTCCAGCTTGTAGTCCTCCATGGCGGGGTAGAGCGTCTCCTCCACCGTGGGGTTGAGGCGGTGAATCTCGTCGATGAACAGGACGTCCCGCTCCCGGAGATTGGACAGGATGGCCGCCAGGTCCGGCCGCTCGACCACCGGGCCGGAGGTGGGGCGGATGTTCACGCCCAGCTCCGAGGCGATGATGTAGGCCAGCGTCGTCTTGCCCAGGCCCGGAGGGCCGTAGAACAGGACGTGGTCCAGGGCCTCGTTCCGCGCCCGCGCCCCCTGGATGAAGACGCGGAGGTTGTCCTTCACCTTGTCCTGGCCGACATAGTCGTCCCACCGGGTCGGGCGGAGGGTCTGCTCGACCTGCTGGTCTTCGGGGAGGCGCTGCCGGGTGGTGACGCGATCGGTCATGGTCAGGGGTTGGGGGTTAGGGATTGGGGGTTGGGGGCCAGGGTCCATCGGCGTTCATTTGTCGCGCCATAGGCGGATCCGCCCGGTTCGCACAAGTTACGGCCTGGCAAGATCCGCCTCGGGCGGACGTTCATTTGCGGTTGCATCGTATTCCTAGCGCGACTCGCTGAGGGCGCGGAGCGCGGCCTTGATCAGCTTCTCGAACTCGGCCGTCGGGCCCAGCTGCTGCCGAGCCGCTTCGGCGGCCTTGATCGCTTCCTTCCGGTTGCATCCCAGGTTCGCCAGCGCCGAGACCACGTCCTCCAGGGCGCGGTCCGTGAGGGGAGCGGGGCCCGCCGGCGCTGCTGTGGGCTGGCCGAGGCGGGCGCTTCCCACCTTCTCCCGGAGCTCCACCACCAATCGTTCGGCCAGCTTCTTGCCCACGCCGGGGACGGCGCGGAGCCGGGCGACGTTGCCCTCGGAGAGCGCCGGCACCAGCTCCTCCACGGAGATGCCGGAGAGGATATTCGTGGCCAGCCGCGGCCCGATGCCAGAGACCCCCTGGAGCAGCTCGAAGAGGGCCTGCTCGTCCCGGGTGTGGAACCCGAAGAGCTGGATGGCGTCCTCGCGGACGTGGGTGTGGGTGTGGAGGAAGACCTCCGCCGACACCTCGGGCAACTGGTAGAACGTGGACAGGGGGATGAAGAGCTGGTATCCCACGCCGTTCACGTCCACCACCACCCGATGGGGTTCCTTGCTGGTCAGGCGGCCCCGGATCTGTGCGATCATCTCAGCGTTCCCGTAACCGCGCCTTCAGCCGGGCGGCATGATGGTGGCAGATGGCCACGGCCAGCGCGTCGGCGGCGTCCACCGGGGAGGGGGCCTCCGCCAGGCCGAGGAGCAGGCGGACCATCTCCTGGACCTGGCCCTTGGCCGCGTGGCCGTAACTGGTGACGGCCTGTTTGACCTCCAGGGCCGAGTACTCGTGAATCTCCACCTTCTCTTCCGCCAGCGCCAGCAGCGCCACGCCACGCGCCTGGCCCAGCCGGAGCGCGCTCTGGACGTTCCGGGCGAAGAAGACCGCCTCGACGGCGGCGCAGTCCGGGCGGGCGCGGGTCAAGAGCGTGCGCAGCTCCTGGTGGATGCGGAGAAGGCGCTGGGCGAAGGGGAGGCCGGCCTGGGTGGTGATGGCGCCGAAGGTGACGGCGTGAAGGGTGTCGCCCCGCAGTTCCACGAGGCCATAGCCCGTGGTCACCGACCCCGGATCAATGCCTAAGACTCGCATGCGGGCGATTGGCGGTGGGAGGCCAGCGGTGAATGCAGCTGGGGGGAACCCATTTCCGATTGGAGGTTGTCCGGGACACATTCGAAATTCGCAATCCGCAATTCGAAATCTCCACGGCCGTCAGGCCGACATCGCCGCCATGATCTCCTCGGGGATGTCGAAGTTCGCGTAGACGTGCTGGACGTCGTCGTGCTCTTCCAGCTCCTCCATCAGGCGCAGCATCTGCTCGGCCGGCTTGCCGTCGAGTTTCACGGTACTCTTGGGCAGCTTGGTGATCTCGGCCGAGAGGGGCTGGATCCCGCTCTTCAGGATGGCCTCCCGCACCTTTTCGAAGTCCTTGGGCGCCGTGGTCACGGCGAAGAGGCTCTCCTCGCGCTGCAAGTCCTCGGCGCCGGCCTCCAGGGCGATGGACAGCAGCCGATCCTCGTCCATCTTGGACGCTTCGACCTGGAGGTACCCCTTCTTCTCGAAGAGGAACCCGACGCACCCGGCCTCGCCCAGGTGCCCGCCGTGCCGCGAGAAGGCCTTGCGGATTTCGCCGACGGTCCGATTCTTGTTGTCGGTCACCACCTCGACCATGACGGCCACGCCGCCCGGCCCGTACCCCTCGTAGGTGATCTCCTCGTAGGAGACACCCTCCAACTCGCCCGTGCCTTTCTTGATGGCCCGTTCGATGTTGTCGGAGGGCATGTTCACCGCCTTGGCGGCCTGGGTGGCGGTGCGCAGGCGCGGGTTGCCTGCCGGGTCCCCGCCGCCCACCCGGGCAGCCACCGTGATCTCGCGGATGATCTTGGTGAAGACCCGCCCGCGCTGGGCATCCACTTTTGCCTTCTTGTGCTTGATGCCGGCCCATTTGCTATGTCCTGACATGATCGCACCCCCTACCTGGCTGCTGGCGCCCTCCGATGAACAGGGGGAAAATTACCATAGCGGCGCGAATCTTGCCAAGGGAAAACTCCCGGCCGGATCAGGGCGGCAGTCCCCTGGAGCGTCGTTTGCGTCCCAGCGATCCTCAGGCTGCTGGAGGTGATGGCGAGCAGGAAAAGGGGGGCCGTTCGGACTCCCCCACTTTCTAGAGCCGCGGGGTACTGTCCGGCTGGCAGGCTCCCGATGGCAACGGATCAGCGCGCGGTCGTGAGCAGCCAGGCAGCCGTGCCGGCCAATCCGAGGCAACCTGGGGCCAGCGCTTGCATCATTTAATTGCCCTACAGATTGGATACCGCGTTGGTGGTTGACAGGTGAGATGTTAGTGACTAGACTTAATAACCAGAGTCCACAACATAGGAGGATAGGCCATGCCGACCGGACCACAGCGATACGACGTGATCAGCGTGTCGCTTCCGCGGGACTTGGTGAAGCGCGCTAATGCCCTCATCCCTAAGACGCAGCGGAGCCGGGTGATACGCGATGTGCTCGCCAAGTTCCTTGACTCGATTTCACGGAAACAGTTGGAGGGAGAGTACCTGGCCTACTATGCGCAACGTTTGGCCCGTGAAGCGCAGGAAGAACGAGACCTGCTGGCCGAGTGGAGTCTGAGTGACGAGGAGGCCTGGGCCATCTTGGAGAAGGAGGAATCGAGTGGTCGCCGTGCGGCGCGGTGATGTCGTCCTGGCCAACCTCGATCCCACCATCGGCGTCGAGATCAAGAAGACCCGGCCAGTAATCGTTCTTTCCAACGACAGCATCAATCAACTCAGTCAACTTGTAGTGGTCGTGCCGCTGACCAAGAACGTCGCCCACCTCTCGCCCAGTCATGCCCTGATCCCGAAAGGCATTGCCCGCCTGAGTTTTGCCTCCAAAGTCGTCACGGAGCAAATCAAAGCGGTGGACAAGCGTCGCCTCGTCAAGCGGTTGGGCAGTCTGCCTCCCGGCCTGCTCGCCGAGGTTGAGCGAGCGCTCAAGAACACCCTCGCGTTTCCCTAGGATTCCCTTCCGGTCCTTGGACTTACTGAGAAACCCCTTGACAGCCGTTTTCATAGGCGATCTGAATCACGGAAGAGACCACGAACGTCTGGCAAATCAACCGCACGCTTGGAGGTCGCTCGATGAGGCAGAAATCCTCGCGTGGCACTCGTGCCTATCCGCGGAAAGACGCTGCGGACTGGGAGGTCTCGGGGGCGATCGCGGACATTGCGATGGCCCCATGGGGCATGGGCTCCACGAAAACTGCCGAAGCGCGGCTGCGTTGCGCGTTGAAACTGGTCCCAGATCACCCTGAAGGGCTGAACCTCCTCGCCCAGGTGTGCGCCCAAACCTCGCGTCACAAGGAAGCCTTCTCATTGCTGGAGCGCGGGATAGCCGCGCTGGCCACGCGGCCAGCCGATCTCGTCTTGTTCGGCACGGCGCTGGCTGAGACCTACGAGGCGCGCAAGGACTTCCGCCGGGCGAAGGCCGTCTACGAACGCTGCCTTCAGGCGGTAGACGCCGCTGGATTCCACAGCGGGCTCGGCTACTGCCTGGGGAAATTGGGAGATCTGCGGGGCGCGGTCCGACACGCTGAGGCGGCCTCGAAGCTGGCACCCGGGCGTGCAAATTATCTCAGCGATTGGGGCTGGTCGCTTATTGAGGTGGGACGACCCGCCGAGGCCCTTCCCCTCCTGGAGCGCGCGGTAGCCATGGATCCTGCCGACGAGTTAGCCCATGGGAATCTGGAACATTGCCGGATGTTGCTGTCGGCGCCAGCACCTCGGCCGCGGAAGCGCAGGGGCAAACCCAAGTAGAGGACACCGAGGATTACGTCTTCTGTCTCCAGGTGTCATCCGCATCAAAAGGGCAAAAGGACTGCCTGACCCCCTTCATGCTTCACCGGATTCCGAGGCTTCCGGCGATTCACCTTGACAGGGCGGGGAGGGTGGGCCTATAAATGCCAACCAGACAGGACGGGAAGGGGTAGATCGGGGTCCCCGCCGGGGCGGAGAGGATGAGAAAGTCCTAACGAGGGACGATCCGTGGGATCGTCTTTTGTTAGGGCTTTGTGTTTCTGGGGGGCGAATGGCGAACGTCCGAGAGCGCTTTTTCGAGAACTTGAAGGCGCGACCGGTGATCGCCGGCCTGCGGGACTCGACGGGCGTCGAGGCGGCGATCCGGCACGGGGTGGGCGTGCTGTTCATTCTGGGGGAGGACATCTTCGCCCTGCAGGCCAGCGTGGCGAAGGCGCACGCGGAGGGGCGGCTGATCCTGGCTCACGTGGACCTGATCAAGGGGATCGGGCGCGACGAGGCGGGCGTCCGATTCCTGGCCCGCACCCTGGGAGTGGACGGGATCCTGACGACGCGCGGGAACCTCATCGGCCCCGCGAAGCGGGAGGGATTGCTCGCGGTCCAGCGGCTCTTCGTCCTGGACTCGGAATCCCTGGAGGCCGGCCTGCCCACGGTGGAGAAGGCCGCCCCCGACGCGGTGGAGATGCTGCCGGGCGTGATCCTGCCGACCATCGCCGGGCAATTGGCGCGGCGCGGGACGCTCCCGCCCCTGATCGCCGGGGGGTTGATCCGGACCGCGGCCCAGGTGGACGCCGTCCTCTCGGCCGGGGCGGTGGCGGTCTCGACCAGCGAAACCAGTCTGTGGGGGTATTCCCGGAAGCGAGGTCGGTGATGACCGCGCGCCGGGGTGCCGCCGTGGGGCAGGGGACCGGCGGGAGATGCATCCCGGCGTTCCGGGGGTACATCTTCGATCTGGATGGGACCGTCTACCGGGGGGACCGGTTGCTGCCGGGCGCCCGGGAGACCATCGAGGGCCTGCGCGCCGCCGGGCGACGGGTCGTCTTCCTCTCCAACAAGCCCATTGATACGCGGGAGAGCTACGCCCGTAAGCTCCGTTGCCTGGGGGTCCCGACGCGGACGGCGGATGTCATCAACTCCTCCTTCGTCCTGGCCCGCTACCTCAGCGCGCGGACCCCGAGGGCGCGCCTCTTCGTCATCGGCGAGCGGCCCCTGCTCGCCGAGCTTCGCCGGGCCGGCTTCCGGATCGTGGCGAACGGCGATCAGGCGGACTGGGTGGTGATCGCCTTCGATCGGACCTTCGACTATGCCAAGCTGACCGGGGCCCTCCACGCGGTCCGGCGGGGCGCGCGGCTGATCGCCACCAATCCGGATCGCACCTGCCCGGTGGAGGGCGGGGAGATCCCGGACTGCGCCGCCATGATCGGTGCCGTGGAGGGGGCCACGGCCACGCGGGTCGAGGTGATCGTGGGCAAGCCGTCCCGCATCACCCTGGACGTCTGCCTGGCCCAGATGGGTCTCCGGGCACGGGACTGCCTCATGATCGGCGACCGCCTGGAGACCGACATCCGCATGGGCCGGGAGGCCGGGATGGCCGCGGCCCTGGTCCTGACGGGGGTGACCGACCGCCGGGCCCTGCGGCGGTCGCCCATCAAACCCGACTACGTGCTGGGCGACCTCCGCGAACTCCTTGGCGCGGGGTGAGCGCGGCCAGGGAAGGATACGCATCCCAAATGCACGACCGGATCCAAGGCCTGGACGGTCAGCAGTTCGAGGTCGTGGTCATCGGCGGCGGCATGGCGGGCGCGGGCATCGCGCGGGACGCCGCCATCCGGGGCCACCGGACTTTGCTCCTGGAGCGGAGGGACTTTGCCTTCGGCACGACCAGCCGCTCCTCGAAGCTGATCCACGGGGGCCTCCGCTATCTCGAGCTGTTCGACTTCGGCCTGGTGCGGGAGTCCCTGCGGGAGCGCGAGCGTCTCCAGCGCTTGGCCCCCCACCTGGTGCGACCCCTGCCGTTCATTGTGCCCGTCTACCGCGGGGCGAGGCGCGGCATGATCACGGTCCGGGTGGGGATGAA
>METI01000037.1:10885-10995 GCA_001771285.1 candidate division NC10 bacterium RIFCSPLOWO2_12_FULL_66_18
GGCAAGCGGACCGAGGACTACCGGACCATGTCGCGGGAGGAGACCCTGCAGCGCGAGCCGCACCTCGAGCCCCGGGACCTGCTGGGCGCCGGATTCTACTTCGATGACTT
>METI01000037.1:11036-19319 GCA_001771285.1 candidate division NC10 bacterium RIFCSPLOWO2_12_FULL_66_18
CGGCGCGCCGGTGGGGAGCCGCGGTCTTCAATTACGCTCAAGTCACGGCGATTACCCGGCCCCCGGCCCCCGGCCCCCGACCCCTGTGGAAGATCGAGGTGCGGGACGTGCTGGGGGGAAGCGTCGCCCACGTGACGGCCCGGGTGGTGGTGAATGCGGCCGGGCCCTGGGTGGATCGCGTCCGCCGGCTGGCCCGCGTGGATGAGGGGCGGCGGTGCGTTCGGACGACGAAGGGAATCCACCTGCTGCTCCCCCGCATCACCGACCATGCCGTCTACATCGCCGCCAAGCGGGACGAGCGGATGTTCTTCGTCATCCCCTGGCGGGAGTTCTCGCTGGTGGGCACGACCGACACCGACTTCGAGGGGGACCTGGATGGCTTGGCCGCGACCCGGGAGGAGGTCCGGTATCTCCTCCAAGAGACCCAGCGGGTGTTCCCGACCACCCGCGTCCGCGAGGAGGACATCGCTTACACCTACGCCGGGGTGCGTCCCCTGGCATTTGAAGAGGGCCGGATCGCCACGGCCGTCTCCCGCGAGCACAAGGTGATCCCCGAGGGGGAGACGGGTACGTTCCTCTCCATCACCGGGACGAAGCTGACCTGCTACCGGAGCCTGGCGGAAGAGGCGGTGGATCGGGTCGGGCGCCTGCTGGGTCGCCCGGTCCCCTGCCGGACCCACGGGTTGGCTTTGGACGGATCCGACGGCGACGGGACGGTGGAGGTGCGCCTCTGGGCGGACGTGGCGGACGTCGCCCGGCGGAGCGGCCTGGACCCGGAGCAGATCCAGAACCTCCTACAGATCTACGGGCGCCGGTATCCGGCCGTGCTGGAGAGCGCCGCCCGGGCTCCGGAACTCAGGGAGCGGCTCTGCAAGCAGAACCCCGACATCCGCGCCCAGCTCCTCTACGCCGTGGAACACGAGCTGACCGAGACCCTTAGCGACTTCCTGCTGCGCCGGACCGGGATCGGGACCAGTGCCTGCATGGGCCTGGACTGCTGCCGGCAGATCGCCGCCTGGATGGGGGAGGCCCGGGGCTGGGACGCCCGGCGGGTTGATCGGGAGATCCAGGCGTACCTGGACGAGATCGCCCTGGGGCAGCGGTTCCGGCACGCCTAATCGTCGAAAAGCGTTCGATTGTTCGGGAGTTCGGGTGTTCGGGCGTTCTGCTGACCTCGGAACGACCGAATCCGCCTCAGGCGGAAACGGTCGAACTGCCGAACGCATTTGAGGGACCTGACGTGAACAGCCGCCTGATGTCCGATTCGACAGCCATGGCCGTCACCCCGCGCCTGTCCGCCACGGGCCAGGCCGTGGCGGTGACGTGGCGCTCCCGCTTCCGCGGGGGAGGAGTGTACCTCTACCTGCTCCCCTCCCTCGCCTTCCTGGCCCTTTTCACCTACTACCCCATGGGCTTCTCGGCCTACCTCAGCCTGTTCCGTTGGAACGTATTAAATCCCGAACGGATCTTCGTCGGTCTGGAGAACTACCTGAGCCTCTGGCGCGAACCCCTCTTCTGGCTGGTCCTCCGCAACAACCTGTTCTATGCGCTGGGCACCATCCCCACGACCATGGCCCTGGCCCTGTTCCTGGCCGTCCTGGTCAACCAGAATCTGGGCAGGGTGCGCAGCGTCTACCGGGTGGCCCTGTTCTATCCCACCATGATCCCCATGGTGGCCGCCGCCATGTTGTGGGTCTGGATCTTCAACCCGGGGATCGGCCTCTTCAACTACTACACCAGCTTCCTGGGGGTGCCGCGGGTCGAGTGGCTGTACGATCGGTACTGGGCGCTGCCGGCCATCATCATCATGAGCATCTGGAAGAACTTCGGTTACTTCATGCTGATCTACCTGGCGGCGCTGCAGGGGGTCCCGGCCGACCTGTACGAGGCCGCCAGCATCGAGGGCGCCGGGGCGTGGCGCCGCTTCTGGGGGATCACCTTCCCGCTCTTGACCCCGGCCAGCCTGTTCGTCTTCGTGGTTGCCATCATCTCGTCGTTCCAGGTCTTCGACCAGGTCTTCGTGATGACGCAGGGCGGCCCGGCGGATCAGACCAACGTCCTCACCTTTTACATTTACCAGAATGCCTTCCGCTTCTGGGATATCGGGATGGGGGCCACCCTGACGACCATCTTCATCTGCCTGCTGCTGGTCCTCATCCTGGTGGTGTTCCGATACGTGGGCCGAGTTGAAGGAAACGGCGAAGAAGCTCACCGTGCGCGAGGGGAACGAGGTGAAGCAGTGGGGGGTGACGGTCTCGGGGGGGTGGAACGACTGGCTGTTCGAGGCCTTCGTCCGCCAGAACGGCGGCTGGCTGATCAACCCCGAGGGGACCAAGGCGAACTTCGATTCCAAGGAAGCGGTGGAGGCGCTGGAGTACTGGGTGGACCTGATGCACAAGGAGAAGGTGGGGCCGCCCCATTCCACCTGGGGCTCGACCCCGCCTGATTTCGTGGCCCAGCGCACGGCCATGCTGTACCACTCCACCGGGATCCTGACCTTCCTGCGCACCTCGGCCAAGTTCGACTTCGGCGTGGCCTTCATGCCCAAGAGCAAGACCTTCGGCGCCGAGGTGGGCGGGGGGAACCTGGCCATTTCCCGCAAGATCCCCAAGGAGCGGCAGGACGCCGCCTGGAAGTTCATCGAATGGATGACCTCCACCGAGAACGCCGCGCAGTGGAGCCTGGCCTCGGGCTATGTGGCCACCCGGAAGTCCGCCTACGAGGTTCCGGCCATGAAGGAGTTCCTGGCCAAGGATTCCCGCTATCTGGTGGCGCGGGATCAGTTGCAGTACGCGGCCGGGAAGATGATGGCGCCCAACTTCCAGAAGATCCGGGAGATCCTGAAGAAGCAACTGGACGATGCCGTGGACGCCAAGGTGAACCCGAAGGAGGCCATGGCCACGGTGCAGAAGCAGGTGGAGGCGGTGATCAAGCGGTAGCGGGTTTTCGGGGGCGGCGGGTGCGCGACGTGTGCTATAGTGGCGGGCATGCGGTTCCCTTCCCTCCGCCTGGCTTGCCTGCGCGTCATCGGAATCTCTTTCTGCATCATGGGAGTGCTGGGTAGCCAGGGGATAGGTGTGGCCGCAACCGCGACGGAAAGGACACCGCGACCTCTTGAGGTTCACGCGCACCGCGGCGGGGCCGGCCTGGCCCCCGAGAACACGCTGGCCGCATTCCGGAAGGGCATGGAGTTGGGTGCCGATGCGCTGGAGATGGACCTCCACGTCACGCGGGACGGGGAGGTCGTGGTCATCCACGACGAGACGCTGGAGCGGACCACGAATGGCATGGGGAGCGTGGCCGACCTCACGCTGGAGGAGCTGAAGCGGTGGGACGCCGGGGGCAAATTCTCCCCGGCCTTCCGGGGGGAGCGGCTCCCGACCCTGCGCGAGGTCATCGCGCTGGTCAAGGCGGCCGGGAACACGCGGATCCGGTTGGATCTCGAGCTCAAGTATGCCCCGGACCGTCCGGGACAGCCCGAGGACTTCGAGCAGCGAGTCCTGGAGATCCTGCGCGAGACCGGCTTTGTCCTGCGGGTCAATGTCATCTCGTTTCACCATCCCTCCCTCGCCACGATGAGGGCCCTGGAGCCGAGGATACGGACCGGCCTGCTGGCGGGCGGGCGCCAGGCCCCGCAGGACCCCGTGGCGCTGGTCCGGCGGTATCACGCCGACTACTATTCGCCCAGCGTCCGCCACGTGACGCCCGAGGTGGTGGCGGCTCTCCATCGGGCGGGCATCCCGATCGCACCCTGGACCGTCAACGAGGAGACGGAGATGCGGCGGCTGATCGATCTGGGGATCGGCACCTTCGCGGGGGACGGGATCGTCACGGATTATCCGGATCGGCTCCTGACTCTGCTGAAGGCTTCCCGGTAATGCGGGCCATAACTCCCGGAGAGGAGGAGGCAGACATGAAACGCACGTTCCGTTCGAAGTGGCTGCTCGCGGCGGGTATCAGTTTCCTGGTCGCCACGAGCTTGGCCTCGGCCGAGGCGCAACAGCGCGTCCAGGTCGAGTTCTGGCACGGCCTGACTCAGCCGCTGGGTGGCATCCTGGAGAAGGTCGCGGCCGACTTCAATGCCTCGCAGACCAAGTACCAGGTGAACGCCACCTTCAAGGGGCAATATCCCGAGACGATGATGGCCGCCATCGCCGCCTTCCGCGCCGGCAACGCGCCCCACATCGTGCAGATGTTCGAGGTCGGCACCGCCACCATGATGGCGGCCCGCACCGCCATCAAGCCGGTCTCCGAGCTGGCGAAGGAGACCGGGGTGTCCATCGACCCCAAGAACTACGTCGGCGGCGTGCGCGGCTACTACAGCACGACGGACGGCCGGCTGGTGTCCATGCCCTTCAACAGCTCGACCCCCGTCACCTGGTACAACAAGGACGCCTTCAAGAAGGCGGGCCTGGACCCGGAGAAGCCGCCCCGGACCTGGGAGGAAACCTGGGCCGCGGCGCGCAAGATCGTGGAGACCAAGGCGGCCTCCTGCGGCTACACCATGGCCTGGCCCACCTGGACCCAGTACGAGAACTTCAGCGCCATCCACAACGTGCCGCTGGCCACCAAGGCCAACGGGATGAACGGGATGGACGCCGAGCTGAAGATCAACAGCCCGCTGCACGTCAAGCACCTGCAGGCCATGATGACCCTGCAGAAGGAGGGGGTCTTCAAGTACGGCGGCCGGGACGGCAAGGCCGACGCGCTCTTCCCGTCGGGCGAGTGCGCCATCTTCCACGGCTCGTCCGGCATGCGCGCCCGCATCATCCGCGAGGCGAAGTTCCAGTGGGGCGTGACCATGCTGCCATACTACAAGGGCACGTCGAACGCCCCCAAGAACTCGATTATCGGGGGCGCGAGCTTCTGGGTCATGACCGGTCCGAAGCGCACGGCGGAGGAGTACAAGGCCGTGGCGGAGTTCTTCAGCTACATCAGCCGGCCGGAAGTGGACGCCAAGTGGCACATGGACACCGGCTATGTGCCCATCACTCTGAACGGGATCGCGCTGGCGTCGGGGCAGGGCTACTACATCAAGAACCCGGGGGCAGACATCCCGTTCCGCCAACTCACGCTGACCGAGCCCACCGAGAACTCCATGGGGCTTCGGCTGGGCAACATGCCGGAGATCCGCGTGATCATCCAGGAGGAGATGGAGAAGGCCTTCCAGGGCCAGCAGACCGCCAAGGAAGCGTTGGACAACGCCGTGAAACGGGGCAACGTCGTCCTTCGCAACTTCGAGCGGACCAACCGCCAGTAGGGGGAATCCGAGACGCCAACCGCCAAGACGCTGCCTCCATTTCGAATTTCGAAATTCGAATTTCGAATTTGGGGTGGCGCCTTGGCGGTTCGGACCCCTGGACCCCCTCGCCCGGGAGCCGCTGATGCGCCGGCGCGTCATCTTTCCCAACAAGGTTCTCCCGTACCTGCTTCTCGCACCCCAGCTCGCCATCACGGTGGTCTTCTTCTTCTGGCCGGCCGGCCAGGCGATCTATTATTCTGTCTTACTCCAGGATCCGTTCGGTCTCCACACCGAGTTCGTCTGGCTGGAGAACTTCCGGATCATCCTCACCGACCCCCTGTATCTCGGATCGGTCCAAGTCACCGTCATTTTTTCGACTGCCGTGGCGGCCCTGCCTATGGGAGCGGCGCTTCTGTTCGCAGTGATGGCGGACCGAAAAATCCGGGGGACGCACGTCTACCGAATGCTCCTGATGTGGCCGTACGCCGTCGCCCCCGCTGTGGCCGCCAGCCTCTGGCTGTTTATCTTCCATCCGGACATCGGGGTCATCGGCCGGTGGCTCAACGATGTCGGGATGCATTGGGACTATAAGCTCAGCGGGAACCAAGCGCTCTTGCTTGTCATCCTGGCTGCCTCGTGGAAGCAAGTGAGCTACAACTTCCTTTTCTTCCTCGCGGGCCTGCAGGCGATCCCCAGGTCGGTCATCGAGGCGGCCTCCATGGACGCCGGCCTTGGGCGCACGTTTTGGAGCATCATTTTCCCCCTGCTCTCGCCGATGACCTTCTTCCTCCTGGTGGTCAACATGGTCTATGCCTTCTTTGACACCTTCGGGGTGATCTACGCACTGACCGGCGGCGGCCCGGCCAAGGCCACCGAGACTCTGATCTACAAGGTGTACACCGACGGCGTCATGAACCTCGACCTGGGTGGCTCCTCGGCGCAGTCGGTGATCTTGATGGTAGTGGTGATCGGGCTCACCGCACTGCAGTTCCGCTTCATCGAGCGAAAGGTGCACTACTGATGGCGACGCCCAAGCGTTCGGAGAGCTGGATCCCGCATTTCGTGCTCATCATGGGTGTGGTGGTGTTCGCGTTTCCCATCTACTTTGCCCTGATCGGATCGACCCACGACGCGGCCACGATCGCCACCGGCCGGATGCCGCTCCTGCCGGGCGGTCACATGCTCGACAACTATTGGCAGGCGCTGACCAGCGGCACGGGGTTCCGCGTTTCGGGGAGCCCGGTCCGCACGCTCTTGCTCAACAGCCTGGTCATGGCCCTGGTCATCGCCGTGGGCAAGATCGCCATCTCCATCATCTCGGCCTACGCTGTGGCCTTCTTCAACTTCCCGTTGCGGATGTTCTTCTTCTGGATGATCTTCGTGACGCTGATGCTGCCAGTTGAGGTGCGCATCATCCCCACCTACAAGGTGGTGACCGACCTCGGGATGATCAACACCTACGCCGGGCTGACGGTGCCGCTCATCGCCTCGGCCACGGCGACCCTGCTCTTCCGCCAGGTGTTCTTGACGATCCCCGACGAGCTGGTCGAGGCGGCCAAGATCGACGGGGCGGGGGCGCTCCGCTTCTTCTGGCAGATCGTGCTCCCCCTGTCCCGCACCAACATCGCCGCCCTGTTCGTGATCCTGTTCATCTACGGCTGGAACCAGTACCTCTGGCCGCTTCTGATCACCACCAGCCGGAGCATGGAGACCATCGTCATCGGCATCGTGAAGATGATCGGGACCAGTGAGGCCCAGACCGACTGGAACCTGATCATGGCCACGGCCGTCCTGGCCATGCTGCCGCCGGTGGCGGTCGTGATCTTCATGCAGCACTGGTTCGTGAAGGGCCTGATCGAAACCGAAAAGTAGGCAATGTGGCAATCGGGCGACTCGGCAACCGGGGAATCGGGAAGCCCGACCCCCCCCAGATTGCCTGATGACCAGATCGCCGGATTGCCTGTCGACCCCACGCCTCTCGACGGGGAATTCCCGGTTGACGGCGCCGGATATGTATGCGATCATACGTATGCTAACGCCGGAGGGATTCGCCCAGGAGGAGGGAATGAGACGGACGACGGTTTTCGCGGATGACGAGGTGCTCGACTCGCTGCTGGCGATGGCCCGGCGGCGCGGCATCACGCTGGCGGAGATCACACGGGAAGCCCTGACGGCTTACGTGTCCCGGCAGCGTGGCAAGCGGCGGCCGCTGACCCTGGCGGGCATCGGGCGGAGCGGGCGGAGCGATGTTGCGGAGCGAGCAGAGGATCTCTTGAAGGAAGGGTTCGGACGCTGATGGCCGGCATCCTGCTGGACACCAGCGCCCTCTATGCCATCGCCGATCGGGATGACAAATGGCACAAGGGGATGGTGGACGCAGTGGGAGGCCGGGCCGGCGACCGGATCGTACCGGTGAGCGTGCTGGTCGAAGCCTGCTACCTCGTCAGCACGTACCTCGGGGTTGCAGCGGAGCGGCGACTGGTCCGGGCCGTCATCGGAGGAGATTTCCTGCTTGAAGGGTTGAACCTGCGGGACCTGGAGCGGGCAGAAGCCGTGCTCCAGAAGTATGCCGACGCGAATATCGGGTTCGTGGACGCCTCCATCGTCGCGGTTGCGGAGCGGCTCAAAGTCCGCACAATCGCGACGACCGACCGACGGCACTTCCAGCTCTTCCGTCCCAAGCACTGCAGCACGTTCGAGCTCCTTCCTTGAGCCAGAGGGGATGGTGGGTTGGATCGGAACATCCCGGTGGGGCCCCATGGATAGCTACATCCTGGCGCTCGATCAGGGGACGACCAGCTCGCGGGCGATCGTGTTCGATCGCCGGGGACAGGTCGTGGCCTCCGCCCAGCGGGAATTCCGACAGCTCTACCCCCAGCCGGGCTGGGTGGAGCACGACCCGCTGGAGATCTGGGAGAGCCAGCTCGCGGTGGCGCGCCAGGCCATCGCCGCGGCCGGCATCGGGGCCTCGCGGATCGCGGCCGTGGGAATCACGAATCAGCGCGAGACGACGATCGTGTGGGATCGGGCCACCGGGACAC
>METI01000037.1:19377-23664 GCA_001771285.1 candidate division NC10 bacterium RIFCSPLOWO2_12_FULL_66_18
GAGCGAACCGGCCTGGTGGTTGACGCCTACTTCTCGGGGACCAAGATCCAGTGGCTGCTGGAGAACGTGCCCGGCCTGCGAGCACGGGCGGAGCGGGGGGAGGTCTGCTTCGGCACCGTGGACTCGTGGCTCACCTTCAAGTTGAGCGGCGGGCAGGCATGGGTGACCGACTACAGCAACGCTTCCCGCACGATGCTGTTCAACATTCACCGGCTGGTCTGGGATCCGGACCTGTGCGCGGTGCTGGGCGTGCCGCCGCGGATGCTCCCGGAGGTGCGGCCGTCCAGCCACCTCTTTGCCCGGACGGCGGCCGATCTCTTGGGGGCGGAAGTGCCCATCACCGGAATCGCCGGGGACCAGCAGGCTTCGCTGTTCGGCCAGGGGTGCTTCCAGCCCGGAACGGCCAAGAACACCTACGGCACCGGCTGCTTCCTCCTGGTCCACACCGGGGACCGACCCGTGGCGTCGCAGACCGGGTTGCTCACCACCATCGCGGCAAGCCCGACCGAGGGGCGGGCCGAGTATGCCCTGGAGGGGAGCATCTTCATCACCGGGGCGGCCATCCAGTGGCTCCGCGACGGCCTGCAGATCATCGCCGACTCCGCCGAGTCGGAGCCGGTGGCCGCCTCCGTGCCGGACACCGGGGGGGTCTACTTCGTGCCGGCCTTTGTGGGCCTGGGGGCGCCGCATTGGGACATGTACGCGCGTGGCGCGATCCTGGGGCTCACCCGGGGCACCACCCGGGCGCACTTGGTTCGCGCCGCCCTGGAGGCCATCGCGTACCAGACCAGGGAAGTGCTGGACGCGGCCGCCTCTGACGCGGGCCTCGCGCTCACGGAACTCCGGGTGGACGGGGGCGCCACGGCAAACAACCTGCTGATGCAGTTCCAGGCCGACATCCTGGGGACGCCGGTGGTGCGGCCGGTGGTCAAGGAGTCAACGGCGCTGGGCGCGGCCTACCTGGCCGGCCTCGCCGTCGGGTACTGGGCGAGCCGGGACGAAATCGCGGCGAACTGGGCCGCGGACCGGCGGTTCCTCCCCCGCATGGACGAGAAGGAGCGGGAGCACCTGTACGCGGGCTGGCGCCGCGCGGTGGCCCGCGCGTCCGGGTGGGCCACACCATGAATTTGCGATTGCGGATTTCGGATTGTGGATTGTGGAATGCGGATTGAAGTGCCACGGAGTAGATTTCGGATTGCGGCCTGCGTCGAGCTCAGGCGAGACGATTTCGGATTGAAATGCTGCGACGGCGACAGAGACGTGGGAGGGAGGGTGAGCGGGCTCCGCTGCCGGTTTCCACGCAATCCGATGATGCAGGGAAGGCTTGACACTCTTACGGCGTTCAACATAGACTGGCACGCAGTTGACGCGGTATCAACCGTCAGGATCGCGGAGGGCAGAGACCTGGAGAAAGCCCCGGCGAAAGACGGAGGGTGCAGTCCGTCCTTCGCTGGGGTTTTGCGTCTGTAGGGAGCGGTGGTCGGGCCCGGGTGCGGGCCCTGGAAGGAGGGACGCGATGAGCGGACGATGGAAGCTGCTCGGGGCAGTGCTGGTGACGGTCCTCATGGCCGCCGGGCCGGCGGCGGCCCAGGTCAAGATCAAGCTGTGGCACGCCATGGGAGGTGCGCGTTACGAGGCAATCACCAAGGACATCGCAGAGGGGTTCAACAAATCCCATCCCAACTATGTGATCGAGCCCTTGTTCTCGGGTAGCTACGCTGAAACGGTGACCAAGGGCATCGCGGCCATCCGGGCGGGTGACCCTCCCCACATCCTCCAGGTGTACGAGGTGGGGACCCAGACCATGCTGGACAGCGGCGCCTTCATCCCGGTGACCGAGGTGGTCAAGCCAGGCGAGATCAAGTGGGAGGACTACTTCGCGCCGATCATGAACTATTACACGGTCGGTGGGAAGCTCAGCTCCATGCCCTTCAACTCCTCGACGGCGATCCTGTACTACAACAAGGACGCCTTCAAGAAGGCCGGGCTGGATCCCGAGAAACCCCCGGCCACGTACAAGGACGTGGAGGAAATGGGCAGGAAGATCCTGGCCAGCGGTGCCGCTCGGGGTGTCATCACATTCGGCTGGCCCGCCTGGATGTTCGAGCAGGCCTTCGCTTACCACAACCAGCTCTACGCCAACAACGAGAACGGGCGCAAGGGCCGGGCCACCCAGATTTTGTTCAATGGGCCATTTGGCGTGGAGGTACTGACCCGCTGGAAGAAATGGGCGGACGAGAAGCTGCTCATGTACGGCGGCCGCGAATACGCCCCGAACAAGGCCTTCCTGTCCGGCGAGGTGGCCATGTTGCTGCAGTCCACTTCGCAGGTCACGACGATCGAAAAGGCGGCCAAGTTCCCCGTCGGGACTGGCTTCCTCCCCCATCTGGAGGGCAAGCCGCAGGGGAAGTCCGTCATCGGGGGAGCGTCGCTCTGGGTGCTGAAGGGCAAGGGACGCTCACCCCAGGAGTTGGACGCCATCGCCAAGTTTTTCAAGTATATCGGGCAGCCCGAGCAATCAGCCAAGTGGCACCAGGACACGGGATACTTCCCCGCGACCCACGCCTCGGAAAAACTCCTGCGGGATGAGGGCTGGTTCAAGAAGAATCCGAACCACGAGACGGCCTTCAAGCAAATCCAGGCAGGACCGGACACACCGGCCACCCGCGGGGTTCTCCTGGGCAACTTCGTCCAGATCCGGAATCTCACCGACAGCGCCCTGGAGAAGACCTTCAGCGGCAAGTTGAGCCCGCAGGCGACGTTGGACGAGGCGACGCAGGAGGTCAACAAGGTCCTCGAAGAGTACAACCGGCTTCAGAAATAGGGGTACAAAATCCGTGGCGATGGAGGGGAGATTTCCGAATCGTACTCTCCCGTACGCGCTGGTCCTCCCCTCCATCGCCATCGTGGCGATTTTTCTGATCCTGCCGTCGCTCCAGGCCCTCTACCTGTCCTTCTTCGAGGTCTCGCCGTTCGGCAATCGGCGCATCTTCGTCGGGCTAGGCAACTTCCGGGAGATCTTGACCTCGGACTCCTACCGGTCCAGCCTCCGGCTCAGCCTGGTCTTCGCGGTCGCAGTCGTGGTGCTCTCCATGTCGGTTTCACTGGGGATGGCGGTGCTGGCCAGCAAGCCGCTGCGCGGGATCGGCTTCTACCGGACCCTCCTCCTGTGGCCCTACGCCCTCTCGCCGGCTGTGGCCGGCATTGTCTGGGCCCTGTTGTTCGAGCCCTCCAGCGGGCTGATGACCTACCTCCTCCGGCTCACCACCGGTCTGTCCCCCAACTGGATGATGAACGCCAATTACGCCTTGTTGGTGATCATCCTGGCGGCCGCCTGGAAGATGCTCGGGTTCAACATCGTCTTCTTCCTGGCCGGCCTGCAGAATATCCCGGACGAGATGGTGGAGGCAGCCCAGATGGATGGGGCCTCGCGGCGCCAGACCTTCTGGCGCGTGATCTTCCCCATCCTGTCGCCCATGACCTTCTTCCTGTTCATCATGAACTCGCTGTACGCGTTCTTCGAGGTGTTCGGTCTCATCGACGTGATGACCCAGGGGGGACCCGGCGGCGGGACCGAGGTGCTGATCTACAAGCTATACCTGGACGGGTTCATCAGCATCCGGTGGGGGTACGCTTCGGCCCAGTCCATTGTGCTGTTCATCCTGGTCAGTGCCCTGACCCTGCTGCAGTTCCGCTATGCCGGCCGGCGGGTGTTCTATGCCTGAGTCGAGGCCCCGATGACGCACCGGGTCTCCCGGTCCAGGTCCCTCGGCCAGCATGCCTTGCTGCTGGGGTGCGTCAGCATCACCTGTTTCCCCGTTCTGTATGCTCTGCTGATAAGCACCTTTGACTTCCAGCAGCTGTTCATCTACCCCCCCCGGCTGATTCCCGGCGCTTCCCTGCTGGAGAATCTGGGGCTGGCCTGGAGCAAGGTCAATTTGGGCCGGCTGCTGACCAACAGCCTTGCCATCTCCATCTCGGTCGCCCTGGGGAAGACCCTCCTGTCCATCCTGGCCGCCTTCGCCTTCACCTACTTCCGGGACTTCCCCGGGAAGAATCTCCTCTTCGTCGTCATCCTGATCACCCACATGCTGCCCCTGCCGGTGCGCATCGTCTCGACGTTCCAGCTCATGGATACGCTGAACTGGGTGAACACCTACTACGCGCTGACGATCCCCTTCTTCGCCAGCGCCACCGGGACGCTGCTCTTCCGTCAGTTCTTCCTCACGGTGCCGCCCTCCCTGTCGGACGCGGCGCGGATCGACGGGGCGGGCCCGATGCGCTTCC
>METI01000038.1:0-882 GCA_001771285.1 candidate division NC10 bacterium RIFCSPLOWO2_12_FULL_66_18
CATAGATCATATTGGCTATGAATGACGTGTTTTCCTGAGAAATCAGGGACTTGCGTGAATGCACAGTGTTCTGGAGCACCTTGTGACTGGGCGGGAGAGGACCCCCGGGGCGGGTGCGGGCCCGGTCAGCGGAGACGGGGCCGTCGCGGAAGGGCCCGCGAGCCGACCCACCTTGCCAGGCTGCCAAGGCATCCGGCCAAGAGCCCGGGGCGGAAGCTTCCGCGGACGATGTTGCGGTAGGTGTCCTGGGCGGACACGCAGAGGTAGAGGGCACGCCTGAGGGTGGGATCACGGCGGGCCTGCTGAAGGATGGGGTCGAGGGACAGGCGCTTGGACGTGATTCGTGCCAGGTGCCGGATGGCCCGGCCATACCAGAGATCCCGGGTGATGTCGTCGCACGATGCGTAGTACTGGTGGAACGCCTCCTCCGAGATCCCGAGGTCCAGTATCGTGCGCGCCGCCCGGATCCCGGTGAGGGCCGCCGAGGTAATCCCTTTCCCCTTGAACGGCCGCACGAGCCCCGCGGCGTCCCCGATGGTGACGTACCGGTTCCCAAAGGGACGCCGGGCCGGGCCCACGGGAAACGCGCCCTTGAAGTGATGTTCGATGGCCCGATCAGACGAGAGCAGCCGACGGACCTGGGGGAGATCCAGGAACGCCTGCATGTCGGGCACGCTGACGCGCCGTCCCGCGATGATGATGGTGATGTGGTTCCCCTTGGGGATCAGGGCGCCGAACTCGATGGCGGGCAGGCGCGGCAGGAAGGCATGAATGCGATCGCCCAGCAGGGCCGGGACAGGCTCCAGTCCCCCCGGATGGACCTTCGTGACGACCGTCTCCAGAAACGGGGGCAGCCGGTATCCTGTCTGGCGGGTCAGCGCC
>METI01000038.1:890-12616 GCA_001771285.1 candidate division NC10 bacterium RIFCSPLOWO2_12_FULL_66_18
CGTCCGGTCCAGGCCGAAGGCGCCCACGACGACATCCGCCTCCCAGCTCCCCCCGTCCGAATAGAGGGTCACCCCCCGGGGCCCGAACTCGACGTCGTACACCCGGCTCCGCTCCACCTGGCCCCCTGCCTTCTCGGCGGCATCCAGTAAGAACCGGTCGAACTGGACCCGGCGGACGGCGTACGTGGCCTCCCCGTCCTCGCCCGCCGGCATGTCGAGGGTTTCGTGTTCGCCATACAGGACGTAGCCGGTGATCTTCCGTTGCAGCAAACCCGGGGGGAGGGTGAGGTCCAGCTCCCGTCGCAACACGCCCTGGATGGGGGGCGACAGGACGCCGGCGCACTGGTTGTAGTGGGCCCCGAAGTCCTTGGGTTCGAACAGGATCACCTCGATTGCCCGGTCCCGCTCCTTCGCCATCCGGACCAGGGCCAGTGCCGCGCACGTGCCCCCCGGCCCGCCGCCGATGACGGCCACGCGCAGACTAGTGCGGAGGGGACCCAGCCTACCGCTTGATTGCGGATTGCGGATTGCGGATTGTGGATTTTCTTCGGACACCGAATGGTCCCTACTTCCGATTTCCAGCTTCCGGTTTCCAGCTTCCAATTTTCAGTTCCCCGCGAATCCAGGCGAAAGTGGCCACCAGCGTCTCCCAGAGCAGACCGGCCAGCACTCCCGGGCGGAGCACCGCGCGCAGCGCAGTCCGGTACGGCGCATCCCCCGTGAACATTTCCCAGAGGAACTCGTTGAGCGGCCGGCGCCCGGGCGGCAGGGTTGCCTGCTCCCACCGGGCCACCGCCAGAAAGGCGGCCGCCATCACCGGGCGGCGGGAGACGAGGTCGTTGCACGCGAACAGGAATCTCCCGACCCAATTGTCCACCCTGAAGTGGCGTCTGGACAGTCGGTAGTATGTCTTGCGGAGAGCCTCCCGGCTTCCCACCCCCTCCAAGATCGCCTGGGCGGCCTGCGCCGCCGTGAAGAACGCCGAGCCGATGCCGTCCTTCAGGTACCGCGAGATATCGGCGTCCCCGATGACGACCAGCCCCTCCGCGATCGGGTGGGCCGCGGCGGTCACGGGCAGCTTGGGCTGGCAGGAACAGACCCACTCGGGACAGCGCCAGCCGGGCGGAAAATGCTTCAGGACGGCCGGATGCTCCAGGAAGCTCATGAGATCCAGGCGGGTCACGGCCCGGCCCAGCACGGAGACCGTCACGTGACGTTGCTTGGGGGTGAGAGAGGCGAAGCGGATCTGGCGCAGGCCCAGGTTGAAGATCTTGATCTGGCCCTGGTAGTGCTCGTTGATGAAGGCCTCATCCAACGGGACCTCCGCCTGGCAGGCCAAGACGGCGCGGGGCGGCCGGTAGCCGGTGCCCAGGGACGCGAGGCGGCGCCCCAAAGTCGAGTTGATGCCGAATGCCCCGACGATGACGTCCACGTCCAGGGTCTCATCATCCGCGCAGACGATCCGAAATCCCGCCCCACTCTCGCGCCGCTGCACGTCCGCGACCAGACTGTTCCGGTATTCCGCCCCGGCCCGGACCGCGCTCCGGAGGAGGAACGCGTCGAAGCTGCGCTCCTCGTCGTAGTGCAGCCCCCGGGGACCGATCCCCCGATAGGCGGTGTAGATCACCGAGCCCGGCGGGCGCGGCAAGAGGATGCTGCCCCCCAGGGTCTCGAGTTCATAGCCCAGGATCTTCTGCTGGATGACGTGAGGAGGGATGATCACGCCGAGGCGCTCGAGGTCGTGGATGAGCGCGGCCGACATGACGCCGGCGCACAGATTACAGCCGGCCGGGCCGAACTGGGTAAACGTCTTGCGGTCCAGGAGGAGGACATGGATCGGTCGGTCGTTCCGGCGGGCGAGGTACAGGAGGTTGAGGGCGGCGACGGTCCCCGCCGGTCCCGCTCCGATGATGGCAATCCGGAGGGGCGGGCCGCGGTGCGCCGGCACCAGATCCACATCCATGAGGCACTCACATGCCCAACGGGGCGGCGATGGTGGTCCGGCGGATCTTCAAGGTCCCCCGGAGGCTGCCAACCATCCTACCACTCCGCTCCGACGGCCCCAAGTGGAATCATGCCTGGGGCATTGGGTCTCCCGTGCGACAGGACGCTACGCGAGATGGGGACGGGTCGGCCATGACCTTCGTCATAGTCCGGTTTGATCTTCCACACATGGACGGGGATGGACAGCGAGGGTGGCTTGACGCTGCCTCGCGGGGCGTGTAGTGTCCCCACCCGACAATTTCTGTCCGAACATTGGAGGGACTCCTTGACACCCATGACCTCTCCCGACCCGGCCTTCCCCCGCTCATGAGCCTGACCGCCCTGGCGCTCATCCTCTTCTCCGCCGGATTCCATGCCGCCTGGAACACCCTGGTGAAGGTCAGCCGGGACAAGCAGGCGTTCCTCTGGCTGATTCACCTGCCGACCGTCGTCATCGTGCTTCCCTTTTTCCTGGCCAGCGAGGCCGCGCCGATCCCGCCCCTCGGGTGGGCCATGATCGTGGCCAGCGCCATTATCCACGTCTTCTATTCCATGAGCCTGGGGGCCGCGTACTCCGGAGGGGACCTCTCGCTGGTCTATCCCCTGGCGCGCTCTGCCCCGGTCTTTGTCCCGCTGTGGGCCGTCTGGTGGCTGGGCGAGCGGCCAACGACGCTGGGGTACGCGGGGATCGCCCTGGTGGTGGTGGGCGCCTATCTCCTGGGGATCGAGCCGGGGCGGACGACCCGGATCTGGGAGCCCCTCCTGGCCCTGCGCCGGCGGGAGGTCCAGTGGGCCTGGGTCACCGCCTTGCTCATCTCGTTCTATCACATCACCGACAAGGTCGGGGTCTCGGTGGTCGCCCCGCTTCGTTTCCAGTACCTGATGGTCCTGATCCGGCTCGCCGTGTATTCGGTGCCGATCGTCCCCTGGAAGGGGCGGCAGCTCGTGGAGGAGGCCCGGACCCACTGGCGCTCGCTGATCGCGGTCAGTCTCTTGCAGTTCCTGGCCTACCAGCTTGTCCTGACCGCCATGACCATGGCCCCGGTCAGCTACGTGGCGGCGGTGCGCCAGGTGAGCGTTCTCCTCGCGGTCCTCACCGGCAGCGTCATGCTGCGGGAAGGCCACTTGGCGCTGCGCCTGACGGCCGCCGGCGCCATCACCCTCGGCGTCGTGCTGATCGGGTGGAAGGGATGAGGGGGGTGGGGACGTTCCATTGAAGTAGTAATGAGCGAAAATCGGCGAGCACTGCAGATCGCGCCCGGCATCAGGGGGAGGCGTCCTTGACGCTCTCTCGCCGGGAGTGCTAGCTTTCAGCATCCATCTGGCCTGCGTCCCAGGGACCGTGACGCTCAACCTGAAGGCGCTCGCGCGCGCGTCCGGGGACCGGAAGTTCGAGGACAATCGTGCCGACATCGAGGCGGGGGTCAACCTGTTGATGGCACGTGGGGCATCCTCTGTGGTGCTCGTGGGGCAGAGCCTGGGAACCAACCGTGTCCTCTTGTATCAGGCGGACACGCAGGATCAACGGGTGGGAGGTCTCATCCTGCTGGCGGCACCGGGCAATCTCCTGGAGTGGAACATCCGGATCTTCGGAAGGGAGCCTGTCCTCGCGGTGCTGGCCGAGGCGCGGCAGAGGGTGCAGATGGGTCGCGGGGCCGAGTTGATGCTGGTGGACCTGGGCCCACTCGGGAAGGGGCTCTACTCCGCGCAACACGTGGTGAGCCTCCGGGGACCTGAAACGCGGTCGGACCCGTTCCAGAATATCGCGAGGGTACAGGTCCCGGTCCTGATCCTCCACGGAACGGCCGACCGCCTGGCCGATCCGGCCGTGGCCGAACGCTTGAGGGCCGCGGCCGTCGCCACGCCGAGTGTCCGACTGCACCTGATCCCGGGCGCAGACCATGGCCTGCCCGGGCACCCGGATGCGATCCTGCCGGTCCTGGGACCGTGGCTGGAGGCGATCTCAAAGTGACTGAACAACCACCGGCTCCAAGCCAGTAGGTTCTTCAGTTGTCGGCTTGAAGACGACAATAAAACCTCTCCTCCCCCTGGATGGGGGAGGACAAAGGTGGGGGTGGCATCCGTGACGCTCTCACCCCCATCCCCGCCTTCCCCCATCCAGGGGGAAGGGAGCGGATCTGGCGCTGCCTGAAGGGGTTTCAGCCATCCCCGAAGGGACACCAGGACGATGCCACCGGAAAACGAACACACGCTGATCGAGGCGTCGCGCGCCGGCGACTCGGCCGCCGTGGAGGAATTGGTCCGATCCTACCAGGGGCGCGTGTACGGCTTCGCCATGCGGATGTGTCGCAACGCGGAAGACGCCAAGGACATCCTCCAGGAGACGTTCCTGGGGATGATCCGCTCGATCAGGGAATTCCGGGGAGAGAGCAAGTTCACGACCTGGCTCTACCGCATCGCCTCGAACGCGTGCCTGAAGAAGCGCCGTCGAGGTGTTTTTGAGCCGGAGCCCGAACAGGAGTTGTCGCTGGATGACCTGATGCCCCGGGCGGGACCGGACGGTCGCAAGCCCGAAATCGCCGACTGGTCCGAGGATGCCGAGCGCGCCCTGCTCCGGGGAGAACTCTCCCAGCAGATGGAAGCAGCCATTGACCGCTTGCCACCGGAGGTCAAGATCGTGCTGGTCCTGCGGGATGTCGAGGGGTTCTCGGCCGAGGAGACGGCCGAGATGTTGAAGCTCTCGGTGCCCGCGGTGAAGTCCCGGCTGCACCGCGCCCGCGTCTTCGTCCGGCGAGAACTTTCCGGTTATTTCCAGGACCAGCGAAAATCTTGAGGCAATACCCGGGATCTCCCGGATCCGAGTTTGATTTTTGCGGAATCCAACGACGATTATCTGGACCAAAGAGAATGAACAAGGGCAAAACCTCTGAACCAGGTCACACCCACGGGATGTCCATGACCTGTCGAGACCTCTTCGAGCGCCTGTCGGAATATGTGGACGGCGAACTGTCGCAGGAGATCTGTGAAGAGATCCAGCGCCACATGGAAGGATGCGAGCCTTGCGTGGCTTTCGCCAAGACTCTGAAGAAAACCGCCGAGTTGTGCCGCCGCCTTCCCTCCCGGCCGATCCCTCCCGAGGTGGCCGCCGACCTCCGCGGTGTTCTCGTCACGCATCTGTCGAAGCGCAAGTAGCCCCGAGTTTGTCCCGCTTCACTTCCCTTTTATTCATTCCTGAACGTGCCCTGGTTGCGTTTTCGAAGCCGGCCCGCGTATAGTGAGGCCGGTTTCCCCCCGTTGTCCGCGAGCCGCGCGATTCCAGGATTCTTTTGAATCCTTTCCTGCCCATCTGGACCAAACCGAGCAGGGGCGACATTCGTCCCGTCTAGGGAGGAGGCCATGAAGGTGCGGCGATTCGCAAGATTCAGTTGGATGGCCCTTGCCCTGCTGCTCGCGGGAGCCCCGGGCACTGCGGCACCCGCCCAGGGCGAGCCGGGATCACCCACCGACCTCACGCTCGCTGCGGCGGTGACGCTGGCCCTGGAAAGGCATCCTGCCCTCCGCGCCGCCGGCTACCAGGCGGCGGCCGCTGCCGCCGGGGTTGATCAGGCCCGGGCAGCCTTCCTGCCCCGGGTGGATTTCTCCGAGGGCATCACGCGGAGCGATAACCCGGTGTATGCCTTCGGTGCCCTCCTCAACCAGGGACGCTTCACGCAGGCCGATTTTGCCGTGGAACGGCTGAATCATCCTGACCCCCTGACCAACTGGCGGACCAACATCGCCGGCAGCCTGCCTCTCTTCATGGGCGGCCGGAGTCTCCTGGGCTACCAGCAGGCGCAGATCGGTCATGAGTCCGCCGAACGCGGACGTGCTCGTGTTGAACAAGAGGTCATCTTCGGCGTCATCCGCGCCTACTCCGGTGTCCTCCTGGCCCAAGAGGCGCAGGCAACGGTGGAGGTCTCCGTTCGGACGGCCGAGGCGAACCTCGCCGCGGCCGAATCCCGCTACGATGCCGGCATGGTCGTGGCCTCGGACGCGCTGGCCGCCCGCGTCCGGCTGGCGCGATTGAAAGAAGAGGCGATTGCCGCCGCGAACCAGGTCCGGCTGGCGCACGCCGGCTTGAACGATGCCATGGGTGTGGCGCTGGACCAGCCCTATCGGATCCCCGGCCGCCTCGACCTCCCCCCGCTGCGCTCCGGGCGCTTGGTGGGCCTGGAAGCCCTGGCGCACGAGCAGCGACCGGAGTACCGGCAGGCGACGCTGGAGGAGCAACGCCTGGAGAAAGAGGTGCTGCGGGCCAAGGGCGCCCTCCTGCCCAGCATGCACCTCATGGGAAACTACGAGATCAACACCCATCGCATCAGTGCCGACGGGCAGGAGAGCTGGTCCGTCGGCGTCGTTCTGAACTGGAACCTGTTCAGCGGCGGCGCCGACCGCGCGCGGATCGTCGAGGCCCAGGCGAGCCATCAACGGGCCACCGCGCTGCGCGAGCGCATGGCCAGCGCCATCGCCCTGGAGGTCCGCGACGCCTTCCTTGCCCTGCAGACGGCCCGCGAACGGGTGGCCGTGGCCAAGGAGGCTGTGGCCCACGCGGAGGAAAGCCTGCGGATCGTGCAGGACCGGTACGAGAACGGCCTCACCACCATCGTGGAACTCCTGGACAGCGAGACCGCACTCACCGCCGCCCGCACCAACCTGACCCGGACCCTCTACGAGGCAACGGTGGGCCAGGCGAGGCTGGATCTCAGCCTTGGGACCCTGGATCGCGCGAGGTTCTAAGCCATGCAGACTCTACGATACGCCATCCTCCTTGCCCTGGCCATCCTGGCACTGGCCGCCTGCGGGAGGGAACCGGTCCCCCCAACCAAGGCGGCGGAGCGACCCATCGTCCGGGACGTCACCGTCGGCGTTGTGACCACCACCGAGGTGGATGACACCGCCGAGGTGATGGGCACGGTGAAGTCGCGCACGACCATCACCCTGTCGAGCAAAGTCGTGAGTAGGATCCTGGCCCTCCACGTCCACGAGGGAAGCGAGGTCCAGGCCGGGCAGCTCCTGGTGGAACTGGACGACCGGGACATGGCGGCTCAGGTGCATCGCGCCGAGGCGGG
This sequence comes from candidate division NC10 bacterium RIFCSPLOWO2_12_FULL_66_18, assembly GCA_001771285.1. Classification (GTDB taxonomy): domain Bacteria; phylum Methylomirabilota; class Methylomirabilia; order Methylomirabilales; family 2-02-FULL-66-22; genus 2-02-FULL-66-22. The sequence goes on from METI01000038.1 coordinate 7,943, forward strand.
ACTTCGGGAAGCCGAGAGCGCCCTGACCGAGGTGGACGGGGCGATCGCCGCGGCCGCGGCCGCGCGGGCCGCAGCCGAGGCACAGCGCGACCTGGCCGCCACGACCCTCGCCCGCTACCAGCGGCTCCTGGACCGGAAGTCGGTGGCGCCACAGGAATTCGACCAGGTCGTGGCCCGGCACAAGGCCGCGGTCGCCGACGTGGAACGCGCGGCGGCCGAGGCTCAGGCCATCCAGGCCAAGCGGCAGCAGGTCCAGGCGCGCATCGAGGCGGCGCGTGCCGAGGTGACCAGCGCAGAGGTGATGCAGAGCTATGCCAGGATCGCCGCACCCATCAGCGGTGTCATCACGACGAAGCACGCCGAGGTGGGATCGCTGGCGGCGCCGGGGACCCCCCTCCTCACCCTGGAGGACAGCCGGCGGTACTGGCTGGAGGCGGTGGTTCCCGAATCCCAGGCCGCCGGCATCCGCCGGGGACAATCCCTCCCCGTGCAGATCGAGGCTGCGGGAATGTCCGTCGCCACCACCGTGAGCGAGATCGTCCCCGCCGCCGATCCGACGACCCGAACCACCCTGGTACGATTGGATCTCCCGGCCTCGTCCCGCCTCCGGTCCGGCCTCTTCGGCCGGGCCTCGGTGTCCGTGGGCCGACGGCAGGCCATTCGGGTCGCGCGAGAGGCAATCATCGAGCGCGGCCAGCTTCAGGGTATCTACGTGGTGGGCCAGGACAACATCGCTCGGTTTCGACTGATCCGGACGGGGGAGTCCCGCCTGGGAGCCGTCGAAGTCCTCTCGGGGCTCACCGGTGGAGAACAGGTGGTCCTCCGGGGGACCGAGCGAGTGACCGACGGCGCGCGCATTCAACCGGAAGGCGTAAGGCGTTAGGCGGGAGGAGGGGTTCTTTCGCCTCCCCCCTCACGCCTTCCGCCTTACGAGGCTTTACGGAAAACGATGACCCACCCGCACACAACAGTACCTGAGCCAGAGCCGTACACCGGACCGCTGGGCATGGCCGGTCGCATGGCGCGCACGTTCATCGACTCGCGTCTGACGCCGCTCGTCGTGGTGGCCTCCATGCTGCTGGGGATCTTCGCCATCCTCGCAACGCCGCGCGAGGAGGAACCCCAGATCATCGTCCCCATGATGGACGTCTTCGTCCAGATGCCCGGGGCCGGCATCGAGGAGGTCGAGGGGCGGGTCACCATCCCCATGGAGAAGAAGCTGATGGAGATCCCGGGCGTGGAGTACGTCTACTCGACGAGCAGCCCGGGGTTGAGCTTTGCCGTGGTCCGATTCAAGGTCGGCGAGGACGAGGAGAAGAGCATCGTCAAGCTCTACAACAAGATGTACGCCAACTTCGACCTCATCCCGCCCGGCGCGTCCACGCCCCTCATCAAGCCCCGCTCCATCGACGACGTCCCGATCCTCAGCCTGACCCTCTGGAGCGACCGGGTGGACGGCTTCACCCTTCGCCGGATCGCGGCCCAGCTCGACGACCAGATCAAGGACATCCAGGACGTGTCGGAGACGCGCCTCCTGGGGGGCGAGCGCCGGCAGGTGCGGGTCCTGCTGGACCCGGCCCGGCTGGCCGCCTATCACCTGGCGCCCAGCGTGGTGGTCCAGGCCCTCACCACGACCAACCAGGAGCTGCGTGCCGGAAGCTTCAGCAGGGAGAACCGCGAGGTCCTGGTGGATACGGCTCGCTTCCTCGAGCGGCCGGACGAGGTGGGGCGGGTGGTGGTCGCCGCCTCGGGCGGGCGGCCGGTCTACCTGCGGGACGTCGCCCGCATTCTCGATGGGCCGGAGGAGCCCCGCTCCTACGTCCTATTCGGCGTGGGCAAGGCGGCACATGCCAAGGGTATCGCGGGTGACCCAACCGGTCGGTTGGGTGCCCCGCCGCCCGGGCAGGACTACCCCGCCGTCACCATCTCCGTGGCGAAGCGGAAAGGAACCAATGCCGTCGTCATCGCCGACAAGGTCCTGGCCAAGGTCGCCTCGCTGCATGGCGTCCTGATCCCCCGCGAGGTGCGGGTCACGGTCACGCGCAACTACGGGGAGACCGCCCAGGAGAAGTCCAATGAACTGCTCAAGCACCTGATCCTGGCCACGGTGTCCGTCACCATCCTGATCGCCCTGTTCCTCGGATGGCGATCCGCCGCAGTGGTCCTCATGGCGGTGCCGGTGACGCTGGCGCTGACCCTGTTCCTGTATTACGTCTACGGGTACACGCTGAACCGGGTGACGCTCTTCGCCCTGATCTTCTCCATCGGCATCCTGGTGGACGATGCCATCGTGGTGGTGGAGAACATCGCCCGCCACTTCCACCTGCCGGAGAATCGGGGGCGCCCGCTCCTCGCGGTGGCGGTCGAGGCCGTCGCGGAGGTGGGGAACCCCACCATCCTGGCGACGTGGGCGGTCATCGCCGCCATCCTGCCCATGGCATTCGTGGGTGGCCTGATGGGCCCCTACATGCGGCCCATCCCCGTGGGCGCCTCGGTGGCCATGCTGTTCTCCCTGTTCATCGCCTTCATCGTCTCCCCCTGGGCGGCCTACCGGATGCTGCGAGGCGAGAAGATGGCGTCCCACGTCGAGGGGCACGAGGACTGGACGACCCGGCTGTACCGGCGGATCATGACGCCGCTCATCCGATCCGCCTGGAAGCGGTGGGCCTTCCTCGCGGGGGTGGCGGTGCTGCTGCTGGCCTCGGCCTCGCTGGTCTATTTCAAGGTCGTCCACGTGAAGATGCTCCCCTTCGACAACAAGAGCGAGTTCCAGGTCATCGTGGACATGCCCGAGGGAACGACGCTGGAGCAGACGGCGCGCGTGACACGCGAGATCGGCGAGTACGTGGCGATGCAGCCCGAGGTCACGGACTACGAGATGTACGTGGGGACGGCGGCGCCGTACAACTTCAACGGGTTGGTCCGCCACTACTTCCTGCGCCAGGCGCCGCACCAGGCCGACCTCCAGGTGAACCTTTTGCCCAAGCACGAGCGCTCGGCCCAGAGCCACGACATCGCCAAGCGGGTCCGTCCCGGCATCCAGGCCATCGCGGCGCTCTACGGCGCCCGCGTCAAGGTGGCAGAGGTTCCGCCGGGCCCCCCGGTCCTCCAGACCCTGGTGGCCGAGGTGTACGGGCCGGACTACGAGCGGCAGGTGGCGCTGGCTCGGGAGATCAGGGGACTCTTCGCCAGGACACCCGGCGTCGTGGACGTGGACTGGTACGTCGAGGATCCGCAGCCAATGGTTCGATTCCTGCTGGACCGGGAAAAGGCCGCCCTCCACGGCGTCACGGCCGAGCAGGTCGCGCAGACCCTGCGGCTCGCCGTGGGGGGGATGGAGGTCGGGCTTGCTCACCTACCGAAGGAGAAGGAGGACGTCTCCCTCTTGCTCCGGCTGCCACGAGAGGAGCGATCAAGTGTGACGTCCCTCACCAACCTGCAGGTCATGGGTTCGGCTGGTCGCCTGGTACCACTCCGCGAGGTGGTCCGTCCCGAGGAGGGTGTCCAGACCCACAACATCTACCGCAAGAATATGAAGCGAGTGGTTTACGTCACGGCCGACATGGCCGGGGCCGAGGAGAGCCCTGTCTATGCCATCCTCAAACTGAACCGGGACATTGCCGGACTCCGCATCCCCGAGGGGTATGCCATCGAGCCCTACTCCGCCCGGCAACCCTTCCTCACCGACAGGCTGGCCATGAAGTGGGACGGGGAATGGCACATCACCTATGAGGTCTTCCGGGATCTCGGCTTGGCCTTTGCGGCGGTGCTGATCCTGATCTACGTCCTGGTGGTCGGGTGGTTCCGGAGTTTCACGATCCCGCTCACGATCATGGCCCCGATCCCCCTGACCCTGGTGGGCATCCTGCCAGCCCACGGTCTGATGGGGGCCTTCTTCACCGCGACCTCCATGATCGGCTTCATCGCCGGCGCCGGCATCATCGTCCGGAACTCGATCATCCTGGTGGATTTCATCGAGCTGCGCATGGCCCAGGGCATGCCGCTGGAAGAAGCGGTCGTGGATGCCGGTGCCGTCCGGTTCCGGCCCATGCTGTTGACGGCGGCGGCCGTCGTGGTCGGGGCATTCGTGATTCTGTTCGACCCCATCTTCCAGGGCCTGGCCATCTCCCTCATGGCGGGCGAGGTGGCCTCCACCCTCCTGAGCCGGATGGCGGTGCCCGTCCTCTATTACATGGCAGAGCGACACGCGAGGGCCGCACACGCCAAGGCGGCCTGATGGATGCATCACATCAGCGAGTATAGCGAGGAGACTCCATGGACTGGCTGAGAGAGATCGGTATGGTCCTGGTCGCAGTGGTCATCTGGATTATCTTCCAGGGCCTCCTGCGGAAGGCCGGGGTTTCGACGTGAGGGGTGGATCGGTGCTCGTCGAGCACCAAGGACAAACCGGCACGCCCCGAGGAGAAACCATGAATCGGATGGTTCAGAAGACCAGCCGTACAACCCTCACCCGCAAGGAGGGACCCCGTCGGCGATCGCAAGACGCAGGAGGACAGCCATGACTCTCGAGCGCTGGATTCGACTCATTGCCGGGACGTTCATTCTCGTGAGTCTCGCTCTGAGCGAGATCCACAGCCGGTACTGGCTGCTCTTCACAGCCTTCGTGGGGCTGAACCTCTTCCAGTCGGCCCTCACCCGCTGGTGCCTCATGGA